>PMOA01000025.1 GCA_003161635.1 Limisphaerales bacterium
CGTCACCGGCGATGCGCTGGTCGCGGCGCAAAAGCACGGTTATCAATTGCTTTACTGGGGCAGCATCATCCTCGGCCTCGGCAATGGCAGCGTGGAGGCGTATATCAATCCCATCGTCACCACGATGTTCAACACGGACAAAACGAAATGGCTCAACCGTTTGCATGCCGGCTGGCCGGGCGGACTGGTGCTGGGCGGGCTGTGCACGATTGCGCTGGCCGCGAATACCGACTGGCGGCTTACGTTGGGGCTGATTTTGATTCCCGCGTTCATTTTCTTTTTCATTCTGGTCAGCTTGAAATTTCCCAAAAGCGAACGCGAGCAGGCCGGCGTCAGTTATCTGGCGATGCTCAAGGAACTCGGCGCGTTTGGCGCGCTCGTCGGTTTTGGACTGGTGTTCGCCCAACTCGGACAGGTTTTCGGCTGGAGCAGCGGCTTGGTTTGGGGGCTCACCGGCGGGGTCGTCGCCATTTTTGCCGTTGTTACCAAGTCTTTTGGCCGGCCCATCCTCGCCTTTCTGATCATTATCATGATGCCGCAGGCGACGACGGAACTGGGCACGGACGGCTGGATCACCTCGCTGATGCAAACGCCAATGCAGGCTGCCGGACACAATCCCGCATGGGTGCTGGTTTACACGTCGGCGATCATGGTGATCCTGCGTTTTTCCGCCGGGCCGCTGATCCACAAACTCTCTCCGCTGGGTCTGCTCGCGACCTGCTCAGCGTTGGCAGCGCTGGGATTGGTGGCGCTTTCCAAAACCAGCGGCGCGGGCATGTTCGTCATTTTTGCCGCCGCGACACTTTACGGCATCGGCAAAACATTTTTCTGGCCGACAATTCTTGGTTTGACGTCGGAGCAATGTCCGAAAGGCGGCGCATTGACGTTGAATGCCGTTGGCGGGATCGGAATGCTGGCCGTGGGCATTCTCGGGGCGCCGTTCATCGGCTATTTGCAGGAAACTTCCGCGACGAAACAACTGGAGTCCGCCAGCCCCGCGCTTTACCAGACCGTGACGGTGGAGAAAAGTTATCTGCTGGGCGGATACAAGGCGATTGACCCGGTGAAAAGCGCCGCCGTGACGGATGAAACGTCGCAGGCCGCGATCACCTCCGCCACGACCACCGGCCAGTTCAGCGCTCTGGGCAAGATGGCGCTGTTTCCCATTTTCACGCTGGCCTGCTACCTCGCGCTGATTGTTTATTTCAAGTCGCGTGGCGGTTACAAGCCGGTGCAACTGACGTCCGCTGACGGAGACAAATAAACCTTACGAAACCCTGACCCATTTGTGTTCGCGGGCGGCTTTGTACATGGCCTGCATGGCGGCGACGCGGGCGGCCGCTTCCTGGGGAGTGACGAGCGGCTCGTTTTTAACCCCGGTGATTGCGTTCAAAAATTGATCCATCGGCGCTTGGGGCGATTTTGGCAGATCGGTCCAGGGTTTGTGACTGTCGCTGTCGGCAATTTTCTGACTGCGATAAAACAACTGGTCGTTCACGATGAACGCCTGGCCTTCGGTGCCGCTGATGAGCAGTTTCACCGGGTCTTCGATGTCCACCCAACCGGCGGCGAGCGTGCCAATAATACCATTGTTAAAACGGATCAACGCCTCCCCGGTTTCATCGCAATCGCCGTAACGGCCCGTGACCGGATGAATTTCCGCGGCGACCGAATCAATGCCGCCCAACAGCCACATGAGGATGTCCAGCTTGTGCGTGCCAAGGTCGCCAAACGCGCCCACGCCGGCGATTTTCGGGTCAGCCATCCAACGCCATTCCGTGTCGAACCATCCGCCCAGCGAACCATTGTGGCAATTGGAGCCGCGAACCCGGGTGATTTTTCCGAAATTACCCTTTTCGATTTCACCTTTTAGAAAAAGGTTTTTCGGGTCGGTCCGCATGAAGTAACCGGTGGTAAAAATCAAATTACCTTTCTCAATCGCCCCGGCCATCTTCCGGCTTTCGTCCGCCGTGATGCCCAGGGGTTTTTCAACGAACATGTTCTTGCCCGCCGCCGCCGCCGCCAGCACCAGTTCGTAATGAAGATTCGTCTCGGACAGGATGATAACGGCGGAAATTTCCGGGTCCGACCAGATGGTTTTGACATCGGCGACCGTCTGGGCGCCGGCCTTTTCCGCGCTGCGTTCGGCGCGTTTCGGATCGTGATCCCAGACGTATTTGATCTGCACATCGGCGCGTTTTTTTATCTCATCCAGGTAACCCGGCGTGTGGATGTGTGCGACGCCGACGAAGGCCACGGTGATTTTTTTATCATCCTGCGCCCAGACCGGCAGGGCGGCGGCAACCAGGGCCGCGGCCCCGGTTGTCTTGATGAAGACGCGACGGGTGTAATTGGTTTCCATGGGTCAAGCGAGGTTCCAGCCGGTGCGGTTGTCACGTTTGACGAACTGCGCCGCTTCGGGCGCATTGGTCGCGCGCATGGCCGGGCCGTCCCATTCAATTTTTTTGCCCACCCGCAGGGCGACATCGCCGAGCAGCAAGATTTCCGTGAATTGCGCGGCGATGGCAAAACGCGAGTAACAGAGTTGCGGTTTGTTTTCCTTGATGGCGGCGATCCATTCCAAATGCTGCCGCTGGTCGTTGTCGCCGGTGAACGGGTTGCGTGGGATGACCTGCGGGATCTGCGCCACGGCCGGATGTTTTTTGAAGTGTGTAAATTTCTTGTCGTCGCGCAACTTCACAAAAAATTGCTCGCCGTAATCATCCGGGGAAAACACGGTGCCATTGTCGCCGATGAGCAGGCAGCCGCTGCCGGGAATTTCGCCGAGCATTTCGGCGATGTCCGCCAGGAGTTCACGCGGCGGCTTGTTGCTGTCATCGTGCTTGGATGGATTGTCCGCGAGCGGCTGGCCGCCGTCATACCACCAGAGGTTGACGGGAGCCAGTTCAACGATGTCGTGCCGGTGGAAGAGGGTTTTGTGCGCCGCGGCAACTTCGACTTTGCGCGCGGGAAATTGAAAACGAATCTTGGAACCGATGGGATAAGTCTCCGTGTTCATCCCGCCGAAAGCTTCAGCCTCAACCTCCGTCGGGTAACCGAGGCGCAAGGCGCGGAACGTCATATTCATCGTATGACACGCCATGTCGCCGATTGCACCCGTGCCGAAATCCAACCAACCGCGCCAGTTGAATGGCTGGTAGACATCCTTTTTATATGGACGAACCGGTGCCGGACCGAGCCAGACATCCCAGTTCAGGGTATCGGGAACCGGGTCTGAACCTTCCGGCCGCGCCATTCCCTGGGGCCAGATCGGGCGGTTCGTCCAGATGTGGACTTCACGCACCGGCCCGATGATTCCGGCCTGAATACATTCGACGGCCCGGCGCAAGCCATCCGCCGCGCTGCCTTGATTGCCCATTTGCGTGACGACGCCGGTTTCATGCGCCAGGTCGCGGAGGTAGCGCGCCTCGTAAATGGTCTGCGTCAGCGGCTTCTGGCCATAGACGTGTTTGCCCAATCGCATGGCATGGGATTCGGCGATGGTGTGGAAGTGATCCGGCGTGGAGACGGTCACGGCGTCAATGCTCTTGCCGATCTCGTCAAACATGATGCGGAAATCCCGGTAAAACTTCGCCTGCGGATATTTCTGGAGCTGTTTCGCGCAATACTCGCTGTCCACGTCGCACAAGGCGATGATGTTTTCGCCGCTGCAGTAATCCGTGTCGCTTGCGCCCTTGCCCGCCGCACCGATGGCGGCAATGTTCAACTTGCTGTTCAGATTGCTCCCGCGCAGCAAGGTTGGGACACCAAAAACCACCGCGCCGGTGGCCAAGGTGGCGGTTTTGAGAAAGTCGCGACGCTTCCAACGAAGCGCTTGGGTATTACCGGATAATTTCATTAGAAGAAGCTAGCAATCAATTCAATCGCCTTAAAGAAATAAAACGGCCGGCAGTATCGCATGTTTATGTGACGCCACCATGTGACTTGAGGCTTGGCGAACAAGCAGGTTATTGGCATAATTTTCCAAAATCCAAGACATGGCCATACCCCAAACGGGTTGCTTGCATAAACGGCCAGTCTGAAAAAATTGAAAACTGAGTTAACACAAAGATCACAATATGAAAATTCAACTCGCCCATCTCACTGCCATCGCCACCGCACTCAGCCTCGCGGGCCTCACCGTCGCCGCCGCCCCCATTCCTGAAAACTGCCTGACCGGCGGCATCGCGCTCGGCTGCCAGGCGTGGACATTCCGCGAATTCACCGTGATGGAGGCCATCCAGAAAACGGCGGAAGCCGGCGGCAAGGTCATTGAATTTTATCCCGACCAGAAATTCAGCCCGGAGCAGCCCGGCTTGAAATTCGACCACAATGCCACCGACGAAATGGTCTCGGCGGTCAAGGCGCAGTTGAAAAAATACGGCATCCGGGCCGTGAATTACGGCGTCGTGAACATCCCCAATGATGAGGCCGGCGCGCGGAAAATTTTTGAGTTCGCCAAAAAGTTCGAGCTTTACGGCATCACCACCGAATCCGTGGAGGCGCTGGACACGATTGAAAAGCTCGTCAAGGAATATGACATCCGCGTCGGTTTTCACAATCATCCGCGCCAGCCGGACAATCCGGGCTACAAAATGTGGGATCCTCATTACGTTTTGAGCGTCGTCAAGGATCGCGACCCGCGCATTGGCTCCACGGCCGATGTCGGTCACTGGGTGCGCTCCGGCCTGGATCCGGTGGCCTGCCTGAAAATTTTGCGCGGGCGCATCATCAGCACGCATCTGAAGGATTTGAACGAAAAATCTCCGAACGCCCACGACGTTCCGTTCGGCACGGGAGTCTCAAACATTCCCGCCATTCTGGGCGAGTTGAAACGGCAGCATTTCAATGGCAACGCCTCGATTGAATATGAATACGACTGGATGAATAATGTGCCAGCGGTTGCCCAGAGCATCGGCTTCGTGCGTGGTCGCGGAAGCCGGTAGGAGATGCAGGGGGGCAATCAGGACCGTGCCGTGCAACCGCAGCCGGGAAGTTCGCCAGGCCACATTGCCGCACCAAACGGGTATTGGGTGGAATCTGTTTGATGCTCCATGAGGAATGTCGTTTTAAAAAAATACAAGGTCTTGAAACCTTTATGCGCGCAACTGCATCTCCAAGTTTGACACAATTTTAACATGAGCGAATCTAACGAAACAAAAAAAATGGCCGCGGTCGAAACCCATGACCCGGCAACCGACGGTTGCGGCTGCAACCAGACGCTCGCCTTCCTGGTGCTGCGCGGCTGGCTGGCGGTGCGCGCCATCCTGACGGGCGTCGAAAAATTCGGCGCGTACAAGACCATCCAAAAACCACTGATTGATCCGACCACCGGCATGGAAGATCCCAGCGGCGCGATGATTGACGTGAAGGTGAAATTTTATGCGCTCACAAATTACTCCGGCGTTCCCGCACCGCTCAAGGACAGGTTCGCGAACGAGCCGTTGCTGCCCCAACTCGCGCTGACAACGTTTGATCATTTGTTGGGGCCGGCGCTCATCGCCACCGGCGTGATGCTGTTAGTCGGCCTCGGCACGCGGCTGTCGCTCTTCGTGCAAGGTTTGATTTACATCGCGTTGACCGCCGGTTTGATTTTAATCAAGCAGGACGACGGCATTTCGTGGCTCGGCATCCATGTTGCGCTCGTCGCGCTGGCTTTGATGCTCGCCCAACACAACAAATTTGCCCTCCTCAAAAAATGGTGAATGAACCTCTCACCCGCCGCGAATTCATCGGCACCACCGCTGCGGCTGGTGCGGGCTTGATGCTGGCTTCCGGCGCAACAGTTTTCGGGCAGACCAAGTCGGCGAACGATAAAATCAATATCGCGCTCGTCGGTTTTGGCGCCCAGGGCCGCGTTTTGCTGGAATCGTTGCTGAAAATTGACGGCATCCGGCTGGTTGCCTTTTGTGACATCTGGGAATACGCCCGCACCTACGGGGAACGTTACCTGAAGAAAATGGGCGTCGCAGTGCGCGCCTACGAAAATTACGAGGATTTGCTCGCCGGCGAAAAGGATTTGCAGGCCGTCGTCGTGGCCTGCCCGGATTTCTGGCACGCGCCCATCACCAACGCCTGTCTGAAGGCCGGACTTGATGTCTATTGCGAGAAGATGATGAGCAACACCATTGAAGGCGCGCGTTCGATGGTTCAGACGATGCGGGAGACGGGCAAACTGTTGCAGATCGGCCATCAACGTCGCAGCAATCCGCGTTATATTTTTGCGCTCAACCGGCTGGTGCGCGATGCGAAAATTCTCGGCCGCCTCACCGCCGCCAACGGGCAGTGGAACCGCGCAGTCACGGAGGATTTTGGCTGGCCCAAGAAGGCCGCGATGTCCCCGGAGCAACTGGCGAAATACGGTTACGCCGACATGCACCAGTTCCGCAACTGGCGCTGGTTCAAAAACCTCGGCGGCGGCCCGCTCTCCGATCTGGGCGCGCACCAGATTGATATTTATAACTGGTGGTTCGGCACTCCGCCCAAATCCGTGATGGCCAGCGGCGGGATTGATTACTACAAAAACCACGAGTGGTATGACAACGTGATGGTGATTTACGAATATCAGCTTCCGGAAGGCGTGGCCCGCGCGTTTTATGAGGTGCAGACCACGACCAGCGCCGGCGGCGGCTACTTCGAATATTTCATGGGCGACGAAGGTTCGCTTAAAATGTCGGAAAATCCGAACCTGACCGCGATTTACCGCGAAGCCCGCGCACCCTCGTGGGACGAACTGGTTCAGAAAGGTTACATCCGCGCCAGGACCAGCGGTGCCGCCGCCACGCCCGATGCCGCCAGGGTGGACGTGCGCGAAACCGCCCAGCTCGCGGCATATGAAATTCCCGTGACGTTCAGCAAGGCGATTCATCAGCCGCACCTGGAAAATTTTTTCAACGCCATCCGGGGCAAAGCCAGATTAAACTGCCCCGCCGACGAGGCCTTCCCCAGCGAATACGTCATCCACAAGGCGAACGAAGCCATCGCCGCCCAAAAAACGATTGTCATAACCCCGCAGGAAACCGAAGCTTGAATCCATCGTCCGATGAATAAAATGTTTTTGAAATTGTCCGTGATCGCCGCGCTGCTCACCACCACCGCCGCGTTGGCGGAAGCCCAGGTGGCGCTCAAAACCGATCTGCCCAAACCCCTGTTTGTCGGCACGCCGGTTCCCATCAAGCTCGCCAATCTCGAACCGGCCCGCACCGGCAAGCGGCCCGATTTCATGGTCCCCGCCGGCACGGTTAATCTGGCCAGGAACAAAAAAGTCACCTCCAGCGACAACGACCCGGTCATCGGCACGCTCGACCTGATCACGGATGGCGACAAGGAAGGTGACGAAGGGTCGTGGGTCGAACTTGGGCCGGGAAAGCAATGGGTGCAGATCGATCTGGAAAAAGAAGTGAAAATTTACGCTGTCGTGGTCTGGCATTTTCATTCACAGGCCCGGGTTTACCTTGATGTCGTCGTGCAGGTTTCTGACGACCCGAAGTTTGAAAAGGACGTGACCACGATTTTCAATGCCGATGCCGCCAA
>PMOA01000049.1 GCA_003161635.1 Limisphaerales bacterium
CAGTCCTGCCGTTGCGGAGTTAGTTGCCATCGGTGCCGCCATCGCGGCCAACTGCGAGCCTTGTCTCAAGTATCACTACCGCGAAGCGCAGCGTCTTGGCGTTTCCAAGACGGACATGGCGAGCGCGGTGAAAATAGCCGCCAGCGTGAAGGATTCTCCGCATCAGGCCATCCTCCGGCTCGCCGACAAACTGACTGGGGCCAGCCTCAGCAATCCGGCGACGGCTTCCGATCCGTGTTGCGGCGACCAAGCGAGCGCCGACAAACCAAGCGGTGCCTGCTGTGATGCCAAGGATTCTCCGGGGAGCGATTGCTGTGGTAGTGAAAGATAAACATTAACAACAACGAAAGATGAACTATGAATACACCAAATGAAAACGGGAAACCTACCGACAACATGGAATTGCTGAAAGAACAGGCTTCTGCCTGTGGTCCCGGATGCGGCTGCCACGCCACTGGAACTCAAAGTAAAACGCGCAGGATTATCGGCGCCCTTGTGCTCGTTGCCGCTATGGCGATGGTGGCGCGTGCCGTCGTTAAGAGCAACGCGGCACCACCCCAAACATCAGAGCAAGCATTTGCGCTGCCCATCGCCGCTACGAACTCAAGCTCGTCTGCTCCAATGACTGAAAAGAGCGTGGAAACCATCGGGTCGCTTTCCGAGTTGAATACCATGGCCGCCAAGCCGGATGCCGTCTTCGTCTTCCTGCCCGGCAAGGAAGGAGCTTCCGCCAATCCCCCCTCAACAGCGATGAATGGGGCCGCGCGCACGATTGAGGCACAGGGAAAGAAGATCGGCCTTTTCACCCTGAAACCAGGTTCGCCTGATTACGATCAGATTGCGAAGCAGATATCCGTGCCGGGCGTTCTGGCTATGGTCAAAGGGCGCGGGACGAGTCCTATTTCCGGCGACATCACGGAGACAAAACTGGTGCAAGGATATCTTGCCGCTTCCAGTGCCGGCGGCTGTGGTCCTTCGGCCGGAGCCGGATGCTGCTCCAAGAAGTGAGGTAAACAAGGGACATTCCACATGATGCAGTGGGTTACAGAAACACTCCAATCGGCCAGCATGGGGCCGGCGGCGTTGCCGCTGGCTTTGCTGCTGGGATTGGTGAGCGCCCTGGCCAGCGCTTGTTGCACCTTGCCGGCCGTGGGGATGCTGGTGGCTTACTCGGGCTCGCGTGAAGACGCCAACCGGAAAACGGCATTTGCGTCGGCGATCTCGTTCATGGTCGGCACCACGCTGGCGCTGATCATTCTGGGGTTTGTCGCTGGGTTTGTGGGGCAGGCCGCGCAGGCGTTGCTGGGGAGATACTGGAAGCTCTTTGCGGGCGTCATTGCGGTCGTTTTGGGATTGGCCGCGCTCAAATTTTTGCCGTTGAAACTGCCGCAGCTTGTTCGGAAGACAGAAACGCGATCCGCCATCCATGGGATGCTGGGCACGGTGGTTGTGGGGTTATTGATGGGAGGCGGCGTGGCGGCAGCCTCCCTGCCGTGCAATCCCGGAATCTTCATCGTCATCGGCGCCAGCATATTGATGGGGCATATACTCTGGGGCATGGTCCTCATGGCGGCGTTTGGCGTGGGCTTCAGCCTGCCGCTCGGTGCCATCCTGTTCGGTGTGGCGTTCGGAAAGGCATCCCTCAAGGCGCAGAAGGCGGAGGCGGCAATCAGAGTCGTCGCGGGCGTTCTGCTCGTCTGCGCAGGGTTCTATTTGTTGGCAACGTTCTAAGAATGACTACTCAAACCACGAACGCCGAGCCCGCAGATTCGTTCAGCACCTTTCTGGATGCTCCTTCCCGCTTTCTCTTTTTCACCGGCAAGGGCGGCGTCGGAAAAACCTCCCTAGCCTGCGCTTCTGCCATAACCCTGGCTGACCGGGGCCGCAGGGTGTTGCTGGTCAGCACTGACCCGGCGTCCAATCTCGATGAGGTTCTGGGCCAGCAGTTGGCCTCGACGCCCACGCAGATTCCCGGCGTGCCGAATCTTTTGGCGTTGAATATTGACCCGGAAGCCGCCGCCCGCGCCTACCGCGAGAAGCTCGTGGGGCCGTATCGCGGCAAACTGCCGGAAGCCATCGTGAGAGGCATGGAGGAACAGCTCTCCGGCGCTTGCACGATGGAGATTGCCGCGTTCGATGAATTTTCCCGGTTGCTCGGCCAACCCGAAGCCACTGCCGAATTCGACCACGTCATCTTCGACACCGCGCCTACCGGGCACACGCTGCGGCTCATGACGCTGCCCACGGCCTGGACCGGCTTCCTCGATACCAACACCACCGGCAACTCCTGTCTGGGACCGCTGGCGGGGTTGCAGAAGCAGCGAGTGATTTACGAGAACGCCGTCGCGGCCCTGGCGGATGGCCAGCGAACGACTCTGGTGCTGGTGAGCCGCGCGCAAAAGGCCGCGCTCGCCGAAGCCGAACGCACCAGCGGCGAACTCGCCGCCATTGGTGTGCGCAACCAACGGCTTATCCTGAACGGGCTTTTCAAGGCTGCCGACTCCGATCCGGTTGCCCTGGCCCTGGAAGGGCGGGGAGCGAAAGCGTTGACGACGAGCGCAACCTTCCTCGCGCGCCTGCCCGTCACCGAAGTGCCGTTGCGCACACACAATCTGATTGGCCTTCCGGCACTGCGGGCGCTGGCGCAGAACGGTAAAGTGGAGCTTCCGGAATCTTCGCGAGCCACCCAGCCGCCGTCTCTCCCTCCGCTGGAATCGCTGGCCAAGCTGGTGGATGACTTTGCCCAAGCCGGTCGGGGCGTTATCATGACGATGGGCAAAGGTGGCGTGGGGAAAACGACCGTCGCCGCCGCCATTGCGACCGAACTGGCACGCCGCGGCTTCAAAGTGCATCTCAGCACCACCGATCCAGCCGCCCACGTCGCGGCGGCTGCAGGACAAATTGAAGGATTGCACGTCAGCCGGATTGACCCGCAAGCCGAGACACGGGCTTACGTTGAGCAGGTGATGAACACCACCGGCAAGAGCCTCGACGCCAGCGGACGCGCCTTGCTCGAAGAAGACCTGCGCTCGCCCTGCACCGAGGAAATTGCGGTGTTCCGCGCCTTCGCGCGCACGGTGGCGCAAGGCGAAGACGCCTTCGTCGTGCTCGACACGGCGCCGACCGGGCACACACTGTTGCTGCTGGATGCGACCGAGGCGTATCACCGCGAAATCGCCAAGCGCGCCAGCGACATGCCGGAGGAAGTGCTGAACCTCCTGCCCCGGCTGCGTGACGCCAGCTTCACGCGTGTTCTCGTCGTTACGCTGCCCGAAGCCACACCCGTTCACGAGGCCGCCATGTTGCAAGACGACTTGCGCCGCGCCCAGATTGAGCCGTTCGCGTGGGTCATCAACCAAAGCTTCGCCCAAAGCGGCTCGCGCGACCCGTTGCTCGTGGCGCGCGGCGCGGATGAGCTGCCCTACATCCGGGAAGTCAGCGGCAAATTCTCCAAGCGAACCGCCATCGTACCCTGGGTGGCCGAGGAACCGGTGGGGCCGGAGAAATTGCGGCAGCTTTTTCAAACCACAAATCTGAACCGACAAGGAATTGGTATGACCACTTACGTTTACGAAACCATCCCGTCGAAGTCCGGCGAGAAGCCGCGATACTTCGAGTTCAAGCAGAACATGAACGCTGCGCCACTCACCAAGCACCCCGAAACCGACGAACCGATCCGCCGCGTCGTGCTGGGTGGCTTCGGCGTGTTGTCCAGTGGCAAGTCCGGCGGCGAGCCGTCGTCAGGCAGCACTTGCTGCGGCCCAAGCTGCGGTTGTCATTAACCTCAGTGTTTCACGTTTCACTTTCCAAGCCGCTATGAGCAATCAATCCTCCGCCGCCACTGCCGTTCCGGCCAACGAGCCGAAGCGTCTGGCATTCTTCGGGCGTTACCTGTTTAATTTCATCATGTGAAAGACACGTTAGAAAGAAGAACCGACATGAAAATCCAAATCCTGGGAACCGGCTGTGCGAAATGCACCAAACTTTATGAAGTAACGGAACAAGCCGCGCAATCGCTCGGCCTCCAATACGAACTCGAAAAGGTCACCGACCTCAAACGCATCATGTCGTTCGGCGTGATGACAACCCCGGCGCTGGTGGTGGACAATGCCGTCAAAGTCGCCGGCAAGGTGCCGTCGTTGGATGAACTCAAGTCCATCCTGAAACCGGCGGCGAACTGAAACCCTCAACCCCCGGCCGGAGAATCCTATGAACAAAAACTCAAGAATCGGCGTCGTGACCGCCTTGGTTGTCATGGTTGGCGTGGTGTTGGCCATCAAGCAAACCAATCGTCAGTCCGTTACGGACGGCAAAGGCGCGTGTTGTCCGCAGATACCCAATCTTGCCACCTTCCCAATCCCAAACATCGTCCAATCCAACCCGGCACCCGCTTCCTCGCCGGCAACGCCAGCCCCCGCACCATCCGAAACGAAACCGCTTCCCAGGCTGGTTGATCTCGGTGCCGGAAAGTGCATTCCGTGCAAAATGATGGCGCCCATCCTGGAAGGACTCCGAAAGGAATACGCGGGCCGGATGAACGTCGAGTTCATTGATGTTTGGGAGAATCCCGACGCGGGCAAGGCTTACGGCATCGAAATGATTCCCACACAGATTTTCTACGACGCCAGTGGCAAGGAACTCTTCCGCCACGTGGGTTTCTTCGGCAAGGAAGACATTCTGGGCAAATGGAAGGAACTCGGGGTGGAGTTGAAGTGAGACATGGAACAACTTTTCACCAACCTGAGTCACGCCGTTGAAGGCGCGCCGCTCCTGGCACTCGGCGCAGCCATCGTGTGGGGCGTCCTCAGCATCATTCTCAGCCCGTGCCACCTCGCGAGCATCCCGCTCATTGTGGGCTTCATCAGCGAGCAAGGCCAGGTGACCACGCGGCGGGCGTTCTGGACTTCAACGCTCTTCGCCGTGGGCATCCTCATCACCATCGCAGCCATCGGCGCCATCACAGCGGCGGCGGGGCGCATGATGGGTGACGTGGGACGCTGGGGAAATTACTTCGTCGCGGCCATCTTCTTCCTCGTCGGTCTTTACCTCCTCGGCGTGATTTCCATGCCGTGGTCGGGACCGGGTCAGGTGGGCTTGAAACGTAAGGGATTCCTAGCGGCGTTCATTCTTGGACTGGTGTTCGGCGTTGCACTCGGTCCCTGCACGTTCGCCTACATGGCGCCGATGCTGGCCGTGACCTTCAAGCTGGCGAAGACGGCTCCGCTCTACGGCGTGTCACTGCTGCTGGCTTACGGTGTCGGACATTGCGCCGTGATTGTTGCGGCAGGCACGTCCACCGAACTGGTGCAGCGCTTCCTGAACTGGAACGAGCAATCCAGAGGCGTGACCATCGTAAAATGCATCTGCGGTGCGCTGGTGTTGATTGCCGGCCTGTATCTGCTGTGGAGCGCATGAAAAAGTCAGAAATTAATCCTTGAAACCATGAGCAACGAAAATTCCACCACCCCAAAACGCCTCGCGTTTTTTGAGCGTTACCTGACGCTCTGGGTTTTCCTGTGCATGGTCGCCGGCGTCCTGCTCGGCAAACTCGCGCCGGCATTCACCACTTCCTTGAGCAAACTTGAGTTTAGCCAAGGCTCGCAGGTCAACGTGCCCATCGCCGTGCTCATCTGGCTGATGATTTTCCCGATGATGCTCAAGGTGGATTTCACCGCACTCGGCGGCATCGCGCGCAAACCGAAAGGCCTCGCGGTGACGTTGTTCGTCAACTGGCTGGTCAAGCCATTCAGCATGGCGTTCCTGGCCTGGCTGTTCATGCAACACCTCTTTGCCCCGTGGATTGAACCGGAGACAGCCAAAAATTACACCGCCGGCCTTATCATCCTGGCCGCTGCGCCCTGTACCGCGATGGTCTTCGTGTGGAGTTATCTCACCGACGGCGACCCGGTTTACACGCTCGTGCAGGTGGCGGTGAACGACCTCATCATGCTCGTGGCCTTCGCGCCCATCGTGATGTTTCTCTGTGGCGTGGCCAACGTGGTCGTGCCCTCGAAGGTGCTCATAACGTCGGTGGTAGTCTTTATCGTGATTCCGCTGGCGGCGGGCTGGTTCACGCGCACATTGCTGCTAAAGTCGCACGGCAAAGATTGGTTTGAGAAGAACTTCCTGCCGAAATTTCAGCCGGTGACGATCTTCGCGTTGCTGCTGACGCTGCTGCTCATCTTCGCCTTTCAGGCGGAGAACCTGACCACGCGCTGGTTTGCCGTGGTGCTGATTGCGGTGCCGATTCTCATCCAGGTCTATTTCAATTCCAGTCTCACCTACCTGCTGATGCGCCGGTTCAAAGTGCCGCACAACGTGGCGTCTCCGGGCGCGCTCATCGGCGCGAGCAACTTCTTCGAGTTGGCCGTGGCGGTGGCCATTACACTCTTTGGTCCAAGCTCGGGGGCGGCGCTGGCGTGTGTGGTCGGCGTGCTGGTGGAAGTGCCGGTGATGCTTTCGGTGTGCAAAGTGTGCAACGCCTCGCGTGGCTGGTATCAGCAGCGGGTCGTGGCGGGATGAATTAGCCGAAAGGTGGAATCACGAGTAAGAAGAACAAAAAACAAAGTCACCAAATCCAAGGTCGCACGAATTCCTTGATGAATCCAACCGCGGCTAGCTGCCGTTATCAGGATCAGAACGCCAAGTCACTGATCGATTCTTATGAATCTTATTGCCGCTAACGGCACGGCAGGAGAGAGCCTGCCGTGCCGGAGTAAAAAATCAGATGCGGCGACGACGGAAAAGGAGTGACACGATGCCCAAGCCCAAGAGAGCGAATGCGGAGGGTTCGGGAACGGGTGCGGGAACGATACTGATATTCCCGAAGATCGCTGTCCCGAAGTTGTTCGGATTGTTGGGATCGTTTCCGATTTGGAAATATCCCCCCAGCGTGCTGGCGGGGCTGCCGGTGGGGCCTGCACCAGGGCCTAAGTCGAAGTAGGGGTTGCCAGGCGAAGACAGGGCGAACACCCCGTTCACGGAATACTCAAATGCATTCATGCCGGTGTTCGGGTCGAGGACATAGTTCAACCCCATGAGATACGTTGCGCCTAGTGTGTAGTTTGGGACGCCTCCGGGGGGTGACGAACCAGCGGCAGGGGGGTAACCGCCTGCAGCGGGGGAGAACGGGTAATACGAAGGCCCTCCGAATTGGACGACCGCTCCATTCCCTCCAATGACGATGGATTGCAGATCGCCGCCGATACTGCCACTTGGATTGTGGAACAGCCAACCGGCTTCCAAGTCGACGCTGGGAGTGCCGCTGCCGGTCAACGTCAGGGTGAAGGAAGCATTGAAGTAGTCATTGTTTTGGAATCTGTAGGCGCTGGCTCCCCCATTGTTGGAGAAATACCAGACATCGCGGTTGATCCCGCCTGAGGCGGGCTTGCTCACACCGTACTCGCTGAGCGAGATGAGCCCTGGATAGCCGTTGCCGTACGCGGGCGTCGCGCCGGGGATATCGTTGAATGCATGCGATATGATGACTGAATTGATTGAACCGACCTGGGCATAGGCTCCGCTGGCGGCTGCGAGGCAAAGGCCGATGATTGTCGCCTTGCATGTGTAACGTTGTAATGAGTTCATGGTTGAATCCTTGAGTTGTTTGTTAAACTGAATCACGTCTTAATATTAATTGTTAGACTGAATCATATCTTAATAAATAGCAGGCGTCCGAAAAGATGTCAAGCGAATATTTTTACTTTTTACATTTCTTTTACAGACAGGAATTCCACAAAAACGTCGAAAATTGGGCGTTTTTGACATTTCTTTGTGCTATGCAATTCAAAACCGCCAATAAAATCAATGGTTTTAAGCCTGTTTCCTATGGGATGGCTGTGCATTTTTTCCCAAAATCGCAGCGCAGTTGAGCCGAAGCGGGTCCGTACGGTCTGATCCGCAATCGGATGTCTCGCTCACGGAGTCTTCGCCGGAACTGCCTTTTTGCTCCAGCGCACGGTCGCCGGCTTTGCCTGGCTGGTTGAGTCGCCACCGATCCGGATTATGAATTCCCCCGGTTCCCAGTCGTATTCCAGTTTGCCATTATAGAATTTCAAATCTTCAGGGGTGATGCGGAACGTTACCTCCCTGGTCTCGCCCGGCTGCAAACGCACTTTTTGGAACCCCCGCAGGTCCTCCACGCTGCGCGTCACACTGGCCACCGGCTGGCTGAGGTACAACTGCACCGTCTCCTCACCGGCACGCTTCCCCGTATTGGTCAGGCCGACCGACGCCAGCAGCGTCTCCTCATCTGCCAGCGCGGTTTTGCTCAGCTTGACGTCGCCGTAGGAAAACGTCGTGTAGCTCAAGCCGTAGCCGAACGCATACAACGGGTCATTCGGCACGTCGAGGTAACGGGAAACATACTTGGCTCCCGGATCACCCTTGTAGGGACGCCCCGTATTCTTGTGATTGTAATAAATGGGGATTTGGCCGACGTTGCGCGGAAAAGTCACCGTCAGTTTCCCCGACGGATTGTAATCGCCGAACAGCACATCGGCCACGGCATTGCCCGCTTCGGTGCCGCCAAACCAGGTTTCGAGAATGGCGCCGCAATGCTCCGCCTCCCAGGTCAACGTCAACGGCCGGCCGTTCATCAGCACCAACACGAGCGGTTTCCCGGTTTCCACCAGCGCTCGCAACAGTTCCTTTTGACTCTGCGGAAGTCCGATGTCGCTGCGGCTCGCGGCCTCGCCGCTCATGCCGTATGATTCGCCGAGCACCGCCACCACCACGTCCGCGCGGGCCGACACTGCCACCGCTTCCGCCACCATCTCTCGCGGCGAACGCCCGTCCACCGGAATCTCCGCGCCGAACTTCGTCAGCGTTTCCCTCAGCGCAGGATCATCGACGAGGTTCGCGCCTTTCGCGTGCAGGATCGTCACCGCGGAACCGGCCACATTGCTGATCCCCGTCCGAACGCTGACCGCCTGTCGCCAGTCGCCGGCGGCGCGGCAGCAGCCCAGCAGATTCTGCTGGTCATCCGCCAGCGGACCCACCAACGCAATGATCCCGGATTTCCTCAAGGGCAGGATCTGCCGGTTGTTTTCCAGCAGGACGAACGATTGCTCCGCGATTTCCCGCGCGGCTTTCCGGTTTTCCGGCGTGAGGATTTCCCCGCGGGTCCGCTCCTCCGTGCAGCCGTGATACGGATTGGCAAACAACCCGAGCTTGTATTTCGCCTCAAGGATTCGCCGACAGGCTTGATTGATCATTGACTCGGAGATTTCTCCGTGCGCGGCCAGTTCCGGCAAATACTTGAGGAAGGCTTCGCCCACCATGTCCATGTCCACCCCGGCTTTCAGGGCCAATTCGGCATCCTTTCGCAAATCGCCCATGCCGTGATCGCTCATCTCATTGATGGCCATATAGTCCGTGACGATGAAGCCTTGGAAACCCCACTGCGTTCGCAACAGGTCCGTGAGCAGCCAGCGATTGGCCGCTGCCGGCACCGCGTCAATTTCATTGAAGGAACACATGACGCTGCCGGCTCCGGCCTCCACCGCCGCCCGGTACGGTGGCAGGTAATACTCGTACATCTGGAGGCGGCTCATATCCACAGTGTTGTAGTCCCGGCCCGCCTGCGCCGCGCCGTATAAGGCAAAATGCTTCACGCACGCCATCAGCGCGTTGCTCCGGCTGAGGTCGCCGCCCTGGTAGCCACGCACCATCGCCCGGGCGATCTGCGCGCCCAGATACGGGTCTTCCCCCGCTCCTTCCGCAATTCTTCCCCACCGCGCGTCCCGAGCGATATCCACCATCGGCGAGAACGTCCAGTTCAAGCCATCGGCGCTCGCTTCAGCCGCGGCAATGCGCGCGCTTCGCTCAATTGAATCCAGGTTCCAGGTGCAGGAGAGCCCAAGCGGGATCGGAAAAACCGTCTTGTGGCCGTGAATGACATCGAACCCAAACAGCAGCGGGATGCCCATACGGCTCTCCTTTACGGCCAGCGATTGCAGCTTCCGCACCGCCATCGGCGTGTCGGTGTTGAGAACCCCACCCACCCGGCCGTGGCGAACCTTTGTTTCCGCGTCCCGGCTAACCTGCGGCCCAGTCACATCGGGGCCCACCGACAGCAGGTTCAACTGCCCGATTTTTTCCTCCAGCGTCATCCGGTTCATCAAATCGCCGATGAAGGCGCTCATTTTGGGATCAATGACGGGCGGTTGGGCATAAAGGCAGCCCGACAGCATCACCCCGATCAACCCCATGATCAGTCTGGTTCTTTTCATTTCGCGTTTTTGTTCTGGGAGCAGCCGAACATTTATCACAGTTCACCAGCCTTTGTCACAATGATTCCGTCGGGGGCCTACAGGCGGCGAAAACTCCATAACGGCGCAACTGTATCCGCTCCGCGAACACGCAGGTCAAGGCGTGCGACGGAAAGCCGGGTACAGCCCAATAAGAGGAAGGGAACAAACGCTCCACAAGCAAGCTCAGTTGGGTCTCCGCATCGTGCGCTGGAGTTCCTGGCGGCCCAAGCCGTTCTCCGCGTTTTGGGGTTGTTGACCCTGAAGACTTCATGAAACCAGCAGGCCACTCCAAAGCCATTGATCTCTCGCAGTCTGATACGCTCTCTAGCTCCCTACGCCCAAAAGGCGGTTAAGTAAAATTGCCCGTTCCAACCGCGTGTAGATCCAGCCAGTACGCATCCCCAATCCCAACATCACCTGTTAAATCGTGGTCGTTTATCTTGGCTGCCTGCCGCCGGCGGCTGAGCATCTTCATAAATTCAACCTCATTCGAAACAGGTTTCCTGTCAATCCGCCGAAGAAATCCGCTTCCGCGTGGTGCTACCGAATGCCTTTGCCGACGGTCCCGTCATCGCAGTCGCGTGCCGGTTGATCTCCCGGCCACGTTTCGGCTGGCGGATTTTGTCCCACGGTTGCGTCCATGTCGCTTTTCACAGATTTATCAGGGACCGACAGAGTCTTGCTATAAACCGGCTGGTCCAAAGGGGTGTAGCTTGACACTGTTCTTGAACCGCCGATTCGGACCCGCGAGGACTGGCATCTGGAAAGATGCCAGAACCCGCAGGCTGGAAAGCCTGCGCTACGTGGCGCAGACATTCTTGTCTGCGGGTTTTGGGGACTTTCCAGTCCCCAATTAAGAACAGTGTCAAGTTGCACCCGTACAAAGGCGGCGGTGCGCCGCCTTTTGGACTCGCCCCGTGGAATACCCGTTCCCATTCCACAAGGCGAGTGCCGGATGTTACGATTATGGAGAGGTCGTCACTTTGTAAAACCGCTGGCTCCCGGTCGTGGGGTCGCTCACAGATTTCACCGTGCCGTCACCGAGCACGCTGGTCAGAAGGATCCAGTTGCCGCTGGTCAAATTAGCCCGGTAAAAGACCTTGTAGATAGCATCAAGCTGGGTCGGGAAAGAAATGCTGACGTTACTGCCCGATCTCGCCGCCGACAGGGCGATGCCGGATGCCGGGACCAGCATGAAGTAGTTCGGATAGCAGAGGCCGGTGGTGGTTGAGATGCGCAGGGTGCTGACGCCGCCCAGCTTCACTATGACCGGCGCAACCAAGCCACCATC
Organism: Limisphaerales bacterium; assembly: GCA_003161635.1. GTDB lineage: Bacteria > Verrucomicrobiota > Verrucomicrobiia > Limisphaerales > UBA11358 > UBA11358. The sequence continues at coordinate 11,545 of PMOA01000049.1, forward strand.
CGTCAACGGCACCCAAGCGTAGGTTTGCTGGTTGATCCCGACAGCGCTGAACTGGCCGAGCCGCTGTGTCACCTGGTTGGTCGTCCCCGCGCCACTGACGACCTGGTCCAGATCCATCGTGAACGGGTCGCCTAAGAGGCCAGCGGAACGAACGTAAACATAGAAGCTGCCCGTCGGATAAACATCGGTGTAGTTGGCCCAGTCCCCGATCCCGAACCAATCCAACCGATAATCATAGGAGCCTATGAATTTCTGCCGCGCTTCAACCACGTAAGGCACGATAAGACTTTCGGGAATCCCATCTAACCGATAGACGCCCCATATCTCGCCAGCTTCAGTGGAGTGCTGGAAGTCAATGTTGGTGGTTGCTCCCAATCCAAAATACGCGTCGGGAAACCAATCACTGAAACTGACATACTGTCCGCCGTCATAATCAAAATCCTCCGCTTCAACCATAGAATTACTTTGGCTGAACGTATCGAACTGATTTGTCACACGGATGCCGTGACCGAGTGAATTGGTCACGGTAATAATTGCCGTGTGCGTCGCGTTGAGCTGCAGTGCGGGATAAACCACGTTTTTAGTCGAGGCCGGGCCCGGTGGTGTGATAACCAGACTCGCGGAAACGTCGACGCCGTCCAGGTTCAGTTTGATGCCGTTCGCGAGAAAGGTTGCTCCGGACGAAGTAACCGTAAAACTCAAGGCGTTGGTAGGCTCGAACGGGTGCGTGCCGGTGGGATACATGCCGCTCAAAATAGGCGAATCGAACTGGGCGGCGACCAGCATGAAGAAGTTAGGTAATAGGTTGCCGCCGCTGGTGACACGCAAGGTGGCCTTGCCGTTGAGGATGACGTTCGCGTTATTGCCGTTGGTGTCCTTCAAATAAACGTATTCAAAAGTGGTATAGCCCAGGCCGCCGTTAATCGTGAAGGTGCCGAGATTGTTTGTTGCCGTGGGAGTAATCTGGGTCAAGAGCAGGCTCCCGGAGAGAGGGATATCGGTCGCGAGGCGGGCGATAATCCAATTGGTGCTGTTGGGCCAGTCGCGGGTGTAGTTGACCCACTCGCTGCCGAGGAACGACCCGCTGCCGTTGAACGGGTTTATTGCGTAATCGGTCCTGCCCGCTGCGAAAAGGTTTGGGCGCAAGTAATCTCCCGACGGGGCCTGCCCCATCGGATCACCGGAGCGATACGGGCCGGAGAGGCCACTCGTGTTAAACTCATCCACATTCGCCACGCCCACTTTTCCGAAGTAGCAGTTGGGATCGCCACTGGCGTTGCAAAGGTCGGGATTATTGATATACGTTCCGCTGTTAAAATCCCAATCTTCGGCCTCCCACAAATATGTGACCGGCTGGATTCCGACCCACATAGTTTCGAAGTAAGTGCTCAAGCTGACAGTGAGGTTTAAGACGTCCGTCACGGTAATGGACACCGTGTAAGTCGAGTTGGATTGAAGTCCGGAGTAAACAACATTTTTACTCGAGGCAGAGCCGCTGATGGCCAGGCTTCCGGAGACATTGGTGCCGTTCAAAATCAGTTGAATGCTGCTGTTATTGATGGTGAAGCCGCTGGGCGAACTGACGTTAAAACTAAGGTTGCTGCTGGGATTCACAAAGATCATGTTCTGCGGGAAAAGATTGTTAATTACGGGCGGAATCGGGCCACTGGTTTGGTTCAGGACGGCGTCGTCGAGACCCGCCGACCCCACCGCGTTGGTGCCAGCCCCAAGATAGGTATACCGGTAACGAACCGCTGTGGTTCCGAGTGGTGCCACCAACTGGCTTACCGAACCCGTCACCGCGTAAGTGGTGAAATACGGATCACCGGTGGATACCGGTTGCGTCAAATCGCAAGCGTTCGTTACCGAATAGAGGAACCAGGCGTCCAACCCCACACTGCGGGAGAAGTTATCCGACTTGTATAGGGCAAGAACATTCGTGCTCGCACCGAGGAACTCGACTTGAATCCAGGTAGCACAACCCGCGCCCAAGCCGGTATTGTCGAGGCTCGCCGAGGAGAACCACCCGCTGGCCTGATAGGTCGAGCCAGGAAGGCCGCTTAAGGTTTGGTATATACCCGCCACATTGTTGGTGCCATTATTAAGGGCGTACCACTCATTCCAATAATTAGTTCCCGAATGCGGGGGGACACCGTGGGCAATACCGCTCTGCACCCAATAATCACCAAAATAACCCGGGGGCTCGGGCGGCGAAAAATAAGTCCAGCCAGTCGCAACGACTGTCCCGTAAGCGGCGTGCCCAGGAGGTGGGGTCTCAAAACCCGGGTTAACCAGAAGATTGACGGCTTGAGCCGGGCCGGCGGCCAGCACCAAGCCTGCGGCAAGGGCCAGGAGTGGGAAGTTTAAGGATGTGAATTTTGTTCTCTCGTTCAGGTTCTGAGAGAACTGAAAACTGCCAGCTAACGAGTTCATAATATTAATATATTTCATAGGCAGAGACAGGAGACGATGTCTCAGTGTTTCAGTCTTCCATGCGAGGCCGGAGTTGTCAAAATATCTTTACACATATCTTTTGACAGTCGCTCCGCTCAGGTTTTCCAAAATTACGATGAGATCTGCTGCCCCCGACTTCCCGATTTCGATGCTTCCTGATTTTCATTGAATTTTTGTTCTTCAGTGGTATGTTGAGTTCGTTGACACCCTGATCACATATGAAACGAATTCTGATTTTTCAAATTCTCTTCCTGGCGGCCACTTTTCAAACTGCGGTCGCCATCGAAGCCCCAACCGGGTTGGTGATCCTATCGGGAGATAAAAGCGTCATTTTGCACTGGGACAGGAATACTGAAGCCAACCTGTCGGGGTATAAGGTGTATCGTTCGTCCAGCAGTGGCGGCCCATTCGTCGCGCAGAATTCCAGCTTGCTGACGGTGCAGGGTTTCTGTGATCTCAGTGTGGGTGTCGTCAATGGGAAGACAAATTGGTACCGGGTCACGGCGTGGACCACGACCTCCCAGGAAAGCCTTCCTTCCACCACGCTCTCCGCAGTTCCCAATCCCTTTGCAAGCGATGATGCATTCCTGGATTACGTCCAGCAGGCCAATTTCGATTACTTTTGGTACGCGGCGAATCCAGCCAATGGCCTCGTCCCGGACCGGAGCGCGACGGGCTCGGCCTGCAGCATCGCAGCGGTGGGGTTTGGGCTGACGGCCATCGGTATTGGTATTGACCATGGTTGGATCTCACGGACCCAGGGCGTGGCGCGGGTCCTGACGACGTTGAACACCTTTCTCCAAGGGCCGCAAGGCGCCAACACCTCAGGCACGATCGGGTATAAGGGATGGTTCTACCATTTCCTGGATATGAACACCGCCTTGCGCGCACCAAGCTCGGAGCTTTCTTCCATTGACACGACCTTGTTGCTGTCGGGAATACTATATTCCAAACAGTATTTCAATGGCGCCAACAGCGATGAAACCAGCATTCGGACAATGTCGGATGCGATATTTAACCGGGTGGATTGGAATTGGATGGCTCAAGGGACCGACGCGGTGGCGATGGGCTGGCAGCCCACCTCGGGCTTCACGGGATACGGCAATTGGGTCGGCTACGACGAAGGAATGATTCTCTATTTGCTCGGCCTTGGCATCGCGACCAATCCGTTGCCTGCTTCAGCGTGGAGCTATTGGACCAGCGGATACACGTGGTACACCTATTATGGTGAGTCCTTCGTCCTGTTTCCTCCCTTGTTTGGGCACGAGTACTCCCACTGCTGGATTGACTTCCGCCATATTGCGGACGCTTACATGAACAGCCAGAGCAGCACCTACTTCGAGAACTCACGGCGAGCGGCCCTGGCCCAGCGGGCGTACTGCATTGCCAACCCTGCCAACCCGCCGTTGGGCTGGGTTGGCTATAGCGGCAACGTTTGGGGATTGACCGCCTGTGATGGTCCAACGGGCTACAATGCGCACGGCGCTCCACCGGCCCTAAATGATGACGGCACGATTGCTCCCACTGCCCCCGGCGGTGCCATGGCCTTCACCCCCGAATACTCGTTGCCGACTTTGCAATACTTCTACAGCCAATTCCGGCTACACATTTGGACGGCCTATGGCTTCCACGACGCGTTTAACCTGAGCGCCCAGTGGTATGATACCGATGAGCTGGGAATTGATCAAGGACCCATCGTCATTATGATTGAAAACTATCGCACCCAGCGCCCTTGGCGGCTTTTCATGCAAAACGAAGAGGTCCAACGCGGGCTGCAACGCGCGGGCTTTGTCTCGCTGCCTTTTATGGCGCTCAGGATTCAGGCTCTGCCCGTTCAGAACGCTGTCAGCCTGACATGGGACGCCTCGGCTGGCCGCACTTATCAAGTCGAATACTCACCTGACCTTATAACCTGGTTCGCCTCGCCGACCGGGGAAGTGATCGCCACAGGTACCACCGCAAGCTGGACCAATAGCGGCCCTCTCGACACCGCACCCATGCCTTTCACTGTTCCTCAAAGATTCTATCGCGTCTTCCAATTCGGTTCCCCGTAGGCAAAGCAGTTGAATTGATTGAACCACGCTCACGGCACCGTAGCTGGCGACGTTGAAAACGCCGGACGGAATGGCCGGCATCGGGCGCTGGCGCGGAAGCAGAGCCACCACCACACCATGGGAATTCCTGCCGAAATTTCATCCCGTAACCATCGCGGCATTGTTGCTGACGCTGCTGCTCATCTTCGCGTTCCAGGCGGAAAATCTCACCACCCGCTGGCTGGCGGTGCTGCTGCTGGCCGTGCCGAATGTCATCCAGGTTTATTTCAATTCCACGCTCGCCTGCCTGCTGATGCGGCGGTTGCGCGTGCCGCACAACGTCGCCTCGCCCGGTGCGCTCATCGGCGCGAGCAATTTCTTCGAGCTGGCGGTGGCCATCACTTTGTTCGGGCCCAGTTCCGGCGCGGCGCTGGCCACGGTTGTTGGCGTGCTTGTCGAAGTGCCGGTGATGCTTTCCGTTTGCTGCATTTGCGACCAATCGCGCGGATGGTACCAGGCACGCGTTGCGTGAAATGACAATGAAACATCGAACGCCGAACATCGAACATCGAACATCGAACTTCCAATGAAGGGATTGATCGTCACTTCGATGTTCAGCGTTCAATGTTCGATGTTCCCTCATTCCACCATGAAGCCCATCGTCTTGATTCTCTGCACCGGCAATTCATGCCGCAGCCACATGGGCGAAGGATTTTTGCGCGCGGCGGCAGGCGAACTCGTGAATGTCAAAAGCGCCGGTTCGATTCCGACCCTCGCCTCCAAACCCAACCGCGAGTGTGGCAAGGATTTGGATTTCTTCCACACGCGAGTGCCAGCAGAAGTGCCAGCAAAAAACAACTCCGGCACCATTCTGCTGAATCATAGGTAACTCGCCCACTGCTCGCTAACCGAGTCGAAATCAATCGTTGTATTTATTTCAAGACTTCAGGCCGCAGCGGGCAAACGGTTGCGTCCGATCCGATGGCCGACCAAGCCGTAGAATCCCACGTAAGCGTAGGCAATCAGCGGGATGATAAACGCAACTTGGCGGTTCCAATGATCCGCCACTTTCCCCATGATCGGGGGGAGGATTGCGCCGCCAAGAACCGCCATGACCAACAGTGATGACACCTGGCTTTTGTAAATCCCCATGCCGTCAAGCGCGAGCGAGAAAATGTTTGGCCAGCCGATGGAAGTGAACAAGCCGACACCAATGACGCACCACATGGAGATTTTGCCGCCGGCAACGATGGCAATGGCGAGCAACACGACAATCGTCGCCGAGAAAATTGTCAGCGTGCGACCGGCGTTGGCTTTGCCGAATTGGAACAAAAACCAGCAGAGCGCGAGCAACGGCAGATAATTTTTCACGATGTCCCAGCCGCGCCAAGAACCCAGAATGATGAAGGCGGCCACGGGAATTCCAGCGAGAAAAAGTTGTTTGTTCAGCGGCTTCATTTCACTTAATTCCACTGCGCCCATGAAACGGCCGATCAACATTCCGCCCCAGAAAAGGGACACATATTTGCTGGCTTCCAACGCAGTAAGGCCGGCGACATCGGGCTGGCCGAGATATTTGATGATCTGGCTGCCCACGGAAACTTCACCGCCGACATACATGAAGATCGCCAGCATGCCGAGGACGACGTGCGGATATTTCAGGGCACCGATACCAGCTTCGATTTTGCCTTCGCCGACATGGGGCAAATGAAGGAAGAAAAATATCACCGCAATCATCGCAAAAATGATGCAAAACGTCAGATAAGGGATTTTGACCGACTCCGCCCCGTTGGCACCGGTCTTGGCAAAATACTCATAGATCAAATATCCACCAATCAAAGGACCAACCGTTGTGCCGACAGAATTGAACGCCTGCGCCAGATTCAACCGGCTGGACGCCGTGCGTTCCGAGCCGAGAATGGTCACATAAGGGTTTGCTGCAATTTGCAGCATGGTCAATCCAAGGCCAACCACAAACAGACCGCCCAAAAAAAGAGGATAAGAAAGCAGACTTGCGGCCGGCCAAAACATTGCGCTGCCTAAAGCGGCCAGCAACAGCCCGATCACAACTCCATTTTTGTAACCAATGCGGGCGATGGGATCATCCGCCAGGGCTGAAATCAAAAAATATAAAAGCGAACCAATAAAATAAGCCCCGAAAAAAGCCGTCTGCACGAACATGATTTGATAATTGGTCAGGGTGAAAGCATCCTGAAGTCGCGGGATGAGGATGTCGTTGAGAACCGTGATAAATCCCCACATGAAAAAAAGCACGGTCATGATTGCGAACGGCCCGCGATAGGTCTGGCCATTGCCGGTTGGGGAATGTGTGGCTGACGATTTGACTGAGCCAGCGGGGGTTGCCATAGGTTTGTTGGTTGGGATCATTGTTTTATCGCGTTCGGGTTACAGTCATTTTTCAACAGCCTCAAGGCACTGTGTTGGATGCTTGCATTCGTGCGTTTCAATACGCGCGGATGAGGCCGCCGTCGATCATAATATTTTGGCCGGTCAAGTATGTGTTCAAGGGGCTGCAAAGAAAAGCAGCCAATGTTGCCACTTTCGTTGTTGTACCGTACCTGCCCAGCGGAATTTCCCGGTAATTTTCTTTGCGCAATTCCTCGGACGATAACCCCGATGACTGCGCTCGAAGCTGGTCGAGTTGTTTGATCCGGTTGGTGTCAATCTTTCCCGGGGAAATGGAGTTGATTAGAATGCCATCGTTGCCCAATTCAGATGCAAGCGTCTTGGCCAATCCAATGATCCCCATCCTTATCGAATTGGAAAGAACCAGTTGGTGAGGGCAGTTTTTGTCGAGCCTGAGGCGATATTCACGATTCTGCCGTATTTTTGCTGACGAAAAAATGGGATACAGGCGCGGATCGCGCGTACATAGCACATAAATGTGGCTTGGAAAGCATCTTCGCAATCGGAATCATTAAAAGATTCAAAGGTGCCAGCTTTCGGCCCGCCGCAATTGTTGATCAGAATGGAAACTTTTCCCCAGCGATTCATTGCCGCTTTAACGACCGCTTCGGGCGGTCGCGCCGCCAAGGCGTCAAAAAGTCGAGTAACGTCGTAACCGCTTTCCCCCTGACGCAAAGACTTTCGAGCTGACTTGTTTCACAGTCGCACCAAAAGACTTTGCGCCAGCCCGATATTGGCGCGACCAAAGCAGCGTAACCGTTCTCCGAATCGCCTCCGGGTAATTCTCCGCCCGGCCACGCCGCTTTCGTCGCAAGACGCCTTCGGTTTTTGATTGGTAGCGGGGACCGGAATGAATTCGTCGTCCTTTTGTATTTCGCGGTTAGCCAGGGGTCAGGTTCAAGGAGGTTGGCCTTGTAGTTTGAGGAGCATGGTCTTACGCTCTTCTTGAAAAAACGCGACATCGTCTTTGGTGAGCACCCGCGAAGAGGTAAGGATTTTTCCGTCGGCCAACTGCGTTTTGTCACCGCGAAGATATTTGTCCATGCTGACGATGACTTGCCAGCCAATCTTTAAGGGCTTTTGGACAACCGTCCCGTAAATGTCGCCGGCGGCAATCCCGGCCAGCGTGTCGCTGTCTTCATCAAAGCAAACAATCTTCACCTGCCCGGCCTTGCCCGCGCTGCGCACGGCGGTGAGAATTGCCGGTCCATGGTAGCCGTAAATACCGACCATGCCCGCAAGGTCGGGATACTTCGCCAGCGCATCCTCCGCGTTTTTCTGGGCGATGGGGCTTTTGTGATCATCCGCAAGCGTGTCCACAATCTGAATGTTCGACCCGGCCAATTCGTTTTGGATGCCTTGAATACGGTCTTTCGTATTTTGCGCGTTTGGATAGCCGACGAATAAAATGATTTTGCCGCCTTGGGGCAGCGCGGCTTTGAGCAATTCC
>PMOA01000001.1 GCA_003161635.1 Limisphaerales bacterium
GTCAGTATAGGCCAAACATCGGTAACCTTTGCACTGAACCCATACCAGATCAACGTAGGTTGTAGGCTGCTTGCGGGTCTCATCACCGTCCGCTTGAATTTGGACTTTAGTTTTCATGATCGACCGCCACCGACAGGGACGGTGGAGCGTGAAAGGCACGTCCGAACTGCCGCCCGGCGTTGAACGGAAAAGCGCAGCGGCAGATCACTGGAGCGCACTTGTTAGGCTGCATGTTCTGGACTCTGTGTGTCATTTGCCGATCTCGTCCTCATGGTCAAGAATAGCAAGCGCCAACCTGCCACGAAACCGCTGGTTGCTCTCAGGGTCAATCGAATAATTGGGCGATAACCGGAGAAATAGACCTTCCCATCCCAGTGTCGTGCGACCCCGATAAGAATACTCGACTGGAATTCGCCGTGACTCTAGGCCCGGACGACTCAAAGAGAATGCGTAACCAAAACTCTCCTCGGTTTTGGTGGGAACCAGCCCAAGCGTGAGCAAAGTCCATAAGGGAATCGCACTACTGCCATAAATTGCCCGTTCCACTCGCGCAACCAATGCTGGAGGACTGCTGAATCGCTCCAAGTGATCCACGCGAACAAAGACCCCGGTGTTACGCAGTGCCTTAACAAGGGCGTCCGAATAAGCTGGAAACTTGTATGTCTCAACTCCTACGGTGAACGCCATTCGACCGGTCTTAAGCGTGGCTTTCTCGGTTGCGGAAAGAGCTGGCGGCAACGTGGAACTCGCACACCCACCACCGAAGGTTGCTATTGTCACGAGCAGTAGTATCAGTGGAATGAACTGGGCGGATCGTTTGGTTTGCTGGCTCATGGCGATGCGTGTGAAATGTGGCCTAACGTCCAGAGCTCAGGCACGCGGAACCAACCAGCGTGAACCGCGAAGCGGAACTGAGAGCGCCATCCCGCGTTGCCTGCAGCGATTTGTTAGGCATCATGGGATAATTTTTTGCCATATCGTCTCAACCGAATTCGGCCAGCGCACAACAAACTCGCCCGCGTCCGAGCGAATAATCTGTGCGGCACCTGTATGTGTGGACACTTCGGTGGGGTTGCTGCTGCTTCTTATCGTCTCAACTAAATGTCCATCTTTGACAAGCCATGTGCCTGTCCGCTGGTATGTGTTGGTGCGGTCAGTATGCCTAAACCATGACAGCTCTACAAAACTGCCATCTGCTGCGACGGTGTTTGTGCATCGCATATCGGTCTCCTGCCTCAACCAAACTCCCGCTAACTGTTGGCGAAAGTCACTGTCGAATCTGGCAACACTCTTGACGTGCTGCCAATGCAGTAACAGGCACACAGCGACAACCACAACTAACAATCCAATAATCGTGAACTTTTTCATGGCGCGTAATGATGCCTAACGTCCAGAACTCAGCCACGCCGGATGAAGGATGTCAACCGCGAATGCGGAACTGAGACGGCCAACCGGCGTTGGCTGCAGTGATTTGTTAGGCGTCATTGTGGATATGAGTGTCTAGGCCCACCAATCGAACATGTCGGATGCACCCCGAATCGCCCCAATGTGTATGTCCCGCCCTCTGGACAAACCGGCCTGCCGTTCGTAAACCAACTGTTTGTGAAACCACTCCAAAGATACGGATAAAGATCATCCCACGTCGGCACATCGTTGGTGGTCTTGTGGCGCTCAAGCGCCCATTGCTCTTTGGCTGCATCAACATTCATCAACCTAGTCACACACGGAGCGGCTGATGGCAAACGATGGACACGAACATAAGCGGGGATGACGACGACTAAAAAGATACCCGCCAAGGCCACGACCACAAATGCGATGATTGATTTCTTAGACATGCGCGTGAATGACGCCTAACTAGTAATGGACGCCTCGTTGTGCAGCCTATCCTTTTTCATGATTTTGACCATATTTCAGACTTTCTCTTTTGTCCACAACGATTTAACTCAGGTGAATCCTAAAATATTAAATCAGGAAACACTGCACCGATTCGTGTATCAATACCATCCAGCCAGCCATATGGAATTACCACCATTGGTTCGCTGGGGTGACTGGCATGTCGCTGGGAGTCGTGAGCGGGATGGTGAAGGCGGAGACGTGATTGTCGCCCCATAGCATGACGGTGTAATTTTTGCCTTTGTTGTTGTGCCAAACGCTGCGAACGTCGGTGTTGCCGCGGTTGGGATGCCAAATCCAGTCGCCCTGGATTATCTTGGTGGTTGGCGCGACGGAGATGTCGCTGTCTTTCATGGATTGGCCGGCGGAGGAGTTGGCCGGGCTGTTTACATCACCAAAGGGGTGTTTGACACCAAAAAAGTCGAACTGCCATTCAACGAGGTAACTGTTGCCGAAAACACTCCAGCAATTCGCGCCGGGCGGAGTGGGATGGGCGACAAAGGAGTCTCCTTGATCGGACGGGCAGTGAAATATCTGGCCATTGCCCTGGTAGCTGTAGAGCGTCCGGTTGGTGGTGGCGACGAAGAAATCATAAGTGCCATCCTGGCCGCCGAGGGTGTTCCAGTCCGCCAAGAGCGGCAGGATGTCTGCGTTGTCGCTGGTATAAAGCGCTAGGGCGACGCCAATTTGCTTTTGGTTGGAGACGCAATTGACCTGTAGTGATTTCTTTTTGGTTTTGGCCAGGGCAGGCAGGAGAAGCGCAGCCAGAATGCCGATTATGGCGATGACCACCAGCAGTTCAATCAATGTAAATCCAGTGTTTTTATATTTGTTTGGCTTCATACTGGTTTTGATAACGCACAAGGTCGTGACTCACGCTGCCTAACGTCCAGAGCTCAGGCACGCGGGACCAAATGACGTGAACCGCGAAGCGGAACTGGACCGGCCATCCCGCGTAGCCTGCAGCGATTTGTTAGGCATCATCTTGCGATTCCTCAACCAATCTCAACAATAAATCGACCTCTGGCTTGCCGTGCCAGTTTACCAACGTATCAAGCATAATCCACACTCCACTCCATATAAGCAGATAAGCAAACGGAGCAACAACCGCAAAACTTACAGCGCTCGCCGAATCCAACTTAAAAAAGCGCAACAAAATCGAAAAACAATAAACTCCGCAACCGATGCTGAAAACAGAACTCAAAAGAAGCATCCAACGCCAGCGGGCGAAAGACTGCTTTCGCTTCCTCAGTCTCGCCACCATCTTCTTCTCTGTGTCGGAAAGTTGCATGACGTGAAATGATGCCTAACGTCCAGAGCTTAGGCACGCGGGACCAACCAGCGTGAACCGCGAAGCGGAACTGGCTTGTCGCGCCATAGCACAGCGACGGCGGAAGCGGCCATCCCGCGTTGCCTGCAGCGATTTGTTAGGTCGCATCATTACGGGAGTGAATCCAAATACTTCTGATACTGCTTCTGCTGAAGCTCCCAAGCGTCGAGAATCTTCTCAAATCTAGCGAAATCATCTTGCTGTCTCTTCAGCAACTCCGCTTGCCCAGTGAGCAACGCATCGGCACGCTTCTGCATTTCTTCCTGGACTCGAAGCTGCTCCTCGGTGCGTTTAACCCGCTGATCGTAGGCATCAAACTGCGTCTGCTGTCGCTTGACCTGCTCATCATAATCCTTCTGCGCCTGCAGTGAAGCGCTGGCGGAAGCGGACGTGGATGAGCTATCACTGTGACGGTCGCAGGCTGCGAACATGCAACAGACAGCGAACAAAATAATGTAGCGAGTTTTCATAAGCGTGCTATGCGACCTAACGTCCAGAGATCAGGCACAGCCACCGATAGCCACGCCAGCAATGAAACAATGATAATCGAATTTCATGTCTCGGTCAAAACTGAACGGGCAGCGGCTGTTGCCTGCAGCGATTTGTTAGCCCCTGTCACCTGGAATAAATCCTTGCGTGCCTCACGGGAAAATACCTTGAAGTGAATTCTCAGCGTGACTCCCGGCGTTCTCACTTCCAGAAGCGGTCGCACACCACGAGTCCCACGCTGAAAAATAACCTCAGAACTCTCAATATCCGGCAGATTAATGGTCCGCTCGTCACGAAAAGGGCTCGCATACCTCAACGCAGTCGGTGTGATGGTAATCCGAAAACGGGAAAACCACCAAAACGTTGCGCTTGGAATTGCGGCGGCCAAAACCGAAAGCAAAACAATCTGTGAAAGTGGACGTGCCGGGTAAGCAAAGATACAGGGCACCAGCAAACACACGGAAGCCAACCCAGCCGCAAAAAGACCTAGCCCAAAATAAGTACTCGCAGGAACTTTGTAGGTGCGCTCCATAGGGGGCTAACGTCCAGAGCTCAGGCAC
>PMOA01000066.1 GCA_003161635.1 Limisphaerales bacterium
CAACCCGCTGGTGATTCTGCTGACCATCCTGGCGATCCTGTCTTTCGCCACCGGGGATTTCCGGGCGGGCACGATGATGTTCCTGATGGTGGTGTTGGGAATGTCGTTGCGCTTTGTGCAGGAAACGAAGGCGGACAATGCGGCGGCCAAACTCAAGGCGATGATCAAGGTCACCGCCACGGCCATGCGCGACGGCCAGGCGAAGGAAATTCCACTGCAACAACTCGTTCCGGGCGACGTGGTGAAATTGTCCGCCGGCGACATGATTCCCGGCGATGTCCGCCTCCTTTCCGCCAAGGACCTGTTCATCATCCAGGCCACGCTGACCGGTGAGTCCATGCCGGTGGAGAAAACCGACGCGTGCGACCCGCGCGAGAAGGTTTCCTCCATTGAACACTCGAACATCTGTTTCCTGGGCACCAGCGTGGAAAGCGGTTCGGCCACCGGCGTCATCGTCGCCACCGGGGCGCAGACGTATTTCGGGAAAATGGCCCGCAGCCTGGCCGGCCAGCAAGTGGACACGGCGTTTGATCGGGGCATCAAGAGGTTCACCTGGCTGATGATCCGTTTCATGCTGGTCATGGTGCCGCTGGTCTTCTTCATCAACGGCCTCACCAAGCACGATTGGAAAGAGGCGTTTTTCTTCTCGATGGCGGTGGCCGTCGGTCTCACGCCGGAAATGCTGCCGATGATTGTGTCGGTCTGCCTGTCCAAGGGCGCACTGGCGATGTCGAAGAAGAAGGTCATCGTCAAACGCCTGAATTCCATCCAGAACTTCGGCGCCATGGACGTGCTCTGCACCGACAAGACGGGCACGCTGACCATTGACCACATCATCCTCGAAATCCATTGCGACGTGTTCAAAAACGAAAGCGAGGCGGTGCTGCGCGACGCCTACCTCATCAGCCATTTCCAAACGGGCCTGAAAAACGTCCTTGACCGGGCCGTGCTGCGCTACAAGGAACTGCACAAGGAACTCGGGATCGATAAATACACCAAGGTGGACGAAATTCCGTTCGACTTTTCGCGGCGCATGATGTCGGTGGCCGTCGAAGGACCGGACGGCGAACGGCAACTGCTGACCAAGGGCGCGCCGGAAGCGGTGTTTGCCAAATGCACGCACTTTGAGAGCGAGGGTGAGATTTTTCCGATGGAGCCGATTCTGGCCGGCGACCTCGTCCAGCAGGTTGATGAATTGAGCGAAGACGGTTTTCGCGTGCTGGCGGTCGCCACGAAGAAACTCGGCAAACAAACCACCTTTTCCAAGGCCGACGAGTGTGATCTGGTTCTGACCGGTTACCTCGCGTTCCTCGATCCCCCCAAGGACACCGCGTCCAAGGCCATCGAGGCTTTGCGGCAGCATGGGGTGACGGTCAAGGTGTTGACCGGCGACAACGACCTCGTCACGCGCAAGGTTTGCAGCGAAGTCGGCATTCACGCGGAAAAAATCCTGATCGGCAGCCAGGTCGAGACGATGTCCGACCCGCAACTGGCCGAGGCGGTGGAAACCATGGACGTATTTGCACGCCTTTCGCCCGCGCACAAAAAGCGCATTGTGCAGGCACTCCAGCAAAAAGGCCACGTGGTCGGTTTCATGGGTGACGGCATCAATGACGCCCCCGCGCTCCGCGCCGCCGATGTCGGCATTTCCGTGGATAATGCGGTGGACATTGCCAAGGAATCCGCCGACGTGATCCTGCTGGAAAAAAACCTGATGGTGCTGGAGGAAGGCGTGCTGGAAGGCCGCAAAGTGTTTGTGAACATCCTCAAATACATCCGCATGGGCGCCAGCTCGAATTTCGGCAACATGTTCAGCGTCATCGGCGCCAGCGCCTGGCTGCCCTACGTGCCGATGGCTCCCATCCAGATCCTTACCAACAACCTGCTTTACGATTTCTCGCAGGTGCCGATTCCCACCGACAATGTCGGCCCGCAACAAACGGCCAAGCCCCGGCCTTGGAACATGGGCGAGATCGCCAAATTCATCGTTTTCATCGGCCCCATTAGCTCCATTTTTGATTACACCACCTATGCCGTAATGTGGTTTGTGTTCAAATGCAACCAGTTGGGATTGGTGCCGCCGCCGGAACTGGCCGCACGCTTCGTCCAGGCGACGGCCCCGAACGACACTTACGCCGCCGCGCTGTTCCACACCGGCTGGTTTGTCGAGTCGCTGATGACCCAGACACTCATCATCCACGTGATCCGCACCAATCTGATTCCCTTCATCCAATCGCGGGCCAGCTGGCAACTCAGCATGACCACGTTGCTCATCATGGCCATCGGAGCGTATCTGCCGTATTCACCGCTGGCCAGGTCGCTGGGATTTGTGCCGCTGCCGTGGCAGTTCTGGCCGATATTGCTGGCAACGCTGATTTGCTACGTCGGGCTGACGCACGTCATCAAAACCTGGCTGGTCCGCAAGGCATGGGTATAAAGAGCGGCCGGTGACGGGTGACAGGTGGCAAGTGACAAGATTTTTTGCTGGAGACGCGCACCAGTTCTTCCTGTCACCTGTCACTGGCCACGTGTCACCTACAAAGAAAAGCCGTTCCGCATTTCACGGAACGGCGTTGTCAGGCCTGCGCGGGTTGATCGCGTCCGCCCAAGCCTCAATATGAAACTAGACCCACCTTGCGCGCGTGTCAAACGGGACGTCAGTTTTTTCCCGGCGGCAAGGCGGCCCGCTTTTTTTCGAGTGAATCCCTGGCTTGCGGGAACAACGCTTCCAAATCATCGATAAACCTGCCCGGGTCGGCCACCCCCGATAGGGCCGGCAACTCCATCAATGGCAATGCCTGCAAGGCGGCCTTTTTCACCCAGAACGGGTCATTTTCACCAAACCGGGTGTCAAACACGGCGAGATAATTGTCCAGGGCGAGCTGGAGCAGTGCGGTCTGGTTTGTGCCGGTCGCCAGGGCCGCCTTTTTTTCCAGCGCGATGCCAAAACCAATTTGCGCCCGGCTGCGCGCGGAGATGTTTGCTGGCGCATTCGTGTTAAAAACCTGCGCGTAGGCATTCGTTGCGGCGTCATAATTGGTCAGTTGCAAATCGCAGTCGCCGATTTCATTCCACGCCAGCGCGCCGGGTTCGTTCGTCGGATACAACTGGCAAATCTGGCTGAATACGTTCATGGCCAGTTGAAAATTCGCCAGCGGATTGTTGGTGTCCGTCGAATCCTGCAGCATCAACGCGCTGCCGTAGAGGAACAAGGCCTGCGCGTTCAGGTCCGGCGGACAATTCGTGTCACTCGTCAGGGAGGTAAAATGGTCAATGGCGTCCTTGTAGCTGGGCAGGCCCATCGCCGCGCGCCCGGCCATCAGGCGCGCCTGATAAACCAGGTTGGTGTAAACCAGGGGCGAACCCTGCCAGTTGGTGTTTTGATAAAGCATTTTATAATTCCTTTCCGCGTCCATGTAATTCGTCCCGCCCAGGCGGAAGTAATGATCCGCCACCCAATATTGCGCCAGCGGGGCGAGGTCATGGGTTGGGAACTGCACGACGAAATTTGTGAACAGCACCAATGCGTTTGTCTCGTTTCCCGCCTGAAAATTTGCCCGGGCGAGCGCATAATCCGCCTGCGGCCGCAGCGCGTTGGTTGGAAAATCGGTCCGCCAGTTTTCGTATTGGCCGATGGCCGATGGCCAGTCTTGTTCCCGTTCATAAGTGCGCGCGACGGCCAGTTCCACCTGGGGCCGCAGCGGTGAATTCGGAGACGTCTCTACGAATTTCCGGAAAAGGGCGCGCGCGGCGGCGGGCTGGCGTGAATCCGCCAAACCTTCGCCGACGAGCAGGAGGCTGTTGTCGGCCAGATCACTGGCGGGAAAAAGCTTCAGAATCCGCGCCATCGCGCTGCTTGCGCCATCCACATTTGTTGATTCCAGGTCCGCGCGCAGCATCTGGTAAAGCGCACGGTCGCCGAGCGTTTGCGTGACGGCGGGGAAATTGGCGAAATCATCAACCACGGCGCGGTAATTTTCCAGGGCGTTCGTAAAATCCTTTTGCGCAAACAGCAGGTCGCCGATTTTGAAACGCGCCACGGCCAGATCCTCCGACGGCGGCAGCAGCTTCGCGGCCTTTTGGAAGTCGGCGAGACTTGCATTTGTCTGGTGATCCAGCCAAAGGCACCAGCCCCGATCCAAATACACCCTGCCGGCGAGCGGACTGTTCGTGAACGCGCCCAGAAATTGGTTGAAACGCGCCTGCGCCTCCCGCAAATGGTTCGTCGCCTCCGCCAGATGATTTGTGGTCGCCACCTGCGCGGTGTAATCCTTCAAGTGCAATTCGCCGAGCGTCAGCAACGCCACGTCCGCCGCCGCCGAAGCGGGGAATTGGGCCAGGAATTTCTGGAGCGAATCCTCGGCGTCGGGAAACCGGTCCAGCGCGATGGCCAGTTCCGCCATTTTCAAAATCGCCTGCCGTTGCCGCTCCAGCGGCGCGTTCAGCTTGAGAATTTCCTCATAAGCGGCGATGGCCCCGGACTTTTGCCCCAGTTGTTCCAGCACGCCCGCGCGCAACGCCATGCTTTCAGCGCGCAAAACGTCGTTTTTTTTCAGCTGCGCGATTTGAACCAGATTGGTCGTGGCCGCCAGCGCCGCGTTGGTGTCGCCCGCCGCCAGCTTGACCTGGTAGAGCAAATACGCCCGCTGCCAGTCCAACTCCGGCTGGAGCGTCTGCGAGTTCAGCGATCCCAAAACCGCCGCCGCGCCGGTAAAATCGTTTTGTGCGAATTTAGCCCGCGCCAACAACAATTGTCCGCGCGAAATCAGTTCATTCCCTGAGTCCATTTGCGCCGCGCGCTGAAACACGCTGTTTGTTTCCTCCAGCAACGACACAACCTGCGGCCACTCGTTGGTCTGCGCCAGCGACGACGCCGCCTCCACCACAACCCTGAGCCGCAGCGATGATTCAGGAAAATCGCGCGTCAAGGCAATGAAGGTTTCCGCCGCCGCCGGAAGGTCTCCACCTTGAAACTGCGCTTCGCCAATCCAATAAACATACTGGTCGGCGAGATTCCCGGCTTCGGCTTGGCGCGCCGTGAGCAGCGCGATGGCTTGCGGGAGTTTCCCCTGCTTGAATTCCGCCTCCGCCTGCAGCAACACCGCCTCGGCCAGGCGGCCGGAGTCCGGATATTTCTGGACGAACTGCGCGAACTCCGTTTCCGCGCGGCTCCACATCCCGTCCTGAAACGCGGTCACCGCGGCGGCATAGGCGCGATCTTCCCGGGTGGTGGCGGCGAAACTCCGTTCGCCGCCCGTTGACAGCGCGAGTAAAATCAAAAGCCATTGCCAGCGAAACGCCATGCGCCCGAATCTAAACGACGTGGCGCAGCGACAAAAGCGGGAAATGAAGAACCCGCGAAATGAAATTCAATTCGTTTTGGGGCCGGGTGGGTTTTCCGCTTTTGCCTTTTTCATTTCCAACGCGGTCTCCTCCGACATTTTTTGAATTCTTTGCATCATGGGCCCCATGCGTTGCTGCATGATTGTCATGGTGCGCTTCATCAACTCCGGCTGCTTGTCCACAAACGACCGGCCGACCGGCGTCCGGTAAAAGGCAATCAGTCCGTCAATCTCCTCCTGGGAAAACGTTTCACGATAAACCTGGACATACAGATCCTTCATTTTGTTCCAGCTTACCTCCTCCTTCATGATGCCGATCATTTTGGCCTGCTGCTTGTCCATGATCGCCTGTTCCTCCGCGCTTAACGGCTTTCCTTTCGTCACCTGCTGCATGCTGGCTTTCATCATGCCATCCATCTGGGTGAAGACGGAATCCGCGAGCTTGTCAACTTTTGTCAGTTGCAGCAGCTGGTTGATGGATTGATCCGACGGCGGGCCCGCCCGGGTGGAAAGGGAAAAGGTTAAAACGGCCAGAAGCAACAAGGTTGATGGAATTTTCATAAGCGTGATTCTGAATGCATGAAACAGCCCGTCAAGGCATTTTGGCCGAAACTCAAACCGGCTGGCGCTACTCCTGAATCCTTGGCGAACGGAGCACGGCGTTCACGCCGCTTCAACTCACGACCGCCAGCCGTTGCAGGATTTTTCCCTCGTCGCACCACTCGAACCTTGAAGCGGAGTGAACTCCGCGCTCCTGACAATAATGACCGATCTACACTCACCGGTGCGCGATCTGTTCGCTTCGCCAAGGATTGCGCGGCGCTTACTTGTTGAACCGGAAGTTCGTCAGGTCGTAGTCCTGCATGACGTATGGCTTCGTCTCCAGCCGCATTTTGTTGGCGCGCTTGGCCTGCGTTTCGCCGCCCGCCTCGATGAAATCCGCATAGCTGATGATTTCCGCGCGGATGAAACCCTTCTGGATGTCCGTGTGAATGGTGCCGCCGGCTTCCCAGGCCGTCAGGCCCTTCCGAATCGGCCAGGCGCGGTTTTCCTTGCCGCCAACGGTCAGGAAACAGATGTAGCCCCCCTCCCGAAACGCGCGCAGCAACAGGGCGTCGGGATTTTCCAACTCCGGCGGTTCGGCCACCACGATCGGCTTGGCGGTGAAAAAGTTGTGCGCGGCGACGGCTTGCAGGTCATCCGGCGCCAGACCGGAATTGAAAACGAATTTTTCCTGTTCCAGGAGCGTCTGGATTTTCTTCAACGCCTGGCGCTCGGCTTCCTGCGGCTCGCGCCCCAGGCGCGTCTCCACAAATTCCAGGTCCTTCAAAATCATGTCCGCCCGGCCCTCCACCGACACCAGGATGGCGTCGGCGTCAATTAACTGGTCCTCGCCGACCACGTCCACCTGCGCCTGGGTTTTCTTGTCCGCCTCGACCAGTTTGTCCACCTCGTCGAAGCGCGGGTCCTTGAGGTTATGTTTGCCCGATTTTATTCCCGTGACACCAAACAGCGCTATTTTCATAAAAGGTTGATTCAACGACTACCGCAAAACCCGGCCCAGATACTGTCCGGTAAAACTTTCGGCACAACGGGCCACGGCTTCCGGCGGTCCTTGCGCAACAATGCGGCCGCCAGCATCCCCGCCCTCCGGACCAAGGTCAATAATCCAATCCGCCGTTTTAATCACGTCGAGGTTGTGCTCAATGACGACGAGGGTGTTGCCCGTGTTGCGCAATTTGAACAGCACTTCGAGCAGCTTGGCCACGTCGTGGAAATGCAGGCCGGTCGTCGGCTCGTCCAGGATGTAAAACGTGCGCCCGGTGGCCTTGCGGCTCAATTCCGCCGCCAGCTTCACGCGCTGCGCCTCGCCGCCGCTCAACGTCGTCGCCGCCTGTCCCAGGCCGATGTAACCGAGGCCGACCTCGGCCAGCGTCAGCAGCGGATCATAGATTTTCGGCACGGCGCGGAAAAAAGTCACCGCCTCGTCCACCGTCATCGCGAGCACTTCGGCGATGTTCTTGCCCTTGTAGGTGATTTCGAGCGTTTCGCGGTTGTAGCGCCGGCCGCCGCACACCTCGCACGTCACATAGACCGGCGGCAGGAAATTCATTTCAATCTTCAACAGGCCGTCGCCCTCGCATTTTTCGCAGCGGCCACCCTTGACATTGAAGCTGAACCGGCCCGGCGCGTAACCGCGGATTTTCGCCGCCGGCAGCCGCGCAAACAAATCGCGGATGTGATTGAACATGCCGGTGTAGGTGGCCGGGTTCGAGCGCGGCGTGCGGCCAATGGGCGCCTGGTCAATGACGATGACCTTGTCAATCGCCTCAAAACCCTTCAACGCGCGGTGCGCGCCGGGTGTTTCCTTGGAACCGTAAAATGTGCGGAACAGCGCGCGGCGCAATATGTCGTCCACCAGCGTGCTCTTGCCGGACCCGCTCACGCCGGTGACGCACGTGAACGTGCCGAGCGGAATCCGCACATCAATGTTCCGCAGATTGTTTTCGCGCGCACCGAGCACTTCGAGCCAGTTGTGGTCTTTGGACGGCACCAGGCGCTTTTTCGGGATGGGAATCGTCAGTTCGCCGCGCAGATACTGCGCCGTGAGCGAATGCGGACTTTGCAAAATCTCCGGCAATGTGCCCGCCGCCACGAGTTCGCCGCCGTGAACGCCCGCGCCGGGGCCGAGGTCAACGATATAATCCGCGTTGCGGATCGTTTCGGCGTCATGCTCGACGACGAGCACGGTGTTGCCGAGGTCGCGCAGGCCCTTGAGCGTGGCGAGCAGGCGGTTGTTGTCGCGCTGGTGCAGGCCGNNATGCGCTGCGCCTCGCCGCCGCTCAACGTGCTGCTCTCGCGGTCGAGCGTTAGGTAGCCGAGGCCGACATTTTTCAGGAACCCGAGCCGGGCGCGGATTTCCTTGACGACCTCATGCGCGATTTTTTCCTCAAATTCCGTGAGCTTGAGACCGGCAAAAAATTCGTCGGCCTTTTCCACCGACAACGCGCAGACGTCCATGATGGAAAGGCCGGGAAGTATCAGTCCCGAGTCCCGAGTCCGCGGTCTCCGGTTTCCAGTTTCCGCGGATGGCGGACTGTGGACCACGGACTGTGGACTCTCAACTCCGATCCTCACGGCCAAAATCTCCGGTTTGAGCCGTTTGCCCTTGCAGACGTCGCAGAACTGCGGGCTCAGGTAGGGCTTGATGCGGTTGCGGACGAATTCACTTTCGCTTTCGGTGAACAGCCGCTCCAGATTCGGCAGGACGCCCTCGAACGGGCGGTTGATGGTGCTCATTTTGCCCGCGCGCCAGAAATGAAAAGCGACCTCGCTTTCGCCCGAGCCGTGCAGCAAAACTTTTTTGAAATCGTCCGGCAGGTTTTTCCAGGGCGTTTCCAGGCTGACGTTGAAATGCGCCACGACCGACCGCAGCATGGCCTTGTAATAAATGTTCATCCGCTTGCCCGCCCGCCGCCACGGCTGGACGGCGCCGTCTTCGAGCGACTTTTCCGGATCGGGCACGACCAGGCTTTCGTCAAAAATCATTTTCTGGCCGAGGCCGTGGCAGACCGGGCAGGCGCCCGCCGGGGCGTTGAAGGAAAAATGTTTCGGCGTGGGCGGATCGTAACTTTTGCCCGTGGCCGGGCTGCACATTTTGTTGGAATGAAGCGTTTCGGTCCAAATTGATTTGGCAGGGGTGACCTGCTGGTCGCCCTGGCTGACCGGCAGGTCAGCCCTACCAGAAGAGTTGTGCAACGCCAGCATCACGCCTTCGCCCCAGCGCAACGCGGTTTCGACCGAATCACCGAGCCGCACGCGGATCTTGTTGTCAATCACCAGCCGGTCCACGACCGCTTCGATGGTGTGAAATTTCTTTTTGTCGAGCTTGACGCGCGTGTCGGCGGCGAGTTCGACGAATTCGCCGTCCACCCGGGCGCGGACGAACCCTTCATGGGCGAGGCGTTCGATGACGTCGCGGAATTCGCCTTTTTGCCGGCGGACGACCGGCGCGAGCAGCATCACGCGGGTCTTGGGCGGCAGCGCGAGGATTTTGTCCACGATGTCGCTGGTGGTCTGGGAGACGATGGGCACGCCGGTGTCCGGGCAGTGCGGTTTGCCGACGTGCGCGTAAAGCAGGCGGAGATAATCGTAAATTTCCGTGGTGGTGGCGATGATGGAGCGCGGGCTGGAGCCGGAGCTGCGCTGTTCGATGGCGATGGCCGGCGACAGGCCTTCGATGAAGTCCACCTCCGGCTTTTGCATCTGGTCGAGAAACTGCCGGGCGTAGGCGGAGAGGCTTTCGACATATTTGCGCTGGCCCTCGGCATAAATCGTGTCGAACGCGAGCGACGATTTGCCGCTGCCGCTCAGGCCGGTGATGACCACCAGCTTGTCGCGCGGGATGTTCAGCGTGAGGTTTTTCAGGTTGTGCTCACGCGCGCCGCCGATGCGGATGAATTCTTTGCTCATGGCCGCGAATTTTCAATTCAAACCAACCGGGAAATATATGCAAACCGGCGGTGAAAGCAAAGGCGGATGTTGCGCGGGCCGCTATTTCGCAGGCGATGACAATTTCATGCGCCGGACAATTCCTTTACGCATAATATCGCCGCGGCCTTTTCAGGATGGTTGCGGGTCCAGACGAAATGTCCCGCCAGCGAAATGATGCCCCAGAAAAAACGCGGCCGGCCTTTGATGGCATGATATTCGCCGCGCAACTTTTTTGGCCCCAAAAATCCGGCGACCTGATATCCATAACCAGCCATTTCGGCAGGCTCCCATCCGGAAAGATGTTCTTGCAGGTCATCGTTGGCTGTGTGCCGTTGTTGAAGAAAACCGCAGGGGGTGAAGAGAATGACTTTCTTCGCCGCAATCTTTTCCATGTCCTGCATCATCTTCAGACCATCCGGCTTGATAACATGTTCGATGACGTCAAGGCCGACACAGGCGTCAAATTGTTTGGGGCGGAAATATCGGGCCAGATCCCGCACGTCGCCATGAATCATTTCATCGTGGGTATTAAGTCTTTTTGCCTCCGCAACCGCCGGCTCATATCCCTCAATGCCCACAATATGCGGAACCCCGATGGTGCGCATAACGGGGGAAGCTCCGCACCCTACATCCAATACGCTCTGGCAGCCCAGCAATGCCTTGCGCAAAGCCAGCCGGACAGTAATCGCCGCCGGGTCAGTCCCCTGTTTTATCAAGTCCAATGTCAGCCTGGTTGCGCTTTTCATAAGCTAAATTCATCGGAAGCCTATCTTTCAAGCCGCCATCAAACAATGAATTTCCGCCAGCCGGATCGAGTGAACAAAAAATGCCGGTGCAGTTTTGGCCAGGCTGGCGCTGTCGGCCAGCAAGCCCAAACCGAATGCCATTCCCGCGCGGGGACTTTGGAACAAGGCCACCGGCACTTTTACGGATTCATGAGAAACTGCGTTGAAATAGAAAAGTGTTGTTTGCTGAGGGAATCGTTCCGGTTCGCGCAATCGCGTTTTAGGAGCGGTTCTTTACCAATCAGACTCGCAACAGGAAGAACCCGTGTGGGTGTGAATAACTTATTCTGGACAGGAATGGAGGCCGGCGTAGGGTCACAATTAATCGGATGGCTTTGGTTCTGAACCAATCACAACTGCAACAAATGACACTTCGATTGGCCAGTCGTGTGCCCTCAGAAAAGCAAAAATAAACAAATTGAACCTATGAAAACAAGCAAATCACTAAACCTCACTGAATTGTCTCTCGTTAACCTCGGACTCTCGACGACCGGGCAAACCCTGAAAAAATATCTATTAATCTCAATCGCAAGTATTCTGGCCTTAAGCGCCCCCGGTATGGCCAAAGCAAGCCCGCTTACTGTTACCTCTGCCATCGGTGGCGTTCCCACTGTGAGTGGCGCTGCGCTGGAGAATTTCAACGAACCGTCGCCATCCATTCTGACACTTTCCGGTGCCGCCTCACTTGAAACGGGCCCTTCTTTTGGGATCATTGATGGTGGTCTTTACGTGCCGCCTTACTTCTCCGGTTCGACAGCGGCTTTTTTTGGCGAATCTCCGGCCAATGGCTACGATAGCAGCCAATTCGTTGCCGTTGCGGATGGGGGTTCAGCGAGACTCAGCTTTACAACCCCACAGAATTATTTTGGACTCCTTTGGGGAACAGTTGATGGAGGCGCAGGTGGAGTGGGCACTAACTACCTTACGTTCTACGACAATAAAAATAACGTCATCGGCACGATTTCTGGGGCCGACATTTTTCCCTTTGCTCCTGGCGGAACAGACGTGAATGGAACCGCTTACGTCAACATTACTTCGACGGTCCCATTTTCGAAAGTTGTCGCCACCAGTACGCAACCTTCGTTCGAGTTCGATGATGTAGCCTACGCGCAAGTTCCAGAACCGGCAAGCGGCGTTTTGTTTGGTGCCGGGCTTTGCCTCCTTGGTTTTGGGTTGCGACGTAAATCCGCGTAAGCTGCGGCTATCGAGCTGGATAGAGCCTCGCATCAGTTTTGGAAGTCGGATTCGCCTCATTCAACTTAACGGGCAAATCCAGACCGCGGTGAAAGCAAAGCGGGATTGCGGACCGGAGCGCCGGGCGCATTTTGAGGCAGTGCCCCCGGAGCGCCGGCTTGCCGGGGCATAGCTCAGCGACGACCGGCCTCTGGCCCGGCGGGTGTTGAGATTCCAGCAGAAACGCGCCGGATCGGAAATCGGCGCTCCCAGGAACGGGAAGAACAATGGCGGCAATGAGGCCGCGGCCACGCTTGCGTTTGGAGCGCGGACAGCTTTGTCCGCGCGTTCATATCAACTCGCGGGCAGGGCTGCCCGCGCTCCTTCCAGTCACCTCACGGATATTCGACGAGCCGATAGAATTTCATGGCCGTCGGCGCGTTCGTGTCCACGAAGGTGAAATTGGTGGTGATGGAAGTGATGTAGGGCGGGCCGGGCGGGATGTAGTTCCACACCATCGGCGGCATGAGGTTGGTCGTCCAGGCCACCTGGAACTGATAATTGGTGGGCGCGGACCATTGCAATTGGAAGTTGCCATTGGTCAGCACGCTGACGCTGGAGATGGACACCGAGGGATAACCGAAGATGACTTGAAAGACGAAGGTGACATTGGTGGCGCCAAGGTTTTGAAAACCGAGGTAATAGTTCGTGCCCGGCACGAGCGGCGGCACGGAATTGCTGGTGAGCACGAAGGCGCCGGCGCTGGTGGCGGACAGCATCAGGAAATCGCCCGCGTTGGTGTTGCCGGTGGGCGGATTGGTCTGGTTGAACCACACGTTCAACGGGCCGGTGGCGGAAATCAGGATGTTACTTGCCGAGATGGCGTTGGCCGGCACCGTCACCACCGCCTGCGACATGGCCCCGGCCGGGACGGTGTTGGTGGCGGGACCCGAACCGGTGATCGGCCCCAGATTCAGGCCGCCCAGGACCCGGTAGAATTTCATGGGGCCAAACCCGCCGGTCAGAGTGCCGTCGTCAAAGAAACTGAAATGTCCGTTGGTCGCCGTCACGACGACGTTGATGACCGGGTTCAGGACCGTGTTCCACACCGGCGGCGCGAGATTGGTCGTCCACTGAATCTCGTACTGGAAATTCGTCGGACCCTGCCACTGAAGCAGGAAGCCGTTCGTCCCGCCGATGTTGGTGGCCGTGATGCTGGTAATGAAAATGGTGTTGGTCGGCGGCGGCACGTTGGTCGAAGTCAACAGATGGAAATCCACCTCGATGCTGAAACTGACGGCAAAGCTGTTCGTGTTTTGCACGCCGAGCCAATAAGTCCCGCCGGGCACGATATTCGTCGGCGCACTGGTGGTGCTCAAAACGGAAATGCCATTCGTCGCGCCCGCCAGCAGGGTGTAGTCACCGGCGTTCGTCCCCGTCCGCGGCGTGGTCGGGTTGAACAGCAGGTTCACCGGCCCGGTGGCGGAGAGCAGCAGGTTGGTCGCGAAATCCGCGTTCGTTGGCACGTTGACCAAAAAGTAGTCAATGCCGCCGGCCGGAACGGAGCTCGTCTGCGGTGCGCCGTTGGTCAGAGACTGCAAAAGTATCAACCGGTAAAAGCGCATCGGGCCAAACCCGCCGGTTTGCGAGCCATCGTCGAAGAAGCTGAACAGTCCGTTCGTGGGCGTGGGCGGGCCGGTGTAAGTAACGATGTTGCTGAAGGTGTTCCACGCGGGCGGCGCGAGGTTGCCCGTCCATTGCACCAGGAATTCATCATTGGTCGGCGCATACCAGGCGAGCAGGAAGCCGAACTTTCCGCCGATATTGGTGGCCGTGATGCTGGAAATGACAATCGGGCCGGCCGGGGCGTTGGTCGAAGTCAACAGGTGGAAATCCACCTCGATGGCGTAGGTGACGGCGAAGCTGTTCGTGTTTTGCACGCCGAGATAATAAGTCGAGCCGGGCACCAGCGGCGGCGTGGTGCTGGCGCTCAACACGACGGAACCGTTCGTTCCGGACGGATACGTGCCGTCCGGCAACAACAACAGGTTGGTCGTGGGCGGGAAATTGGTGTCGAACCAGACGTTCACCGGGCCGTTCGTTGCGAAGAGCAGGATGTTCGTCGCGAAATCCGCATTCGTCGGCACATTCACCACATAATAGATAATACCACCGGCACCGACCGAGTTCGTTTGCGGCTGGCCGCCCGTCAGGTTTATCAACGTGGTGACAGTGACGGTGAAACTGTTGGTCGCGCTCAACGAGGTGGCGTTGACGGCGGGGGGATTTGTATCGGTAACAACCGTAGTAAAGATGTTGGTGGTTCCGGCTTGTGCCAGGGTTGGCGTCCAGGTGATGACGCCATCGGTGTCAATCGTGGCACCGGCTGGGAAGCTGATCAACTGGTAAGTCAAGGGGTTCGCCGGAATGTCCGTATCGGTCGCCGTGTTCATGACGGTGAGCGTGCTCAACGCATTGATAATATAATTTGTCTGGCTGGGAACATTCGCCGGCCAGAACGGCGGGGTGTTCACTTCATTCACTGTCACGGTGAAACTGTTGGTGGCGCTCAACGGCGGCGCGCCGTTGTCCGTGACGACGGCGGTGATGATGTAAACCCCCGGTCCCTGAGCCTCACTTGGTGTCCAGGTGATGACGCCGTTGCTGTTGACGACCGGCGGCGGATTCGTTGTCGCATAATTCAACGGCCAGCCGTTTGTGATCATGGCGTTCGTGTCAACGAGCATCGTCACTGTGTAAGTCAGCGTCTGCGGCGGCAGGTCCGAATCGTTCGCGGTGTTCGTCACCAACAGCGTCGTCAATTCATCCAGCGTCTGTGGCGGCAGATTGGTTGTCAGCCAGAACGGCGGAGTGTTCGTGAGGTTGACGTTGAATGACGAGGCGAGCGCCAGATTATGAAAATAACCGCTTGAGATGGCCACCACGTTGCTCAAGCCGGGGGGTATGCTCGTTTGATTGGTGCTATTGTCGCCCCAGGCCAGCACACTTCCGTCATTCTTCAACACCAGGCTGTGGAACCCACCGGCGGCGACCGCCACCACATTGTTCAAGCCCGGCGGCACATCCGTTTGACCGTCGCTGTCGTCGCCCCAGGCCACCACCGTCCCGTCGTATTTCAAGGCCAGACTGTGAAAACCTCCACCCGCGATGGCCACCACATTGCTCAAGCCCGCTGGCACATTGGTCAGGCCGGCGATATTGTAGCCCCAAGCCACCACCCGGCCGTTGCTCTTCAACGCCAGACTGGACCATCTGCCGCCCGCGATAGTCACCACACTGTTCAAACCCGCCGGCACATTCGTCTGACCATGGAACCCATCACCCCAGGCCAGCACCGTCCCGTCGTTTTTCAAGGCCAGGCTGTGATCATGAGCGGCGGCGACGGCCACCACATTGCTCAAGCCCGACGGCACGTCCGTCTGGCCGAGGTAATCGGCACCCCAGGCCACCACGCCCGTTTCATCAAAAATCTGGTCGAAGCCATAGACCACTCCCAAGACATTGCTCACCACCAGGCGGAAATGATACGGCTGGTTCATCACCAAACCGTTGATCTGATTGGCCACATAAACCACATTGAAGCTGCCGCCCACACTGACCGGCGGCGTCTGGTTTCCGTAGGTTGCGCTGGTTCCCCATTCGAACCAGGCCGTGGTGGGCGGGCCATTGGGCGTGGCCATGCCGTTCAACTGGGCGCTCGTTCCCGTGACGGAAGTGGCCGGTTGCGTGAACGCAAACGGCGACAGGGCACCCGTCACGAAGACGGTGAAGTAATTCGTGGCGCTCAAGATCTGGTTGACCGGCGCCCAGGCATTGAAGTCCGTCACCACCGTGGCGATCAGGTTGGTGGTGAGAGCCTGCGCCAGCGTCGGCGTCCAGGTAATGGCACCATTGGTGTCAATGGTCATGCCGGCCGGCGGGTTGAGCAGCGTGTAAGTCAGCGGATTGGTCGGGATGTCCGAATCACCGGCCGCGTTGGTCACGATCAGCGTGTAAAAGGCGTTGATGGTCTGATCGGCCGGTGTGCCCAAAAAGAACGGCGGCGTGTTCACTTCAATCACGATCACATTGAAACTGTTGGTCGAATGCAACGGCGGCACGCTGCTGTCGGTGACGGTGGTCTGGATGAAATAAAATCCCGGCCCCTGCGCTTCTGTCGGCGTCCAGGTAATGATGCCATTGGTGCTGATGGCCACGCCGGGCGGACCGGACACCGAGTAAGTCAACGGCGGGTTCGCGCTGGAGGCGGTGTTCGTCACCGTCATCAGGGTCAATTCATCAATGATTTGCGTGCCAATGGACGGCAGCACGGGCGGGAATAACAAGTGGAAGTCCACCTCGATTCCGTAGGTAATGTTGGAGGTGCCCGTGTTTTGCACGCCGAGATAATAAGTCCCGCCAGCCGCGAAATTGGTCGGCGCGCTGATGAGGCTCAAAATGGAGGAGCCTCCCGTCGAGTTGGGTATCAACAGATAATCCGGCGGATTTGTGCCGGCGGGCAGCGTGGTCTGGTTGAACCACACATTCAACGGGCCGGTGGCGAAGAGCAGGCGGTTGGTGGCAAAGTCCGCATTGGGCGGGACGATGACCAGATAATACGCCATGCCGCCGGGGGGAATGACATTGGTCACCGCCAATCCGTTGGTGAGCACGCCGATGGAGTTGAAATTGGTGGCAAAGTTGAACCGCAATTGCCAGCTTACGAGCGTGTTCGTGAGACCGGCGCCGACGCGATTGTCCCAAATTTCAAGCTGCCACTGGCCCAGCGCGTTCAGCCCCTTATAGGTGTCGAGCGATTGCTCGGGCAGGTAATACACGTCGCCACTGCCACTGATCACGTTGGTGGTCACAACATTGTTGGTAACAAATACAAGCTGGCTCAGGGCGAAATTATCCAGCAACATGCCCGGCTCGATTCCGGTGATTTGCAGGACCGTGTTGCTCAGCGCGGCAGTGAAGGTGATGTTCGTGGTCTGCCAGTTGGTGTTGTTGCCGAAGAAAAGGAGATTAGTGCCGCCCACGGTCACCTGGGCCTCGGCCAGGCCTTGAGCGATGGATGGCGCTGCCAGATCGTATTTGCCCATGATGCCGTGATTGAAAATGGCCTTGATTTCCGAAGCCGAAAGCGGGCGGTTATAAATGCCCGGCTCGTCCATCATTCCATTGAAATGATTGGCAAAATTACCTGCCGGCCTGACACCCAGGAAAAAATCAACGCTGGTCCAGGGGGTAAAGCCAGTACCCAAATCCAGGCTTTGAACGACCACGCCATTTTTGTACAGAACCGCCAATCCCGTTGCTTTGTCAAACGTCACGGCCACATGCTGGAAGATGTTTCCCGTCATGGTCCCGACCGCCGAACTCAGGGAGTGTGCGGTGAGAGTGGTATCCATAATATTGGCGTAGAGATCACCGTCATAATTCCCCGAAAAACCAAATTGGGCGGCGATCGGCGCGGCGCCACTGCCGGAACCTACATTCCACTCCAACAGCGATTGGAGATTGTTGATTGTGGCGCCCACCGGGTTGACCCAGGCATCGATGGTGTAACCGCTGTTGTTGATTCCAACATCAAGACTGGCACTGGCGGGGACCCTTACTTGTGAACTGACACCATCGAAGACAAACGCCGTCCCAACCACGCCGCTGGCGTAGGTCATGCTGCTGGGGGTGCCCGGGTTGTTGCTGATGCTGTCGTTCCCATTATTTTCCCCCCGCCACAGGCTCACAATGCCCGGCCCGCGATACGCATACGACAGAGTGTAAGTCTGTCCCGGCACCGTGGGCAGAATGCGCGAAATCTGGCCATCGGCCAGTGCCAGCAGGTTGCTGCCCTGATAGGCCAGATTGGTATCAGTGATCACCGTGACCTGATTGGTGTTTTCGGCCCAGCCGTCAAAAAACGATCCGCTTTGGGTGTAATCCCCGGCCGCTGCTCCTTCAAAACCATTGGCCCCATAATTGGTCCAATAAGTGGTATTGGTCACATAGGTGAAGTTGGTCATAACAACAAAGTTGGTCAGAACAAAACTGTCCAGCAACATTCCCGGCTCGATTCCAGTGATTTGCAGCGGCGTGTTGGTCTGGGTGGCGGTGAAGGTGATGTTCGTGGTCTGCCAGTTGGTTGTTCCAACGACGATATTCGTTGATATGCCGTTCAAAACAGCTTGTGCGGCTTCAGCGCAAACCGACGGCGGTGTCGCCAGACCGCATTTGCCGGCATGACCGGCATTGTAGATGGCTTGGATTTCATTCGAAGAAAGCGCACGGTTGAAAATCGCAGATTCATCTATTACGCCTTGGTAATAAAAATTGCCAAAATCCATTCTTCGCCCAAGCAGTAATGCGGTGTCAGTTTTTGGTGTGAAGCTGCCCAAATTGCTCGACGCTACAAGCGAACCGTTGTAATATATTTTGCCCACCCCACTAGCCTTGTCGTAGGTAAGGGCTACATGCTGAAGTATGCCGGCCTGAACGATTCCTGTAGGCGATGCAAAAATGTGAAGGCCACCCACCGAATCAACAATGTTCGCATAAATGCATCCCGGACCTCCAACCCCGCCGAAAACCCCCGAGATCCAAAAATGAGCTCCATTGTGGATACTGCCACCGTTTCCTCTCCACTCCATCAGTGGTTCCTGATTGGTCACGGATGTCGGTGCTGTCCAACATTCCAAAGTGAATCCCTGTCCTGTCCCCACATTAAGCGAAGGTGAAGCGGGCACGCTGACCGTGCCAGCAATGCCGTCAAAATTGAATGCCTGCCCCACTTCGCCGGGTGCAAAACCAAGCCCGCCTTGTAAAATACCGTTGTTGAGACCCATGATGTCGTTGGCATTGTTTTCGCCCGGCCACCAGCTTACCAAGCCTTGCAGTGGCGGCGCTTCGCGATATGCATACGACAGGGTGTAAGTCTGGCCCGGCACCGTGGGCAACAGGCGCGAGATCACACCGTCGGCCAGCGCCAGCAGATTGGTGCCGGAATAGGCCAGCGTCGCATTGCTGATCACGGTCACTTGGTTGGCGGTCACGCTCCAGCCGCCAAAAACCGGATTGACTCCTTGTACATAGTCCCCGGCCACCGTTTTTTCAAAACCATCGTTCAGGCCTGACGACAAATTGATCGCGTCCAGCAGCACCCCGTAGGCAACGTCCGGCCATGGTTTTCCAGCATCCAAGGAATGAAAGGTCAGGAGTGTGGACGAAGAGGTGGCGGTGAACACGTAAGACGTCGAATGCCAATTGAGGCTTGCCCAGGTGTCGTTGAAATTCGCAACCAAAGTGCCCACCGGATTGTTATTAATCAAAACGTTGGCGCTGGGGATGGTAAGACCGACGCTGTCTGCGTTCCGCGAATAGGCAAGGCTGAGCACGTAGTTTTGGCCCGGCACGGTGGGGATGTTCGTGGATATCGTTCCCGCATCAACACCATCCAGATCCATCATCCAATTCCCTTCATCGGCTTTATTTCCAAACCAAGTTCCATTGATTGCAAGATCCACACTTCCGGAGTCAACATGCCATCCCTCAGGAAAATATTGTCCCGCCGTGGGTGAAAAACTGATCGTGTTGGTGCTCTCAAAACCACTGTGCCATTCGGCGGCGGCCGGCACCATATTGGTTGTATATGCCGTATTGGTTACCACCCATGTATTGGTTACCACTACCGCATTGGTGACCGGCACCATGATGGTTGTCACCACCACATTGGTGACCGGGGTGAGGGTCGGGGTGCCGTGAAACGGCGGCACGGCATATTTGATGGGCGTCGTCGTCTTGTTCGTGTCTTCCGTCAGCACCAGATAGGTATAGTAGGCCTGCGACGAATTTACCGTGTAATCCCATATGGTGCCCGGCTGCGGGTTGCCGTTGGGATTCATCACAATGGTCAGCACGGAGGAATTGGTGTAGGCGATGTTGAACACGCCGCTGAAGCTGATGAAGCCGGAATCAAAAATCAAATTCCCGCCCTGGTCGAACACGACCATCTCGTCCGCCAGGCTCTGAAAATCGTAATACACCGTCAGTGTGCCGTTGATCGAGGCGGTGGTCACGAGGTTGGTCACGGGCGACGCGCTGCCGTGAGACGAGACCGGGATGATGTTCGTGATGGCCAGGGTCGCACCCATGCCGTTGGTGGTCGTGCCGCCGCGATTTTCCACGAGCAGACAACGCGTGCCGTCCGGGCTGATCAAATGGAACACCAAATCGGACACGCGCGGATGATCCACGCGCAAGCCGACGTCCACCGACGAGAGGTTCTGGGCCGCCGATACGTAAATGGAATTTGTCATCACGGCGTCGTCCAGAATCGGCGCCGGCCCGCTGGAACTGAAAATCACCTGCCCGGGCACTTTGCCGATGGTGAAGTTCACAATCACATAATTCGACTGCGCAATCGCACTGTCATTGTACACGCCGTACCAGTAGCGGCCTGGTGCCGGCGAGCTGATGGTAATCGAATTGCCCGGTGGAGTGCCGTTGGTAAGTCCCGCCGGCCCATATTCATTGGTGTCTGTCAGTGTCGGAATGGAGCCGTATTTGACGTAAAGGGACTCATACGGGGACGGGGACGGAGTTAGATTCGTGGCCGATACTGTCATGCTGCTCACCCCGGAAGGCACGTCAATGTAATCACGGGGCCCCCAACCAAACGGTCCGGCCGTGCCATAAACCCCCTTGGTCGGATCCTGGTGCGGTTCGATCAACATTTGGAAGCTGGTCACACTGCCTGTCTGTGTCAGCGAATCATCCACCTCGGTCAGCAACCACACACCATTGCCCTGTTGACCGGTAAACGTGTTCAAGCTGCCCGGGCCGTCCGACGGTTGCGATCCGATGATGTCACCCTGCCCGCTGTCGTCATAAATCTGCGTGTAAATCCCTGATGAATTGTAGAGCGAGTCGTGATTGTTCAATACGATGCTTCCCGACAATCCATTATTGCCCCCGTGCGTGAGAGTGCCGATGAGGTCGCCAAAATTCTGGTGCGCGATGAGGTCGGTCACCACCACCTGCTGCACCTGCATCGGATAAAGGGCAAGACCGAAGACATAACCCGAACCCGGATGCGCCGGGCTGCCGTCGGGAATGTCCACCGGCAACGGCACGCCGAAGACGCTCTGGCTGCCGTTGGGATTCAACTGGCTGAACGGGTGCTGGCTGAAAATGGGGATGAACCCGTATTCGGACGCCTCCTGGTCCTCCGAATACACACCCACGTAATAAACCTCGCCGGGAATGGAGGGACTAGAATTCGTATCCACGACAAATTCCGTGCCTCCGCGACCCAACGACGCACCGTTGAAGATGTTGCCCGATGACGCTCCAACTTGCGCGCCGTTGACACAGTTGGAAATGGCGACCGGGTTAAGATTCATCAATGTCGGATCCGTGGTCACATAAAGATCAATGTCCGCCCCCGGCCGCGTGGCGTTGCCCGCCGAATCGGCAAACACCCCCATGCGCGGAATCGAAAGCGTGTTGGGAATGAAGGTGATGAACGCGGCGTTGGTGAAGCCGGTGGTGTTCGTCACCACGTAGAAATGCCACTGGTTGGTCATGCCCAGCGTGATGACACTGTTCGCTCCACCCCACACCAGATTGGTTCCCAGTGGTATTGTGTTCGTGCCAAGCAACGGCGTGCTCGCGCCGACCAATTGATTCAGCAACGGCGCGTTGGTCGTGGTCACAAACGTGACGTCCTGATCGGTCGTGGGATTGGAAATGATCGGATTATCCGTCACCGTGAATGCGTTCGTCACTTCGCCGTTGCCGCAGGAAATGACCAGCGCGTAGTCCTGCACCACGTTGGGCGCGTAGACTCCGGCGGCGTTGTTGGTTTGGGCGGTGACGGCATTGACGTTCACGCCGCGCCCGATGACGGTGATGGAATAATTCGCGCCCAGCAGTGGCGAAATAAACACGTTTTCAACGTTGTTGATGGAATCCAAATTCTGCGCATTCGTGCCTTCCGGAGTGTTGTAGATGCTCCCCGATGCAATGTCGTTGCCGTAAAAGATGATTGGATTGGCCGGGTCATCGAAATTGGTCACGATGAGGTCGAGATTGTTGACGAGCTTGATAGCGGCGGCCGGGTCCCCGGGCGGGTCCGTCCACGCCAGCGTGATGCGCAACGGCAATGCCGCCGCCGCACCGGCGACGGTGACGTGATACGTATGGCTGTCGCCCGTGGCCAGCGCGCTGGCCGGACTCTGGTCGAGAACAAGCATCGCCTCGCCGGTTGCGTTGTTCACGTTCGTCGTAATTCCCGGTGGCAGCGAGTTGGGCAGGTTGATCAAGCCCCAGCCTTCGTAGTTGATCGCATTTTGCGGGTGAAAGTTGTAAAACCCGGTCGCCCGCGCGCCATTGATCAACATGGCTTTGAGCAGCGCCGGGCTGGGCGTGGCGTACAGCGTGTTGGTGAAGTAATCCTGCATCAACGCCAGAACGCCCGACACGTCCGCCGCCGACATGCTCGTGCCGGTCTCGTAGCGGTAATACGGCCCCGGCCCGGTGCTGGCCAGGTTGATCCCGCCGAGGGACTGGTCCAAATTGCTATACACCAGAAAATAATTTCCGGGGTTGTTCGTCGTGATGGTATCGAGAACGATATCGAAATTGATGGGTTCGCTGGTGATGTTGCTGATGGCAAAATTGAAACCGTAAAAAGCTTCACTGCTGAGTATGTCAGGGATGGTCAGGCCACCGTCCGGCGGTATCGAAACTTGGTTGTTCGTGGTGACGTAAGGGTAGGTTGGGGAACCCAACAATCCGAAATAAATCGGCAGATCGGGGAAAGGAACCGGCGAAGTCGCGTTGGGGAACAACTGGATGGTGACTTGAACGGTATTGGCCGGCACCAGCGGGAATTCGCCCGCCCCCAGCGAATCCGCCTGAACGATCACGGAGAAATTCTGCACGTTGAAATTTGTCGGACTTTGATAGAAATAGTCTGTGATGTCCCATTGGCTGGAACGGGTGGAAACGATGAACGTTCCCGGTGCGACCACGTCCGGCTTGTAACGTCCGTAGGTGCCTTCCGTCCCAATGCCCACGTTGCCCCGGCTGGAAAAACCGGCGATGCGATAACTCGTACTCGTCTCTGGTTGCCATGGCGCGCTGATGTTGGTCGTGCCATCCGCCGCAATCGTCATCACTTGATTGGTAATATCGCGAAATTCCTGAATGGCCCCCACCGTAATCACGTTCTTGGCTGTCGCCGGCGATTCAATGCTGTCCGGAGTGCCGCTGCCGGGATCGGTTGTGTCATCACCGTTGCCGGCGTTGCCCGCCGAAAACACGAACAGCACGGGCTGCGAACCGGTCACCTCCGGCAAAGCATCGCGCACCGCCGCGTCGTAACTGGCCGCCGCCAAGTCGTAGGCGGTATCGCCGCCATTGTTCCAACTGTTGTTGGAAATCAGCGCGTTCGTTCGCGCCGCTGCTTCCTGAAGTTCCTGGTCTGATGCGTTCCAGTCCATGGACAGCAAATTCGCCAACGGCGCCATGCCGCGAAACTGGCCAGCCACTGCAAAACCATTGGTTGCCAATATCGAACCGGGCGCATTGCTCACGGTTGTGGATTCCGTGCCGTCACCCGCAATGATGCCCGCCACGTGCGTCCCGTGACCGTTGGTGTCCACCAGACTGAGCGCGGAGTCGCCGAACACACGGATCGGAGGACCCCCGCCTGTTCCAAAATCCGGATGGTTGGCGTCAATGCCCGAATCGTTCACTTCCACCAGTACGTTCTTGCCGGTCAAGCCTAGATAATTCGATGAAACTTGTGTGTCCGCCGCCACGCCCACCGTTGCGCGGCTCAAATCATTCGCGTGAACGCGTTGGCGGAGCGGTTCGACAATTTGCACGCCCGGCAGCGTGGCCAGCGCAACCCAGTCCGCCGGCGGCTGCACGCGCACCACTGGACCGAACGGCGAGTTGTCCCGCGCAACAATCTGACCGCCGAGTTTTTCAATCTGCGCGACCGTCGCCGCCGCGCCGTCGTTGAACAAACCGAGCGTCAAATAAGTTCCCGCAGGCAGCGGCGCCTGTTTCACCGCCAGCGCAAGCAAGGAAGGCCCCGCCGCCCGGTTGGTTTTCATTGGCACGGAAGAAGACGACTTTTGTTTAACCGTCACGGGCATTGACGAGGATATTTTGTAATATGGCTCATAGGGAATCACCGCCTGCGTGAGCGGATTTCCCGCCAATCCATTGGCCACGCCCGCCGGGGCGCGCACGAGGTAGGCGTCGTTCGGGATGTAGGAAACGATTTCCGCGCCCGCCGACGCCAGCATCGCACGGAAAGCGTTGTCAATCGGCCCGCGCGCCTGGACGATGTAAGCTCCCGGATCGCCCGGCGATTGCAGATTTTTGGGAATCGAAAAGTTCAGCTTCGCGCCGGTGTCAATCAGCGCGTTCTCCAGCAGTATCGCATGACGGTCGCTCACCAACTGGCCGATGGTCTTGGTCGTGTTGCTGAGGCGGTAGGCGAATTGGTTTGTTTTAGCCGAAGTTGCGCCGTTGGTGGAAACGGTGGCCAAAATGTTCGGCGCGGTGGAAGCGGGACGGACCGTCGTGACCGTCGGCACGGCAACTTTTGGGAGCGCGGACGGCCTCGTCCGCGTGTTCGCTGGCTGGTGCCAGAAGAACCACGCGCCCGCCAGGCACAGCAGGCACAACGACAAAATCAACCAACGCGTACGCATAAACTTCAAATGGTCAAATAATTATCTCACACAATTTTCGCCAAAGCGAGGATGGATTGGGGAGCGCGCCCGCCCCGGGCGCTGTTCGGCGCGCCCCCGCGCCGAACTCTGAAACACACAGGCAAAGCAGCCAAGGATGCCATCAGCGAGGGCGCCGATGGCTACAGCCGGGGCGGTTGTGCTCCCCATCTTCCATGTTTCATCCTTCATCCTTCATCCTTCATCCTTCACTTTTCAGTCCGGCGGCAAAATGTTAAAGTTCTCGATGACGGCGTTGTTGTTCGTCACCACGGGTTGGCTGACCCAATTGGCGGTGTTGAGGTCAAACACAACATTGTTGGTCAGCGTGCTGCCAAATCGCACGACAGCGCGGGTGGCGATTTCCGACATGACTTGATAATTCGTAACCATGCCGAAGAACGCGCCGCCGCCGGTGTAAACCGAATTCGGCGCGGGCTTGAGCGCCTGGCCGTAACAATAAATCACATAGCGCGGTGAACCACTCACGCGCAACAGCGACATCGTCTGTTGCGGCAGCCATTCATACATCTCGTCGTTGATGCCTTTTTGTTGTTGCACAGAGTCGTTCCAATTCAGGAACGGCGATCGCTCCGTGAGTTGCGGCACGGCGAGAATGTAGCCAACGTGCTCAAAGGCTCCTCTGACTCCATCCGGATTCAAAAAATTCGTGCGCGTGTTGTAAATGCCTTGCACGATTTGCCCCAACGGCGAGTTGGTGCTCGCGCCCGCCGGGCCGGCGGGATTGATGATCGTATAGGTGTTGGTAAGCGTGGTTGGCACAACGATTCCGCTGAACAACGCCGACCACGCGGCGAGACTGGCTGCCGGGTCGGGATTGTCGGTGGCCACGTTCACCGAAAGCTGGCCGCGCGTGGCGTTGTCATTGAACGCCGTGGTGAAAAGGTCGAACAACAACCAATCCTTCTTCGGCGCGGTGTTGGTGGCGTCAAACGGATTCACGTTGCCCGTCCATCTATTAATCCAGAGGTCGGGGCCGTTGTTGCCATAAACGTTGAAATAGTTCGGGTAAGACAAAACATCCGATGCCTTGAGATAGACCGTCTGCCACGGCGTGCCGCGATGGACGCGACCCAACCAGCCAACACCGGGGAATTTGTTCGTGGGAAAATTCCAATCATCCGAACAAGTAACCAGCGGGTCCTTGACCGCCAGCATATTCGTGCCCACGCCCGTCGAAGGATTGCCGCCCCACGGCATGTAACGCTGATTCAACTGGCCGAGATTGCCGGGCCAATTAAGCGTTTCTTGGAACCCGCTTTTGGTCGCGAAATTATCGGCATATGTGTAATTATTATACCATGTGAATGGAAACCCTGTGAAAGTGCTGGCAGCGGGGTTAACCAAATCGCTGGCCATGTAATGCACCAGCGGGTCGTTCGCCTGCCAGACGATGTCTTGGACGACAGTCGCCGTGGGCGTGTAAGCCATCTGCATGGCATTGGTCATTTTGGCCGCGGCGATTTGACCCGGGTGGGACACATAGCCGGGATAAGTCAGCGTAAAAGCACCACTGCCCACCGTGAAGACAAGAAAGGCATTCATCTGGTCATAAGCCATCTGTTGGTCCTTGCCCCATAATGAGGAACTCCAAATCGGACTTCCTTTTCCTTGGGAGACGTTAAACTGCCAGGCAAACCCGTTGGGCACACCTTTAATCAGGTTCATGTCCCATAGATCATTATATCCAGTATTGTTTCCTGAACCTACCGTGTCATACCCCGTCTGAATTTCCGCAGTCAAATCGCGGATGCTGTTCGGCCCGCTCAACTGCACATAATCAATCAATCTCCCGGTGTTGTGGTCCACCATGATGACCTGCAGGTTGTTGGTCATCACCAGACCCCAATGCGGTTGCGGATATTGACCAAAGCCGGTGGGACCCGTTTCGTACCACAAATTCAGATTGGTGGTCAGGAAGGGGTTGCCGCCGTTGAACCGATACATGGAAACCGCCACGGCGGCGAAGTTTGTCGGCATGGTGCCGAAATTTGTCTGGAATGATTGGGGGTTGGGACTGAGAGAATTGTAAGTTCCCGGCCAGTAGTTGGGGGGTGTAAACTGTAGGAACCCTCTGGCAGTCAAATTGGTGGGATAGCTGAAATTGTTCTCGTCGTTGGTCAGCGTCATCGTCAGATAATCGTTCACGTAAATGTCAGTTGGCCGGGTGTAATTGGAACGGTAGGAGTTCCAGCACTCCACGCCAAACTGGTTGGTAAGGCTCAGATTGAACATCTCGTAATAACCCCAAAACGAACTCGTCGGGTCCGGCGCCGGTGACGGCACATTGGTGCTCTGGCGGGTGACCATCAGCTTGCGCGTGAGCTGAAAAGCACTCTCCATGTAAAACTCGTTGTAGTTCGGAAACCCTTTCTTTGCGCCGATGATCATCGGCACACCGAACACGTTAATGGCCAAAAGGCCGTTAAGGCCGTTGTGAATTCCTGGTGTGAGACTTGCCAAAACAACCGGATTTGCCAAGTTATACGGCTCCGACAAAGGCACGTCGCCTTCGGTAATATTTGTTACTTCACTAAACCCGCAGATATAGACATTGGTCGTTGTAAGAGTAACTGCCTTGTTGAAAATCGGCCGGAACACGCTGGGCAGCGGTGTTGGCGGCAGCAAAGTGTCGTAATAGCGATTCGCCGTGGCGTCATACATGTTCGCCGCGAGCTGGAGCAGGCGGTTCACGGCGGGCGAATAAACGAACCGGTTATTCACCAGCACCGGAACGTTCCCGATGCCAAAGGCCGGATAATTGGTCCATAGGGACGGATTAAAAAACATCGGACTGAAATCGGTCACGCTGTAAAACGTGGTGGCGAAGTTGGTGGGATTGCTGTTGCGCCACTGGGTGGTGTAGGCGCGCAGCAGCCGGTCGGCGGCGTTGGTGAAAAATTCAATCGCCGTCCACGGATAAAAATTCGTCTCCAAGCCGGGCACAACGACGCCGTTGGTCACATTCCGGTAATTGAGGTTCATCTTGCCCGAATCCGGCGCGGAATCGGTGCCGAGTTGCGAGAGCAGCCGGTAAAACGTGTAGCGGTCGTAGGTGGAGACGTTCGTGCTGGCCTGCTTCAAATGATCGGAAAAACCAAGTGTGGGCGATATCACTCCGGTTTGCGTCTTCGTCGGATCGAACAATTCCTGATGGGTGAAGAAATGATTCGTGTTGTCCGCGCCAGCCCATGGCAAAGTAACATCTTGGAAGTAATCGTTAGTGCCCGACAGGGTTATCATCAGCGGCCCGTCGCTGTAACCGTCAATGTTGTTTCGAAACGCCGCCTGGCCGGGCGCGCCGTAGAGCGCACTCACATTGACCAGGCTAATGTAATTGTTCGCATAACGCCAAGCCAGCAACGCGCGGGCGTCCTCAAAGGCTCTTCCCTGATTGGGTGATGCAGGCTGATAGTAACCGTAATATGTGTTGTTAGGCGGCAAAGTTGGAAGCCATACGTTCGTATTCAAATCGGCCAGAAATGCGGCCAAATTGATTTCCCACGAACCTACGCCTTGGTTGCGCAGAAAAACATCTCCCGCAATAGGAGGATTCAGCACCCGATTGGCTATGGGATCGAAGGTCTGATTGTGAATGGCGTTCAAATCGAGCGCGTTGCCGACGGGCACGGCGATGAAGGCGTAGCGCGCAATGAATTTGTTGTTCGGACCGTAAGGCGCGTCGGGCCGTTCCAAAACCCCAATCCATTCCGGGTCGCCAACATGAAAACTGGTGCCGAGAAAAATATTATTATTGTCAAACTCCCCGACGACCCCGTTGGTATCGAACCGTCCGTTACGGTTCAAATCCAGATAGTAGCGGAAATCGGGCGGCAGGGATGAATTCGTCGAGTTGGCAATGAAAACCGGCGGACGCGGACTGTAATACAAGTTTTCGAGGTTTTGCAGGAACTGGTTTTGATTCAGTGCACCACCAGCGGCCAAATAATCGTAGTTGACGTTGGTCGGGTTTACTATGTTGGGCTGGAATCCAAATGGGTTGATGTAATTGGTCGAGACGAGCAAGGTGAAGTTGTAGGGATTGGTGGTGGCGAGAACGTTGGCGATGACCTGGGCCTCGGCGTTGGCCAGCGCGGCATCGGCGGCCAGCCGCGCGCTGGCGGTGTCGGTGACGGTGGTGACGGCGCTGCGTTCACGGCGGCTGAGGGCCAGAAAGGTGATGGCCATGAACGTCACCACGGACAGCAAAATCAGCGTGATGATCAGCGCAACACCTTTCTGAGAGTGACGGGTGACACGGGACGAGGGACGAGAAGAACGGAAACATCGAACATCGAACTCCGAACTTCCAACATCGAATATGAAATTTAAGCCATCGTGACGGCGTTCGATGTTCGGCGTTCGGGTTCCCCTGTGGAATAGGGGCGGCAATTCCACGGGGCGGACGTTGTTCGATGTTCGTTTGGTTCTCATTCTCATTGATAGGCCGAGGGATCAACGTTGCG
Organism: Limisphaerales bacterium; assembly: GCA_003161635.1. Lineage (GTDB taxonomy): Bacteria > Verrucomicrobiota > Verrucomicrobiia > Limisphaerales > UBA11358 > UBA11358. The sequence continues at coordinate 29,031 of PMOA01000066.1, forward strand.
AATCCAGACGCGCTGCCGGAACAGGTGAACCTTGCCGGCCTGTTTCGCGAGATAATTGGTTTGGGCCTGAAACGAACCGCCTAAAGACTCGATACGTTGTAACGCGCGGTCTTCGAGGATGCCGAGTTCAATTTCCACCGACGCCGGCAATGCGTTGCTGAATATGTAAAAAGCCGAGGGTTCGCCCCCAGTTAACAAATTTGTCGGATCCGCCCACACGTTGGTTGAAGCGCCATTGTTCACGACCACGTTGGTGGTTATCCAGACGCCATTGGTGTCAAATACCCGAACCTTGAACGCCATGACGCCATCTAGAATCCGGCTGACGCCGTTGGTGGGGTTGACGCCCTGGCGGGCCCGATCATAAGCCGCAAACGGCCCATCCGGCGTTTGCGCAACCCGGGCGAACCGGTTGGCGGAATAGTTCGTCTCGAAGCGATACAGGACACCGGGAGTCCTGACCATGCCCGATACGAAAAGGTTCGAACGCACAAAGTAGCCGACGCCCTTCCAAGTCTGGTTTTCGCGGGTGATGAAAAAAACATCCTCCATGACGTATGTGCGCGAAGCGGAACTGCCGGTCAGCGGTTGCGTGAAACTGTTGCTCACTGCCGCATAGAAATTGGGAGGGAAATTCGGCGCGTTCAAAAAGCACGGCGTCATTGGTTCCAGATCGCTTTTGATCAGCCCCATCACGCTGCGGCCGCCTTCCAGCACGTCGGTCTGCGTGATGCTCGCGCGGAACGCGGCCTGCGTGCTGCTGAACACCGCCATCAACGCCAGCACGATGAGCGACATCAACACCACCACCACGAGAATTTCCACGAGCGTAAAAGCGCGGGGAGCGCACCCGCCTCGGGTGCGGTTTTTCGCGCCCTCGCGAAAAACATCGGCGACATGTGGAAATTTCCCAGGCGCAATCAACGTCCTCTCCCGCACCACTGGACGCGAGGCGCGTCCAGCCACACCCGGGGCGGGTGTGCTCCCCAAACAATGCGAATGCAAAATTTTAAATGTCAGGTTCACGGCGTGTTGACGAAGGATTGCGACTGGTAAAAATATAAAATCTGTCCGGCAACGATGTTGGTCACGATTTGTCCGGCAACCATCGTGCGAAAGGTCTGGCGGCCGGGGCCTACTTTGCCGTTGGGCTGTTGCGGCCAGAGAAACGTCAGCCGCAGTTCGTGCAGGTTGGCGGCGAGTTCCTGGGGGTAAAGAATCCGTGCCCACCTAACTGAACTATCGGGAACATTGCTCGACCGCGGCGGCAGAGGTGGTTGCCCTGCAATGATTGCCTGCCAATAAGTTGTCTGTCCGTTCAAGATGTAAGAAACATAGTCACCCGCGTTGTATGACTGCGCCGCCCAGAGTGGAGGCGTGTAAACCGCCACCGGTGCGTTGACGCACAGGACGCGGTAGCCGAAAGAATCTTCGCGAATGACGCTATCGTTGGGTTGTGGCGGCTTTTCCACCGCCGGCCCGCTGATGGAACGGACATAGGCAACGATGTGGTTGCTGTAACCGCCCATGAAAAGATTGTTGATCGGATTAAGATTAGTCAAATCCAAGAATTCCGGCGAACTCAACAACCCGACGATAATCATGCCGTTGGTCAGAAGAAGTGAACCATTGGCATATGTGAACCCGAGAGGAATCTGGGATGAAAACGTGCCGTCTCGATTGTAAATTCCATGAAAATTCGTGATGGCATAGACGTAATTGGTCAGATCATCCATGCCGCGCGCGCCGCCACGGATGGCTTCCATCAAAATGGTTGCGTCCTGATTGATGATGGTTTCCTCGCGGTTGTCCCGCTGCGTGTTCATGCCAATGGGCAGGACGCCGATGATGGCGACGAGGGCGATGCCGATGACCGCCAGGCTGATGGCAATCTCGACCATGGTGAAACCGGATTGCCGCCGTAGGGCAGACATTCCTGTCTGCCGGTTGGGGCGACTTTCGAGTCGCCCGTCGGATTGCCGGACTGGAAAGTCCGGTGAACCAGCAGGCTGGAAAGCCTGCTCTACCAGATGAAATTGTCGCTCACCTGTTTTCATGGCGCCATCTTTTGATACTCCAAAATGGCGCGGCCCGTCAGCCGGTCAATGTGAACGATGTTGTAGGAGGAATTGGTGCTGTTGCCGGGCGGCATTTCCGAGGCATCCGGCGGATTGAATTGAAACGTTTTGGTCGCCGGATCCCTCGCGAACAACACGCTGCCTTTCGCGATCGGGATGTATTCGTCCCGGCCGGCAACCGTCTGCCCATCAAACGTTAGTTGGCCGAGATAATTGAACGCAATCCAAGGCAGCGGGATCGCGGGCGCATCCGCCGTGGGGAATGGGATTGCGTTGGTATTGAAGCCGTAAATTTTTACGTTGGGATCGTATTGGGCGATGGAGTAATACAGGCTGGGCGAAATGAATTTATTCGTGGCAATGAATGTGCCATCCGGCAACGTTTGCCACGACGCGAGATAGTTCGTCCTGCCCCGCCCCGGCTGGTCGCCCACCGAACGCAGGCTGACAAAGGTATAGCCGGTAAATTGCTTGTCGCACAAGTTGGTGGCGGCGGTTTGCTGGGCCGGATTCAGGCTGCTCCACCAGGTGTTTGGCCATGTTCCGGAAATGTTGTTCCAAAAATTCGGCGGGACGAAAACCATATAGACCGTCGTGCGCTGGCTGACGGCCAGTTGCCGCGCGCGGGCGACACCGTCGAGCAACTGGCGCGAGGCGCCGAGGGTGGCGTCCGACTTGGCGAAATTTTTGAGCACCGGCACGGTCAACGCCGCCATAATGCCGAGGATGGCAATCACCACCAACAACTCGATGAGCGTGAAGGCGGAGCAAGCGAAGGCTGAAGGCTGAAGGCTGAAGGCTGAAACCTTTTTCCGCGCCTCGCGCGCAAATTTTATTTTAGACTTTAGCATTTAGCCTTTAGCTTTTTTAATTACTGCCAGCTCAGGACGTTGTCCCTGTTTTCACGGTCATCAGCGGGTTCGACGGGATCAATCTTCCGGTTTGGCCCGGCGGACCAGACCATGACCTTGCCGTGATACAGGAAATTGTCCGTGATGCCATTCGCATCAGGGTTGAACAAACCGTTGTAGCCCGCCTGGCTGCTGCTGAGGGGCGGATTCTGAGAGACTAGATGCCGGCAGTAAATAGCATCACTGCATTGCTCGTCGTAATTCAAATCCATCGAGATGACGTAAGGACTGCCCCACGGATCGCGATAAACGCCGGCGTTGTCCACGCCTCCCGGCGGCTGCGGGTCATTGGCCGCGGGATCGTAGCCCGACATTTTGGCGTTCAGAAAGATGGTGCGCTGCGGATTTTTTTGATGATTGGTATTCACCGTCAGGCTGCCATTGGGATAATTGGTCAGGTCCATCAAAATGGCGATCACTTCGGAGTTGTTGGTAGTATAGGCAGCATAAGCCGCAGGAAGCAAAGAAAGGTTGCTGGCAATCACGCTGCCCCCGTAAGTGAAATCACCGCCCAGCGTGCTTGCGGTTTGCTGCACGGCTGACGAAACCGGAAAGCGGCCATAGACGGAATCGTATTGCTGGATGCCGCCGACAATCTGGCTCATCTCCACCGCCGCCTGCTTTTTCTGCGCGCTGATTTTGGCTCTCGACAACACCGGCAGGAGCATCGCCGCCAGGATGGCGATGATGGCGATGACGGTGAGCAATTCGACGATGGTGAATGCTGGTCGAGAGCCGAGGGTCGAGGGTCGAGAGCCAGCCGAGCGCCGCACTCCGGATTTTCTGCCCTCGACTCCTTGGCGCGGCGAAGCGCAGCGAAGACGGCTCGACGCTCGACTTTCGTCTGTCTGATAATTTTTCATAGGGATGGTTTTCATAGGTTTAAAAATAAATCCGGTTGCGGCGCGGAGGAGGCGAAATGGAGGATGAGGCGGGTGATCGTTTTGTCACCAGCCGGCAGAGGACGCATCCTGGCGGCCCGTTAAAGAAGTAGCAGCCGACGTGAGGAGGCTCTGAACGAATGATCGTTTCCAAGGAAATTTGAGCCTCGTTACCCCGGCTGCTACGAGAGAAGGCGTTTTTGAACGGGCTGCCAGGGGCGTGTTGCCCAAATTGTAGGGCAGGCTTTCGAGCCTGCCGGTTGCGAAGTTTTCCAACTTCGCAGACCAAAGCTGACAGTTTGACGCGGAATCCGGGGACTGGAAAGTCCCCAGAACCGGCAGACAGGAATGTCTGCCCCACATCCGAAGCGGAAAATGATTTGGGCAACACACCCTCAAGCTGCGCCGCCACCGGACGGCGCACCACGATGCGCGGAGACCACGCGCAATCGCGCCAGTCAACGGCGACGGAATATTCGCGGCCAGGTCCGGATTTTCGCGCAACGCACATAAAAAGTTCAGGGCAACGGGCTGTTAATCTGCACTTGTTTGGTCCAGTTGCAGATGAGATTGGATTGTTTGCCAATCACAAGCTGGACCCACAAATCATAGGAGCCGGGATTGTTGGTGGGGCTGGACGAATTATAGCGCCAGGGATTCACGTCCGGCGAACCCAACGGCTGGTAATTGGCATCCGGCCCGCCCACCGAGCTGATGAGTATGGTCACAGGAACCGTGTTGTTCGAATAAACTATAATCTGGTTCGGTTTCAAGTCCGGGAGAAAATTCCGGGCTGCCGCCGCGTCTTCACCCGCGCCGGGTTTGGTGCAATTGATAAACCCGCCGATGCCCGTAAAAGCACTGGCCACTTGGCCGGCCGATAATATCTGGGCGCTGCCGTCCAAGGGCGTGTAATTAAGGTTGATTGGGCTGTAGACTGTTCCCTCCAATTCATAATAGAGCTGGTTGACGAGCGTTGACGGGTTGCCCGCCGTCGGCGGAGTGGTTGGACTTGGCGGATAAAAGCCATAGGCGGCCTTGTAACGGTCAATGGCCGTCTCCAACTTCGCCATTTCCGCCTGGGTGTTGTAAATGTACTGGTGTTTTTTTACCGCGGCCACCACCGGCAAAATCAGCGCGGCCAAAACACCCATGATGGCGATGACGACGAGCAGTTCGATGAGGGTGAAGGCGCTGGCATCGGAGGGACGAGTTACACGAGTCCCTAATTTGAAATGATAAAAAGAGCAAGGTTGGGGGCTCGTGTAACTCGCCCCTCCGAAAATCGTCTCTCGACCTTCGACTGTCTGATAATTTTTCATGTCAATTCATTTTTCGCGCAATTCGTCTTCCATTCGTTCGCTGAGCCATTGCTTGATCATGCTCTGATAATTCAAATACCGCGACCGGGCGAGCCGCTTGATCCGCGCCAGCATCCGCGGGTCAATCCGCAGCGTGATGGTCACGGACTCGGCGGCTTCCGCGTTGCCGGCCGTGGCCGCCTCCATCAGGCGCAAGTCCGGCCGGTTCTCCACCCAAAATTCCGCCTCGGCCTCTTCGCTGTCGAAGATCGGCACCTCTTCCCAATTGGCAAAAGTTCGCATCATTGTGTTACGTGACACGCATCACTTCTCACCGGCATTCAAAGTCCGGTCCAGTTTCCGCTGATAAAAGAACCGTTCTTCCGGTTCAAAAGCGCGGGCGCGCAACACCCGCGCCACCCGGCCGTTGGTCCGATACACGCTGCAAATTCCGATCCCGCCCGCCGACATTCCCAGGTTGAAAAAGCGCGCCTGCACGCCAAATCGCGGCGAGTCCGGCAACAGCCGAATGGCAAACGGGTCCTCAAAGGACTCTTCAATTTCCCGCTGAGTCAAAGAACCATCCAACTCAAAGGGCGGATTGTTCCAATCGAACTCCATAACGAGTTAACTGTAAATAGAACGCTCATGCCCATGCAATGTCTTTACATTGTATTTACGCATAAGCGTTGTTATCTGTCAAGTTTTTTGTGCCTTTTTCAGAAATAAATGGCTTTTTCAGAGACAAACGGCCTTTGAGGCGGTCGCCGGTCAATCGCCGCCACCGGGACCACCACCACCTTCACCGCTAAGGCTGGTAATCATGGCAATCAGGGGCAGAAACATCGCAATGACGATGCTGCCGACCATAACCGCCAGGAAGACAATCATGACGGGTTCCAAAAGCGAGGTCATGGAGGCCACGGCATTGTCCACTTCCTCGTCGTAATTGTCGGAAATTTTCAGCAACATTTCCGGCAGGGCGCCGGTTTGTTCGCCGACGTCCACCATGCTGACCACCATGGGCGGGAAAACACCGGATGCCTCCAGCGGCGCGGTGATGGTTTCGCCTTCTTTCACGCTTTCATGCACGCCGGCGATGGCGTTGCTGATGATGACGTTGCCGGCGGTTTCCTTGACAATGGTCAGCGCCTGCAAAATGGGAACACCGCTGCTGACGAGTGTGCCCAGTGTGCGGGTGAAACGGGCGATGGACACCCGGCTGATGACCGGCCCCAAAATCGGCATCTTGAGTTTGACCTTGTCCCAGACATAACGCCCGATTTTCGTCTTGATGGCCAGCATGAACAAAATCACCACCACCGTCACCCCTCCAAGCGTTTGCAGAATGTGGAGTCTGATGGCGTCACTGATCGCCAGCACAAACAGGGTGAACCCCGGCATCTTGACATTCATGCCGGCGAAAACCTCCTTGAACTTGGGCACCACCATGACCATCAACAAAATCATGATGCCCACCGCCACGATGAGCACCGCCACCGGATAAAACAGCGCGGCCTTGACCTTGCCTTTGATCTTCTGCGCCTTTTCGGAAAATTCCGCCAGGCGTTTCAACACCACTTCCAACACTCCGCCCAATTCGCCCGCCTTGATCATGTTCACGAACAAGCGGTTGAAAACTTTTGGATGCTGCGCCAGCGCCTCGGAAAACGTGCTGCCGCCTTCAATCGCCAGCGCCAGTTCGCCGAGAACTTTTTTGAGCACGGCGCTGCGTTCCTGCTTTTCGAGCACGCGCAGTCCGCGCAAGAGCGGCAGACCCGCGTCCACCAGCGTCGCCAATTGTCGCGTGAACGCGGTCAGAACCTTCGGTTTGACCTTTCCGCCCAACCCCGGGATGCTGAGGTTGATGTTGAGGGCGCCGCTTTTTTTGCCGCCGGTCCTGGATGCGGACCGGGTTTTCTTTTGGGATGACTTTTTATACTGACTTTTTTCGGTTTCCACGATTTTGGTCGGGAACAAGCCCATTTCCTTGACCCGGCCAATGGCCTCGTTCTGGCTGGCGACTTCAACCGTGCCTTTCGTTTCCTTGCCACGGTTGTCCAAAGCGACGTAATCGTATTTCGGCATAGCAAATTGGTTCAGCCCCGAACGCGTTCGGGGTTACGTGTATTTGACGACTTCCTCGATAGTAGTATCACCTTCAAAGATGCTGCGCAAGCCGTCCTCGCGCAGCGGCACCATGCCCAGCTCGATCGCCTTTTGCCGCAACACGATCGTCGGCGCGCGCTCGTTGATCAACCCCCGGATCACCTCGCTGATGATGAGCAGTTCAAAAATGCCTTTCCGCCCCTTGTAGCCGGTGTCGTTGCACACCGAGCAGCCGCGGCCGTAATGAAAGACCTTGTCGCCCAAATCGTGCGCCGAAAGATTCAACAGGGACAGTTGATCCTCCGTCGGCTCGAACGGCGTCCGGCAATTCTTGCAAATGGTCCGCACCAGCCGCTGCGCCAGCACGGCCATCAGCGTCGAAGAAATCAAAAACGGCTCAACGCCCATGTCAATCAGGCGCGTCACCGCGCCCGTCGCGTCATTGGTGTGGAGCGTGCTCAGGACCAGGTGGCCGGTCAGCGACGCCTGAATGGAAATTTGCGCGGTTTCCAAATCGCGCATTTCACCCACCATGATGATGTCCGGGTCCTGGCGCAAAAACGACCGCAGCGCCTTGCCAAAGGTCATCCCCACCGCCTCGTTGATGGCGACCTGCATGATGCCTTCGATGTCGTATTCGACCGGGTCCTCGGCGGTGAGCAATTTGGAATCAATCGTATTGACCCGCCGCATTGCGGAATAAAGCGTCGTCGTTTTGCCCGAGCCGGTGGGCCCCGTCACGATCAGAATGCCATTGGGCCGCTGAACCGCTTCGGCCATATAATCATGCAGGTATTTGGGAAACCCCAGCGTGTCGAGGTCGAGATTGACCGAAGCGCGGTCGAGCACGCGCAACACGACGGATTCGCCGAACAGCGTCGGCAGCGTGGACACGCGGAGGTCAACCTGGCGGTTGGCCACGGTATAACTGATGCGACCGTCCTGCGGCAGCCGCCGCTCGGAAATGTTCAGGTTCGACATGACTTTCAGGCGCGAAATCACCGGCAAGGCCAGGTGCTTCGGCGGCGGCGCCATTTCATAAAGCGCGCCGTCCACGCGGTAACGGATGCGAAATTCGGTTTCAAACGGTTCGAAATGAATGTCGCTCGCGCGGTCCTGGATGGCCTGAAACAAAACCAGGTTCACGAACTTCACGATGGGCGCCTCGTTGGCCAGACTCTCGACCAGTCTCACATCATCCGACGCATCCGCTTCGCTGACTTCGCGCTCTATTTCCTTGTCGGAACCGAGTTCCTTGAGGATTTTCGAAAAATCCTCGGTTTCCTCCTGGCCGTAATAACGGTCAACCGCTTTTTCAATTTCGGCGGGATCGGCCACCACCACTTGCACGTCGCGTTTGCTGGCAAAACCGATTTCATCCGCGTGCGCCGGATCGAGCGGATCGGCCAGCGCGACCTGCAACATCCCATTGTTCAACGCCACCGGCATGCAATGATACATCCGCGCGACATTGGCTGGAATCGTTTTCAAAAGGTCGGGCGAAAATTCACGGTCGCGCAGCGAAACGACCTCCGTGCCCAGATTGCTGGCCATCGCATGCAGGATGTCGGCGAGCTTCATGATCCCGAAATCCTGCAGGAGCTGGAACACCGGCGCGCCGCTGCGCTTGAGTTCGGTGGCGACTTCCTCGTATTGCAGGTCGTCGATCAGCCCCTGTTCTTTGACGAGGGACAGCAACGGGTTTGAAATCTCTTCCGCCATGTTATAAAATCATCTTTTGGTCCCGGCCTGGGCCAGTTCCAATTCCTGCAATTTCTGCAGCACCGTCGTCGGGTCTTGCGCCTTGGTGATCACTTCTTCGCGCGCAATCATGCCCTGCTGGTATTTGTCGATCAGAAAACTGTCGAGTGTCACCATGCCGAATTTCGCGCCGGTTTGAATGTCCGAATTGAGGCGGAACGTTTTGTTGTCGCGAATCAACGCGGCAATGGACGGGGTGTTGACCATGATTTCAAAGACCGCCACGCGGCCCGGCTTGTCAATGCGCGGAATCAGCAGTTGCGAAATCACGGCTTGCAGCACGGTGGAAAGCTGGATGCGAATTTGCTCCTGCTGATTGTTCGGAAAGGCGTTGACAATACGGTCAACTGTCTTGGCCGCGCCCGTCGTGTGCAGCGTGCCGAAGACCAGGTGACCCGTTTCCGCCGCGGTGATCGCCGCGTCAATCGTTTCCAGGTCGCGCATTTCACCCACGAGAACCACGTCCGGATCCATGCGCAGCGCGCGGCGCAATCCTTCGGCAAAATTCGGCACATCCACGCCGATTTCGCGCTGCGTGACCAGCGCTTTTTTGTGTTTGTGGTAATACTCAATCGGGTCTTCGATGGTGATGATGTGCGCCTCTTCGCGTTCCTCGTTGATGATGTTGATCATCGAAGCGAGCGTGGTCGTCTTGCCGCAACCGGTGGGTCCCGTTACCAGCACCAAACCGCGCGGTTTATAGAGCAGTTCCTTGGCGCTCGGCGGAATGCCGATTTCCTCCATCGTCAGCATTTTGGTCGGAATCTGCCGGAGCACGATGCCGAAGTTGCCTTTCTCCTTGAACACGCTCACGCGAAACCGCGCCGCGTCGCCAAAGGCAAAACCGAAGTCCGCCCCGCCGCGTTCGCGCACGCTTTGAATGTGCTCCTCCGACGTGATGCTGCGCATCAACTCCTCGGAATCCTCCGGTTTGATCACCGGGCCTTCAACGCGGTGCAAAATGCCATGCACGCGAATGGTCGGCGGCGCGCCCACGCGAATATGCAGGTCGGACGCTCCTTCGGCCACGACCAACTGCAACAAATCAGACATCGAGTATGACATAAAAATTCAAATGCAGATTGCAGAATGCAGAATGAAGAAACTTGCTCCACCGGTTGCATCTGGTTTTAATTCTTCATTCTTCATTTTTCATTCTTCCTTTCCATTATGACTCATCGCCGAGCGTCGAGCGGATGACCTCCTCAGCCGTCGTGAGCCCGGCGAGCACCTTGCGAATGCCGTCCTCGCGCAGGGTGCGCATGCCCATTTCGCGGGCGCGCGCGCGCAAAACCGAGGCGGTCGCCTTGTCGTAAATCAACTTCCGCGTTTCATCGTCAATGACGAATATTTCAAAGATGCCAAAGCGGCTGCGGTAACCCGTGTTCGAGCAATCGTTGCAGCCGCGGCCCTTCCGGAGCGTGTCGCTCTGCACCTGGTCCGGGGTCAGGTTCAAGGCGCGCATTTCCGCGTCCGTGGGCTGATACGGCTGCGCGCACTTTTTGCAGATTCTGCGCACCAGCCGCTGCGCCATGAGGCAGCGCGTGGAAGACGCGACCAGGAAGGGCTTCACGCCAATGTCCATGAGACGCGTGACGGCGCTCGGCGCGTCATTCGTGTGCAGCGTGGAGAAAACCAGATGACCGGTAAGCGACGCGTTGATGGCGATGGTCGCGGTTTCCAGGTCGCGAATTTCACCGATCATCACCACGTTCGGCGCCTGGCGCAGGATCGAACGCAGGGCCATGGCGAACGTCAGCCCGACGGCCTCGCTCACCTGCACCTGGTTGATGCCGGCCAGAATGTATTCCACCGGGTCTTCCACCGTGATGATCTTCCGGTCGGGCCGGTTGATGAAGTGCAGGCAGGAATACAGCGTCGTCGTCTTGCCGGAACCGGTCGGCCCGGTCACCAGCAGGATCCCGTCCGGCAAACCGATGATCCGCTCGAACGTCTGCTGGTCGTCCGTGAAAAACCCGAGTTCCGGCAGCCCCAGCTTCAACCCTTCCTTGTCCAAAATACGCATCACGATGCTTTCGCCATGATACGTCGGCAGGCAGGACACGCGGAGATCAATCAACTTGGTGCCCACCTTCGACTGGATGCGTCCGTCCTGCGGGATGCGGTGCTCGGAGATGGACATGTTCGACTGGATTTTCAGCCGGGTGATGATGGACGCCTGCAACCGCTTCGGCGGCGCCTTCATCTCCTGCATGACACCGTCAATGCGGTAACGCAAACGAAACCGCTTGGCCAGCGGCTCCAGATGAATGTCCGACGCCCGCACCTTGAAGGCGTCCACGATGATCTGGTTCACCAGGCGGATCAGCGGCGCGTCCGCGTCCACCGCCCCACCGTCATCCGAGCCGGGCAGGCTGGCTTCAACGTTATCCTCCGTGAGTTCCTGGATGACGTCCTTGAAGCGGCTGTCCTCGGCAATGCCTTTTTTTTCTCCGCCGTAATATTTGTTGAGCGCGGCCTCGATGTCCTGCTCCGACGCCACGCGCAGCTCGATTTCCGCGTTGAGCAAATGCGTCAGCGTGTCAATGGTGTTCAGGTCGGACGGGTCGGCAATGGCAACGGCGACCTTGCCCTCGGTTTTGAAGACGGGAACGACGCGGTATTTTTTGGCGATGTGGCGCGGAATGATGGCGATGACGTCGTCGGGAATCTGTATTTCGGCCAGTTGAACCACTTCCGCGCCGAATTGCGCGGCCTTGGCCTGGGTCACGTCCGCCGGCCGGATGAGCTTGTTGGCCAGCATCAAATCCACCACGCCCACGCCCGAAGCCTTGGCCTCCGCGCGCGCCTTGGCGACCTGCTCGGCGTTCACCAAGCCAAGGTCCACCAACGAATCCACCAGATAATCGTCTTGTTCTGCCACGATGCTTTTGCATCACACGATATCACAACGTCCCGTGAAATGCGCGGAGAAGTTACCCGTCTAAAACCCCCAATGTCAATGCGGACTGACGATTCCCTGTCTGAATTTTAGTTTTGCTCCACCATTTGGGATTGTCATTTCGAGTTGCATTGACTAGCTCTGTGATTGTGAAAGCCGAATTTCCCCGCAACTGTCTTTTTGTCGCCACATTTTTCATCATTGCCAGTTCGAATTTGTCCGCTGCCATTCTCGCGTCGCGCGATTATCCCGTCAAGCCCGTGCCTTTCACCGGCGTTCATCTGGACGACGTTTTCTGGGCGCCGCGCCTCGAGACCAACCGCGCCGTCACCATCCCCTATGCCTTTGGACAGTGCCAGGCGTCCGGGCGCATGGACAATTTCGACCGCGCCGCCGCCGTGTTGCGCGGCGAAAATATTGAAAACCGCAAACCGCCGGGATTTCCGTTCGACGACACCGACCCTTACAAGGTCCTCGAAGGCGCCTCCTACGCGCTGGCGGTCCAGCCGGACCCGAAAATGTCGGCCTACCTGGACTCGCTCATCGCCCGGTTCGCCGCCGCGCAGGAACCGGACGGCTATCTTTACACCACCCGCACCATTGACCCGCAGCATCCGCATCAGTGGGCCGGCACGAACCGATGGGTGAACGACCCGCAACTGAGCCACGAACTTTACAACGCGGGCCACTTGTTCGAAGCCGCCGCCGCGCACTGCCAGGCCACCGGCGAAACCAACCTGCTCAACGTCGCCACCAGGGAAGCCGATTTGTTGTGCAAAACCTTCGGTCCCGGGACCAACCAATTGCATCTCTGGCCCGGCCACGAAATCGTCGAAATGGGTCTCGTCAAACTCTACCGCGTCACCGGCAACCAGCGCTACCTCGACCTCGCCAGATACTTCATTGATGTCCGCGGCAGCCGCCCGGGTGGCGACGACTACCACCAATCCCGCATCAAACCCGTGGACCAGACCGAAGCCATCGGCCACGCCGTGCGCGCCGGTTATCTCTACAGCGGCATGGCCGACGTCGCGGCATTGACCGGCGACGAACGCTACGTTCACGCCATTGACACGATCTGGGAAAACGCCGTCGGCAAAAAACTTTACCTCACCGGCGGCATCGGCGCACGGGCGGCGGGTGAAGCCTTCGGCGATAATTATGAACTGCCCAACCTCACCGCTTACAACGAAACCTGCGCCGCCGTGGCCAATGATTTTTGGAACCTGCGCCTGTTCCTGCTCCACGGCGACGCCAAATACGTGGACGTGATGGAACGCACGCTTTATAACGGGCTGCTCTCCGGCGTCTCCCTCGACGGCACCAAATTCTTTTATCCCAACCCGCTCGAATCCGACGGCTCGCACCAGCGCAGCCCCTGGTTCGGCTGCGCCTGCTGCCCGGGCAACCTCACCCGCTTCCTGCCGTCCGTGCCCGGCTGCGTTTACGCGCAATCGGGCCACACGCTTTACGTCAATCTCTACGCCGGCGGCACCGCCAACATCAAACTGGACAACGGTCGCACGATCAAAATCACGCAGGCGACGCGGTATCCGTGGGACGGCGCGGTCAGGATGACCATCGTCCCGGACAAAAAAGCGAAGTTCACCGTCAACGTGCGCATCCCCGGCTGGGCGCGCAATGAACCGGTGCCCGGCGATCTCTACAAATTTCTGGATGCGGTGAAGGAGCCGGTGACTCTCAAAATCAACGGCCAGGAAGTGCCGATCAAGCTCAACCAGGGTTACCTGAGCCTGAACCGTTCGTGGAAATCCGGCGACGTGATCGAACTCAATCTGCCGATGCCCGTGCGCCGCGTCGTGGCCAACGCAAACATTCAGGCGGACCGTGGCCGCGTGGCATTGCAGCGCGGCCCGATTGTTTATTGCGCCGAATGGCCCGACAATCCAAACGGCAAAGTTCGCAACCTGCTGTTGCCCGACGACCAGCCGCTCACCGCCGGGTTCGAGCCGGCGTTGCTCAACGGCGTCGAAACCATCAACGGCAGGGCATTCGCCGTTTCCAAAAACGCGGACGGTCAGTTCATGAAAACGGAGCAGAACTTCAAGGCCATCCCTTATTACGCCTGGGCCAATCGCGGGCGCGGTGAAATGGCCGTCTGGATCGCCAACTCGGAGAGCACCGTCCGCGCTCCGTGATGAAGCACGAAAAGCAGTCCCGAGACCTCGGGACCGCAGTTCAAAATGCAAGCGGACAACGAAACTCGCGCCAGTGTCCTGGCGTGCGCCAGTCCTTCCGCCTTCGCGGCGCGTCATGGCGCCGCTCCGGCGCGACGGCGGCTGGCGCTTTTGGAATCTAGCGGAATCCAGCACGCCATTAATTTTGACGACAGATTTTGGCGTTGCCTTTGTGGATTCGATTCTTAACTTGTACGGTTATGAACTCTACCACGTTTTTTCGCCGTTTTTTTATCGCCACCTTGTTTGCCAGTCTGACGGCCGGCCTTTTCGCCGCCGACACCCGTTCGCCGCGCGAACAGTTGCTGCTCGACAGCGGCTGGAAATTTCATCTCGGCAACGAGTGGGGCTTCGCCCAAAACCGCGCCAAGGCCGGCACCGGCAGCGGCCCGGCCAGCCGGTCCTTCAGCGACGCAAGCTGGCGCACTGTGAACCTGCCGCACGATTGGGCGGTCGAACTGCCGTTTAACCAGGGCGCCGATGCCGGGCATGGATTCAAACCGGTCGGACCGGGCTTCGCAGCCAATAACGTCGCCTGGTATCGTCGCACCTTTGAATTGCCAAATGAAGACGCCGGCAAACGCCTCTGGCTGGAATTCGACGGCGTGTTCCGCAACTGCGAAGTTTTTGTGAACGGCTGGTTCGTCGGCCGTCATGAAAGCGGTTACAGCAGCTTCCGTTACGACATCACCGACATGGCCAATCCCGGCGGCAAAAACATTGTCGCCGTGAAAGTGGACGCCTCGCAATTCGAAGGCTGGTTTTATGAAGGCGCGGGAATTTACCGTCACGTCTGGCTGGTGAAAACCGCGCCGCTGGCCATCGCGCCGGATGGAATTTTCGTTTACAGCCGGTTCAAAAACAATGTTCCGAAAGGTGACACGGAAATTCATATTCAAACAACCGTTCTGAACAAACTTGCAAACAGAGCCATTGCGACTGTTGTTGCCGAGGTCATTGGGCCGGATGGAAAAATTATTGGAAGCGTACAAAGCCAGGATGGCGTAGGCCCTGACGCGCAGTCCGAGTTTGAACAAACCATTTCAGTTTCAAAGCCAGTGCTTTGGTCACCAGAAACGCCCAAACTTTACAAAGTCGTCGTCAAAGTTTTCGGTGCCGATTCGACTGACCATTCTGCGAATCCGAAAGAGACAGTTGATTTGAAAGAAACCGAGTTCGGCATCCGCACCGTGGCGTTTGACAAGGACAAGGGATTTTTGCTGAACGGCAAGCCCTACGTTTTGAAAGGCACGTGCAATCACCAGGACCACGCCGGCGTTGGCGCGGCGTTGCCGGACGGCTTGCAGTATTTCCGCATCGCGAAGCTAAAGGAAATGGGCGACAACGCGTATCGCACGTCGCACAACCCGCCCACGCCGGAGTTGCTCGATGCGTGCGACCGCCTCGGCCTGCTGGTCATGGACGAAAACCGGCTGCTCGGCAGTGACGAGGAAAATCTGCGGCGCTGGAAAGGCCAGATCCAGCGCGACCGGAATCATCCGAGCGTGGTCATCTGGTCCCTGGCCAACGAGGAATTCCGCGTGCAAGGCACGCCCGCCGGCAGACAGGTCGCCCTGACCATGCAAAATTTTGTCAAGCAACTCGATCCGACGCGGCCCGTGACGTACAACGCACCGGTCGGCAACGAGTTTCCCGGCATCAACTCCATCATCGAGGTCCGCGGCTGGAGTTACCACATCGGCACGAGCAACATGGACGCCTATCATGCGGCGCATCCAAATCAGCCGAACGTCGGCAGTGAACAAGGCAGCACCGTCAGCACGCGGGGCATTTACGGGAACGACAAAATCCGCGGCTACGTGAGCGCCTACGACACCAATGCGCCGGATTGGGCGAACCGGGCCGAGGCGTGGTGGAGTTTCTTCGCCGTGCGACCGTGGCTTTCCGGCGGTTTCATCTGGACGGGCTTTGATTATCGCGGCGAACCGACACCGTATGGCTGGCCGTGCATCAATTCGCATTTCGGCGTCATGGACACGTGCGGTTTCCCGAAGGACAACTTTTATTACTATCAATCGTGGTGGACGGACAAACCCGTTTTGCACCTGCTGCCGCATTGGAACTGGCCGGGCAAGGAAGGCGTGGAAATCGAGGTGCGCGCCCTGAGCAATTGCGAAGAGGTCGAGTTGTTCCTCAACGGCCAGAGCCTCGGCCGGAAAACGATGGAAAGAAATTCACACCTGACCTGGATGGTGAAATACGCACCCGGCACGTTGAGCGCAAAAGGTTACAACGGCGGCAAGGCCATTGCCGAAACGAAAGTCGAAACGACCGGCGAACCCGCCGCCGTCCAGCTCAGGCCCGACCGCGCCACCCTCAACGCCGACGGCGAGGACGTGAGTGTGTTCACGGTTTCCGCGACCGATGCACAAGGCCGCGTCGTGCCGGCGGCAGCGAATTCGATTCATTTTGAATTGAGCGGCCCCGGAAAAATTCTGGGCGTGGGCAACGGCGACCCGAGTTGTCACGAACCGGATGTTTTTCTCCCGCAATTTTCAGTGCGATCGGTCCCTTTGAACGACGGCTGGCGTTGGAAAAAATTGCCGAATGTTTACGATCCGAAGCTCGCCGAATTTAAAACGAATTTTGACGATTCGGCCTGGGAGACGGCGAATCCGCAATCTGACAGCGGCCCGCTGGGAGAGCGTGACCAGGCGGTTTTCCGCGTAAAAATCCAGGTGACCGGACAGGACCTCGCCGCCCGGGCGGTGGAGTTGCGCTGCGGCATGATTGACGAGGACGGCTGGGTTTATGTGAACGGCAAGCAGATCGGCGAATCGCACGACTGGCAGGTGCCCGCCGTCTTTGATTTGAAGCCGTTCCTGCATCCGGGCGAAAACACCATTGCTGTGGCGGTGGCGAACTGGGGCGAACAGGGCGGACTCAACAAGGGCGTGCTGCTGGAATTTCAGGAAAAATCCGTCGCGCCCGAATGGCAGCGCAGCGTGTTCAACGGCCTCGCTCAAATCATTATCCAATCCACCAGGGAACCCGGCGAAATCAAGCTGACCGCCAGTGCGGAAGGTTTGTCGTCGGCCACCGTGTCCGTGTCATCGCAACCCTGCACGTCCCGGCCGGCGGCGCCTTAAAAACCGGATACGGAAGACACATAAAAATTCCCCTGATTGGACATACAAAACTTTGTCCCACGTGGGACAAAGTTTTGTAATGGCTGACACACCATCGTATGACAAAAACATGTTGGCGCGCATCATTCCTGCCGTATAATTTGGGCTCATGCAACGG
This sequence comes from Limisphaerales bacterium, assembly GCA_003161635.1. GTDB lineage: Bacteria > Verrucomicrobiota > Verrucomicrobiia > Limisphaerales > UBA11358 > UBA11358. The sequence goes on from PMOA01000066.1 coordinate 46,439, forward strand.
ACGATTCTTTGCGCGCTGGCAGGTTTCACCGTCTGCCTTTCAACCAGCATCGCCTTCGCCGACGAGGAAACCTGCGTGGCCTGTGACCGGAAGGTCCTGGTCAGCGGCCAGTTCGAACACGGCCGGGGACATGAAAGCCTGGCGATCCAGGGCGCGCCGAAACGCGGCGAGGAAGCGTTCCGCGAGGAAATTTACGGATCCAATTTCATTGTGTCCGTCCCCAATCTTTCCGCAGGCAAATACACCGTCCTGATCGGGCTCGCGGAAATCGTTTTCACCAACGCCGGCCAGCGCGCGTTCGACATCACCTGCGGCAACCAGACGCTCGCGCGCAATCTCGACGTTTTCATCGCCGCCGGCGGCGCGGGCCGGGTCCTCCTGCTCACCAACCGGATTGATTTTCCCGGTGACGCGGCACACGGGCCGTTCACCCTCGCCTTCACCGGGCGCACCAACACGGCCAAGCTGAACACGTTCGAACTCAAGGATGCCTCCGGCCAGTCGCTCATTTCGATGCAGGCGGCGGATTTGATCAATGCCGAAGACACCAACGCGCTGCAAGCGCCCGTCGTCGCCGGGCCGGAAATCTGGAAGGACGCCGCGCAACCCACCGCCGCACGGGTGGACGACCTCGTGCAACGCTTGTCGCTCGCCGAAAAGGTGCAGCAGATGCGCAACGCCGCCCCGGCCATTCCGCGGCTGGGCATTCCCGCCTACGATTATTGGAGTGAATGTCTTCACGGCGTCGCGCGCGCCGGCACGGCCACGGTTTTTCCCCAGGCCATCGGCATGGCCGCCGCGTGGGACGTGCCGCTCCTGCACCAGGCCGCCGACGTCATCGCCACCGAGGCCCGCGCCAAACACAACGACTACGCCGTCAAGCACAACGGCGACAGCGCGCGCTATTTCGGCCTCACGTTCTGGACGCCGAACATCAACCTCTTCCGCGATCCGCGCTGGGGCCGCGGCCAGGAAACCTATGGCGAAGACCCGTTCCTCACCGCCCGGCTCGGCGTGGCGTTTATTCGCGGATTGCAGGGTGACGACCCGAAATATGTGAAGGTCATGGCGTGCGCGAAACATTATGCCGTCCACAGCGGACCGGAATTGGAGCGGCACCGTTTTGACGTTGCGCCGTCCGAACGCGATTTTTACGAAACGTATCTGCCGCAATTCGAGGCCGCCGTCCGCGAAGGCCGCGTCGGCGCAGTCATGGGCGCCTACAATTCCGTCTATGGCCAGCCGGCCTGCGCCAGCCCGCTCCTGCTCACGGACCTTTTGCGGAAGCAGTGGGGCTTTGACGGTCACGTGGTTTCCGATTGCGGCGCGATTTACGACATTTACGCGAATCACAAATTCACGGCCACGCCGGCGGAGGCCGCGGCCGCGGCGGTGAAGGCCGGCGACGATCTCTGTTGCGGCACGGATTACAACTCACTGGTGCGCGCGGTCAAAAAAGGTTTGATTTCGGAAAAGGAAATTGACACCGCGGTCGGCCGCGTGCTCGAAGCGCGGTTCCGGCTGGGGCTGTTTGATCCGCCGGGAAAAGTCCCGTACGCGCAAATTCCCATTTCGCAAAACGACACGCCCGCCCATGAGGCCCTGGCATTGAAAATGGCGCGCGAATCCATCGTGCTGTTGAAAAACGACAGCCTGTTGCCGCTCGACCGTGCCAAAATCAAACGCATTGCCGTCATCGGCACCAACGCCAGTTCCGTGGCGGTGCTGCTCGGCAATTACAACGGCACGCCAGCCCGGCCGATGACCATTCTTGACGGCATCAAAAGTGTGGCCGGTACAAACATCCAGGTGATTTATGAACCGGCTTGTCCGCTGGCGCTGCGCAAGGACGGGACGGACAAGCCCAACGCCCAAATGTGGACCAAAGCCATTCAAACTGCGTGGATGTCGGACGTGATTATTTACGTCGGCGGCATCAGCCCGCGGCTGGAGGGCGAGGAAATGAAAGTGGACTACGACGGCTTCAGCGGCGGCGACCGCACGCAGATTGAACTGCCGGCGGTGCAAAATGAATTGCTCAAGGCGTTGCAGGCGACCGGCAAGCCGGTCGTATTCGTCAATTGCAGCGGCAGCGCCATTGCCATGCCGTGGGAAGCCACCAACCTGCCAGCGATTTTGCAGGTGTGGTATCCGGGCGAACAGGGCGGGCGCGCCGTGGCCGACATTCTATTCGGCGATGTAAACCCCTCCGGACGGCTGCCGGTTACTTTTTACCGCGCCACCGCCGACCTGCCGGCGTTTGACAATTATTCGATGTCCAACCGCACCTACCGTTACTTCAACGGCCGGGCGGACTTCGCCTTCGGCCACGGTTTGAGCTACACCAAGTTTGATTACAACAGCCCGAAGCTCAACGGGACAAATTTCACGGCGAACGACACGATCAAACTCACGTTTTCGCTGCTGAACGCCGGTGCCTGGGATGGTGATGAAGTGGCGCAGGTTTATTTCCGGCATGTGAACTCCGCCCGGCCCCAGGCCAAGCTCGCGCTGTGCGGCTTTGTGCGGATTCATTTGCAGGCCAGCCAGGGGGACAGATTCACCATGAACATTCCGGCGGAACGATTCCGCTGTTGGGACGCGGCCAAAAAGCAGTACACCGTCGAGCCCGGCAATTACGAACTGCTGGTGGGCGCGGCGTCCGACGACATCCGCCTGCGCTTGCCGCTGAAAATCACCGCCACTAAATGACCGGGGCGGCCTGACCCTGTCACCGTCTGGAGTTTCGCGTTTACGGCAAAGGTTGTTTACTCCACCCGGCCACTTGACGGCGGAACTCTCCAAACGGATCTTGTCCCGTCGTTTGCAGACGGTGTCGGATTACACCCTGCCATGACCGGCGATATAAAATTCTCGCAACTGGAAACGGAACTGAGAGGATGTTTTGCATGAGCCACACATTCAAAAAATTCACGACCGCCGCCGCGCTGGTCTTTCTGGGAGCAGGAGCGGCGGCATTCGCCGGCGATCTTGTCCTGTGGTACCAGCAACCGGTGGGAAGCGCCATTAACGAGGCGTTGTCAGCCGCCAAGGCCGCCCCACCCCTCGGCCTGGCCGGCGGCAAGGCGTCGCCGTTCGTCAACGAAGCGCTGCCCATCGGCAACGGGCGCCTCGGCGGGCTGATTGCCGGTGGAACGGCTCGCGAACGGATCGTGCTCAACGAGGACAGCCTGTGGACGGGCGACGAAAATCCCGGCGGCAACGACGACCGGATGGGCGCCTACGAGTGCCTGGGCGATGTGTTCATCAATTTGCCGGGACACGAAAACCTCGCGAATTACCGGCGGGATCTCGGCCTCGACGACGCGCTGGCACACGTCAGCTACCAGTCGGGCGGCGTGAATTACCGGCGTGAATATTTTTGCAGTCATCCCGACGGCGTCCTCGTCGTGCGGCTCACCGCCGACCAGCCCGGCCGCTACACGGGCAGCATTGAATTGCAGGATGCTCATGGCGCGCAAACCGTCGCCGGGAAAAACCACCTGGCTTTTGTGGGCACGCTCAACAACGGCCTGAAATACGAGGCGCAATTGATCGCGCTCCCGGAGGGCGGTTCGATGCAAACCAACGGTGCGACGCTCGAATTCAAAAATTGCAACGGCCTTACGCTCATCGTCGCGGCAGGCACGGATTACGCGATGGATTACGCCCGGCATTATCGCGGCGAGCCGCCGCACACGCGCGTTTCAAAACAGGTCGAAAAGGCCGCCGCCAAAAAATACGATGCCCTCAAGGCGGAACACGAAAAGGATTTCCATTCGTTGTTCGACCGCGTGGCACTTGACCTGGGCAAATCCTCCGCCGGACAAATCGAGTTGCCCACCGACGTGCGCAAGACCATGGCCGTCGGCACGGTGGACCCCGGGCTCGAGGAACTGCTGTTTCAATACGGCCGGTACCTGCTGATTTCGTGTTCGCGTCCCGGCGGATTGCCCGCAAATCTGCAGGGTCTCTGGAACGACAGCAATAATCCGCCGTGGCATTCCGATTATCACGCGAACATCAACGTGGAGATGAATTACTGGCCGGTCGAAGTGGCGAACCTGTCCGTGTGCCACCAGCCGTTCTTTGACCTCGTTCTGAGCCAGCTCCCGGCCTGGCGCAAAGCCACCGACGCCTCGCCCGAACTCCAGACCCCTTCCGGCGCGATGACCGCGCGGGGCTGGGCCATCCGCACCTCGCACAATATTTACGGCGGCATGGGCTGGAAATGGGACAAGACGGCCAATGCCTGGTATTGCCATGGCTTCTGGGAATATTACGCCTTCACCGGCGACAAAAAGTTTTTGAAGCAGACGGCCTGGCCGGTGATGAAGGAAACCTGCGAATTCTGGATGGACCATTTGAAGGAATTGCCGGATGGCAAACTGGTCGTGCCCAACGGCTGGTCGCCCGAACATGGGCCGGTCCTGGACGGCGTGAGTTACAATCAGGAAATCGTCTGGGACCTGTTCAACAACACGATCGCCGCGGCGGACGCGCTCGGCGCGGACAAGGCGTTTCGCGATAAAATCGCCGCGATGCGCGACAAGCTGGTCACGCCAGGGATCGGCAGTTGGGGCCAGTTGCTCGAATGGATGACCGAATTGCACGACCCGAAATATCCGGAGCTTGACACGCGCAACGACCATCACCGTCACACGTCGCATCTGTTCGCGGTGTATCCCGGCCAACAGATCAGCATCGTCAAAACGCCCAAGCTGGCGGTGGCGGCGAAGGTCTCGCTCGATGCGCGCGGCATTAATCCGGGCAGCGACGTGTGCGAATGGTCGTTCGCCTGGCGCACCGCCCTGCACGCGCGCCTGCACAACGCCGAGGGTGCGCATTTGATGCTCCAGCAGTTGTTTTCCGCGCGCAACACCTGTCCGAACCTCTTCGGTCTGCATCCGCCGATGCAGATGGACGGCAACTTCGGCATCACCGCCGGCATCTGCGAAATGCTGCTGCAAAGCGATCAACTCGAACTCCGAACTCCGAACTCCCAACTCCGAATTCTGGATTTGCTGCCTGCGTTGCCGAAGGCCTGGCCCGACGGCAGCGTGAAAGGCCTGCGCGCGCGCGGCGGCTTCGCGGTGGACCTGGCATGGAAGGACGGTAAATTGGTTTCCGCCACCGTGTATTCGCTCCTCGGCAATCCCTGCCGCCTCCGTTACGGCGACGTGACCCGCGACGTGAAAATCAAGAAGGGCAAAACGTTCCAGTGGGACGGACAGTCCGGTTCGAAGTAAAATTATTTAGCGCCAGAGGCGCGGCAGAAAATAGCCCACGGCGCGAGCCGTGGGATTGCCATCGCAAAAGCGACGAGCCCCGGAGGGGCGACAGATTTTCACCCGTCAAACTTTTTCTGCCGCCTCTCCGGGGCTGATTTGTTTTTTGCCTTGTTACCCACTGAAGCCCGTGGGCTATTTTCTATCGCCGCTCCGCGGCTTCAGATGGATTTCCACGTTCCACACTCACAACGGGAGCACTCCTTTTGGTCCCCGGACGGATTTCGCCGTTGGGAACCGGGTCAACCGCCCAGGGCATGGTCCGCCGGAAGATTTTGGCCGGACCAGATTTTGCGGGCCGTCCAGTCCGCGGCCGGCCCGCTCCAAAACGCGTGGCGGGCGGGCAACCCCAGCGGCAAAAAGACAAACGTGCAGAGATACAGGCTGCCGGTGCTGATGTAGGGTTCCGCCAGGCCCGGTTGATGGCCGGCCAGACCGACCCGCAACCAGCCATCGGCGTCAAAGGTGTCCGCCGCTCCCAAGGTGCGCCGGATCACCGCCGTCAACGCCGCCCGCACTTGCGGGGGTTTGACGCCCTCCGGCAATTCATCGCGCAACGCCATTTGCGCCAGCAATTGGAACGCGCCACACCGGTAGGTGATGGAACGGCCAATCGCCGGATAGCTGCCGTCCGGTGCAATCAAGCGTTCCTGCACGGCCGCATAACGTCGCGCCCGTTGCCGCACCGCGCCGAGCGGCTCCGCCCATCGGTTTGAAACCTTGCCGATGTGTTCCAACACGTCCAGCAGGAACGGCTGGATGACGAAACTGTTGTAATAGTCCCAGTGGAATTCCGCGCCGTCGCCATACGCACCGTCGCCTTTATACCATTGTTCGAAGGCACGAATGGCGGTTTCGATGGGCTGTGGCCGCCATTCTTCGCCGATGCTGGCGAGAAAGGTTTCAATCATCGCGGGAAAAAGCAGCCAGTTGCTCTGGCCGGCTTGGAAGCTGCGGGTTGATTTCAATGCCGTCACCAGCCGTTCCTGTGTTGGTTTCTCCAGTTTTCCCCAAAGTTCGCCCGGCGACCGCAACAAGGCATGGGACAGGAACGCCGCGTCCACCAGACACTGCCCGCCCACAGTGAAGTTGATGAAGTCCGGCGATTCCGGATTCGTCGCCTGGGCCAGTCCCCGGCAGGCGAAGTCGGCGAAACGGCGCCTCAGCTCCGCTTCCTCGGCGGTTTTATCCACCAACTCCAGCCACGGCGCAAGGCCGGACAAGGTGCGTGCAACCGCTTCGAGATGCGTCACCGGCCGCCGCCCGGCGACATTACCGGTCGGACATTCCACCGGCATCCGCTCGCGAAGTTTGCCGACCGCCAGATTGCTCAACACCGGCCTGGCGACCCGCTCGAGCATTTTCAGCCAATAGGCCCGGTCGCTTTTGGCGCTGGAAAAATCATCTTTCGTCACGGCTGGACTGGCGTCCAGTTTGGGCAAAACGAGAAAAGTCCCCGCTATCCCCAAATCCCGAAAAAACCGGCGGCGCGAGTTCATAAACGAAAATGCCTCTCAGGTTTTGGCCGGAGGCGGCAACGCCTTGCGTTCGCACGCGGCGTATTTCTTGATGAGCTGGTCGTAAACGCGTGCGGCCTTTGGATTCGGACGAATTTCGCTGTTGGAAACCGGGTCGGTGAAACCGGCGACGACTTGTTCCCATTTCGGTTTTTCCCCGGTCTGAACGAGCCAGCCGTGCGCAGCCCGCAACGCGGCACCCAGCGCGGCGCTCTTGGAGACTTCAATGCGCAGGACGGGGCAGTTCATCACGTCAGCCATCACCTGCAAAATGGGTGAATCCTGGGAAGCCCCGCCGGTGGCGTAAATGCAGCCGGGAGCGACCTTCATCCATTGTGAATGCAGCCGCATCGTCATCATCTGCGCCTCGACGATGGCGCGGCAGTTCGCCGCGGCGTCCTTTTCATCGAGGTCGAAACGGTGGATACCCGGTTGGTTCACGCGCGGAACAATCTCCGCCTCAAACCACGGCAATAGGATGCCGCCGTTGTTGCCCGGTGGCGTGGCCGTCAGCGCCGCGCCAAATTTTTTCCAGTCCCTGATGCCATAGGCGTCGCGGATTTTTTCCCGGGCGAGCGAACCGTTCTTGAAACAAATCAACGTCATGTAATCGCCCGTGGGCGAGCCGAATACGTGGCCTTCGCCGTGTTCGTCGGTCTGGCATTTTTTCATCGAGCCGAAATACGTGTCGCTGGTGCCCAGGCTGATGGCGACCATGCCTTCGCGAATCAAACCAAGCCCGATCACACTGCACGGATTGTCACCCGACCAGACCAGGGTCTGCGCTTCCGGGTTCAGGCCGAATTTTTTGACGAAATAGGGACTGACCGCGCCGACGATTTTCCAGGATTCGGCGAGCGGCGGCAGTTTTTTCTTCAAATCCGGCGCGGTGGCATTGAGCGCATTTGGATGCCAGACCTTTTTCCGGATGTCCATCAGGTTCATGCCCGCGCCGTCGCCGTGATCAATTGGCGCGATCTTCCCCGCCAGCAACGACGCCATGAACGAACTGACCAGCGCGATGCTCGCAGTTTGGTCGTAGGCGTCGGGCTCGGTTTTGTAAAACTTGCGGATTTGCGGGCCGGTGAACCGCTCGAACGTGTCCGAACCGGTCAGTTGCGCGGTGGCTTTGATACCGCCAAGCTTTTTGCGGATTTCGGCGCATTCGGCGGCAGTCGAGGAATCCATCCAGATGGGCGAGGTCGGACGCGAAAAAATGCCGTGCAGATTTTCGACCAGTGTCTTTTGCGGGTTCAACTTTGCCAGCGCACCGGCGGCGCGGTCATTGAGGTAAATCGAGCCGTGCTGCTGGCCGCTGCCGCTGATGGCCAGAATTTCGCCCAATACGACGCCGTCCTTTTTCATTTCGGCGAACAGCCGGTCGAGCGCCTCGGCCCACATCAGCGGCGAGCTGTGTTTGACCAGCGGGTCGGGATGGGGCAGGACGCCGTTTTGGGTTCCGTATTGCGGCAGCGCCTTGTCAAAATTCAGTGATTTTTCATAAACCACCTTGCGGCGGTCGCAGTCAATGACCACCGCGCTCACGCTTTGCGTGCTGGAATCGAGTCCGAGAAATAATTTGGCCATGGAAATTTGAATGTGTCGTTTGCGTCTTATTTGGTAACAATAAACTTGAACCATGCAATCGAAAACCGCGCTTTGGCTTCATTTTCATAGTATTGTCCTGCTCTGCACCGTCGCGGCCCACGCCGGTCCGACCCCGGCTGCGCCGGAGGCTTCGCCGAGGCGAGTTGACCGGCAGGCGCTGGTAACGCGGCACAATATCGTGTTGCACCAGTTCGACGCCAACAATCCTTTGACGGTCGGCAACGGCGAATTCGCTTTCACAGTGGACGCCACCGGGTTGCAAACCTTTCCGGAAGCGTTCGAGCAAACGACGCCGCTCGGCACGTTGTCGGACTGGGGCTGGCACACGATCCCAAATACGAACGGCTGGAGCATCGACACTTTTCAGTTCAAGGAATTCGCCGACCTGAACGGGCGCAAAGTTCCCTACGCCGACGTGCCCGGCAACAATCAAACGCCCGAAATCAAATGGCTGCGCGCCAATCCGCATCGGTTGCACCTCGGCCAGATTGGTTTTGTCCTCACGCACGCGGACGGTTCGCCGGCGCGGACGAACGATTTGATCGACGTTGAGCAGACGCTGGATTTGTGGGATGGCCTGCTTACCAGTCATTTCAAATTCGATGGCCAACCGGTTACGGTAAAAACCGTTTGCGATCCGAAACTCGATGCGATTGCAGTGCGCGTCGAGTCGCCGCTAGTGAAACAAGACCGGTTGGCGATTCAAATTCATTTTCCCTATGGCACGGGCGAAACGAAAACGGCGGATTGGAGCAAGCCCGATGCGCATGAGACTTTTCTAAACCAGCCCGGGCCCAACGAGGTCGATTTTTTCCGCAAGCTGGACAACGACGAGTATTTCGCGGCGGCAAGCTGGACGAAGAACGCGACGTTGCGCGAGGTCGAAAGGCATCGGTTTGTGATTTGCACCAGCACGGATTCGAGGGCGGGAGCGCCGGTCTCCGACCCGGCACGTTTGGACAAATCACGGCATCGAGCCGAATCGGAGTTCGGCGCTCCTTCGGATACGCTGGAATTGGTCTGCGCTTTTTCATCAACGAATCTCACGGCTAAAAGTTTGCCGACGTTTGCTCAATCCAAAAGCGCGGCGCAGGAGCATTGGAACCATTTTTGGCGCACGGGCGGCGCGATTGATTTGTCCGGCAGCAAGGACCCGCGCTGGTTTGAACTCGAACGCCGCATTGTGTTGTCGCAATACCTCACGGCCATCCAGGACGCCGGACAGCATCCACCGCAGGAAACCGGGCTGACTTACAATACGTGGGAAGGCAAGTTTCATCTGGAGATGCACTGGTGGCACGAGGCGCATTTCGCGTTGTGGAATCGCATCGGGCTGCTTGAGAAAAGCCTCGGTTACTACCAGAAAATTTTGCCACGCGCAGAGGCCACGGCACAAAAACAGGGCTACGCCGGCGCGCGTTGGCCGAAAATGACCGGTCCCGGCGGCGCGGAATCACCGTCGCCCATCGGGCCTTTCCTCATCTGGCAGCAGCCGCATCCGATTTTCTATGCCGAGCTTTGCTATCGCAGCCACGGCGACGGCGACCGCAAAACGCTGGAAAAATACAGCAACATCGTTTTTGCGACGGCGGGTTTCATGGCCAGCTACGCGACGTGGGACGACGCAACCAAACGTTACGTGCTCGGTCCGACGTTGCAATGCGCGCAGGAAATTTTTCCGAAGGACAAAACCTTCAACCCGACGTTCGAGCTGACCTATTGGCGCTGGGGGCTGGAGACGGCGCAGCTTTGGCGCCAGCGCCTCGGCCTGCCGCGCGATGAAAAGTGGGACGCGGTCTTGAAGGACCTCGCCAAGCCGCCGGTGGGCGACGGCAAATACCTCTTCACCGAAAGCACGCCGGATTGTTACACGAACTCGAAATGGAATGCCGATCATCCATCGGTGACGGCGGCGCTGGGACTGTTACCCGGCCCGGGCGTGGACGCGGAGACGATGCGGCGCACGCTGGATTGGGTCTGGAAAAACTGGAACTGGCCGGACACGTGGGGTTGGGATTATCCGATGCTGGCAATGTGCGCCGCGCGGCTGGGCGAACCGGAACGCGCCGTGGACGCGCTGCTGCTCGACACGCCGAAAAACCATTACGCGCTCAACGGCCAGGTTTATCAACGGCCCGGCCTGACGATTTATCTGCCCGCCAACGGCGGCCTGCTTTATGCCGCGACGATGATGGCCGCCGGATGGGATGGTGCGCCGAAAAAGAACGCGCCCGGATTTCCAGACAATGGCCAATGGAATGTGCGCTGGGAAAATCTGCGGTCGGCGCCGTGATTAGTGCCATTTCTCAGAGAGAATAAGTGAATGGTAGGGCGGCGCTGCTGCGCCGCCGGATTGTCATGGCCGCACGGCAGCGCGGCCCTACCATCAGCAAAGGCTGTTCACAGAAATTTATTTCTCTGCGATCTTTACCGGCAGCGTCAACTGCGCCAGGCGCAGCGTCGCATCGGTTTCCGATGCGATGATGGCCCCGCCGTTCAAATCCACCGAAGTCACTTCATTCGCCGCGTCTTTGGGGAGATTGAAAATAAGCGTATCCGTGCCGCTGCCGGAGGCGTAATGGGCGAAAGTGCCGTCGCTCAATTTTAACTGTGGCTTGCCTTTCACCGTGGTGTTGCTCGGCGGCTTCACGACGAACTTCATCTGGTGCGTGCTGCTGAATTTGAAAAATCGCAGTGGTTACCAGTATTTTTCCTCCCATATCCGTCCTGAACACGCTCCCGCGCCGGGCGCGGCGGCGAATGTCCCGCCAGCCGATCTCAAGGTGCCGGTTTTGGCCAACTACCTTTTCTCCGCGCTGGCCGGCATCTGCTGGTACTTCCAGTTCTTCTTCTACACGATGGGTGCAACGCAGATGGGCAAGTACGATTTCGCCTCATGGACGCTGTACATGGCCAGCATCATCATCTTCAGCACCATGTGGGGATGGATTCTCCACGAGTGGAAAGGCTCCGGCAAAAAGGCTCATTTGCTGATTGGCGGCGGCATCGCCACGCTGGTTCTTTCCACCATCATCATCGGCTACGGCACCTATTTGAAAAGCCAGGCCGGCCAATGAACGAAGAGTGGCGGACATCGGGTTGCCCGCCTGTGTCGTTGTCGATCGGGGGAATCCAACCTCACGCCGCAACCGCAAACGCGGCCGTCTCATCGGTGGCAGGACGGTCGCGCTCCTCCATTCCTGCCCGCAATTTCTTGAGCGCCTCCTCCTGAATCTGCCGGATGCGTTCGCGGGTCACACCAAAATGCTCACCGACCTCCTCCAGGGTTTTCGGCCTGCCGTCATTCAGCCCAAAGCGCAGGGTGAGGATCGCGCTTTCGCGCCCGGTGAGGGTGGCCAGAACTTCCCGCACCAGGTTCGTGTCGGTTTCCCGGATGAGCCGGTCAAAGGGCAATGCCGCATTCGGGTCGGCCACGACTTCCGAGACGCGGCTCGACTCGTCGTCACCCATCGGCGCGTCCAATGAAACCGGCGCCCGGGACGCCTGGCGATATTGCCGCACGCGCCGCGGATTGAGTCCCAAAGCGTCCGCCACCTCCTCATCAGTTGGATCCCGGTCGAGCACTTCACGGAGCTTCCGTTCCGCGCGGCGGATATGGGCCATCTTATCGACCACATGGACCGGCAGGCGAATGGTCTTCGACTGGTTCGCCAATGCCCGCAGGATGCTCTGCCTGATCCACCACGAGGCGTAAGTGGAGAGCTTCGCGCCCTTCCTGGGGTCAAACCGTTCCACCCCCTTCATCAGGCCGATGTTGCCCTCATTGATGAGGTCGAGCAGCGGCAGGCCCAGCCCGTCATAGTCGCGGGCGATTTTCACCACCAACCGCAGGTTGGCCTTGATCATCTGTTCGCGCGCCGCTTTGTCACCCCGCTTGATTCGCCGGGCGAGCGCGATTTCCTCCTTGGGCGTCAGCAATTGCACCTGGCCGATCTCGCGGAGATAGAGTTGCAAGGCGTCGCCGCGTGCCGAATCCACCGGCCATGGCTGGACCGGCTCGCTTTCCGTGACCGCCGGTTTCGCCCGCCGGACCCCGGCGGTGGGTGACGCCGACAACGACAAAGCACGACTTCGCTTCGCCAGACGCGACGGGGCCAAATGGATGCGGGACGGTGTGAGGCTGGTCGCCCTCGACCGGTAAGTCCGCTGAAATGTGGTTTTCATTTGTTTCCCTCAGTTCTTTTGGATGAGTGAGTGTGAGCCTCCGGCGGCCACGGCCAGCGCTTCCAGTTTGGAAATAATTGCCTTCTTACCCACGACCCCCGCGGTTTGATGACGCACTTCGCCGCCGGCGAAATAGAGCAACGTCGGAATCGCCTGGATGCCGAAGCGCTCCGCCAGCACGGGATGGTTGTCCACGTTGACCCTGGCAACTTTCACGCGACCGGATTGTTCGGCGGCGATTTCGTCGAGCACCGGCGCGAGCATTTTGCACGGCCCGCACCACCCGGCCCAAAAGTCCACGAGGACGGGTTGCGCTGATTTCAGGACTTCGGTTTCAAAATTCGCTTCGTTGATTTCAATGGTCGCTTTCATATTTCAGTTCCTGGTTGTTTCAATTGTCGGAATGCGCCGACATCCCCGTCAGGCCGCCAGCACCAAAACCGGGTTTGCACGCCGCACGGATTGCTGCTGCCGGTCCCAAGCGATGACCGTCTGGACTTTCTCCGTAGCGAGCGCCGGGAAAACGAGGTGGGGATACCCCGTCTGCCAGGCCACCGCCTCGGCTTCATTCAACGCCAGCCGGAGCAGGCGTTCCTGCGATTGGAGCGCCTGCTGGGATTCGGCGAAGATCGCCGCCTTGGCCCGCGCGAGAATCTTCCGGCACGAGGCCCGGCAGCCGACCTTGAACCCGGTTCCGGCTTCCGCGTTTCCGCGGTTCCGGTTCGTATCATTCAGTTTCATATTCCGCACCTTTCACTTTTATGTAACATTTATAGTTACATATTAATCCAAAAAAAGAGAACGTCAATCAACTTTTTTCCGGGCGCAGACGCCCGAGGCCTTCACCGCACTGATCACCCCGGCCAGGGTGGTCTTCTCCAGGTCCCGTTCCAGGGCGGCCTGGGCCGACGCAAAAACCTTGTCCAGCGTTTCCCGGATGCAGTGGCCCACCGGGCACGCCGCGTTGGGTTTTCGCGAAGGCGTGGCAAAAGGTTCAACATCCTCGACTGCCCGATAAACTTGGGCCAGATTGATGTGCCCGGGCGAACGGCTCAAACGGGAACCCGACCCGGCCCCTTTGCCGGTCTCCACCAGTTTGGCCCGTTGCAAGGCCAGCAGGAGCCGCCGGACAATGACCGGGTTGGTGTTGACGCTGGCCGCCAGCAAGGCCGACGTGACCCGGTCGCCCTCCTTGTAAGCGAGGACGGCCAGCACGTGAACCGCCATGGCAAAGCGACAACTGGTTCTCATAACCTGCAAATTAAGTAACTTCAGTGATTACATTTGTCAACTGGAAATTGAAAGGGAAAGGGATTCGCGTCACGCACCCTGGAGTTGATGCTGAAAATCCGGCTCTTCCCGCCCCAGTCAGGCCGGGGAGTTGAATTCAGTTCCCGGCTTTCCGGTGCATGGCCTGTTTGAAAAACTCGCCGGACCCGGTGAGATCATAATCCCATGAGGCCAACAGGCTCGGTCCCCACTCGGGATCAAAACACCAGGCCATCCAACTGATCCCCTTCCCTTCCAGATAATTGATGATGAGATTTCCGTAGTCGTCATCCTTCAGTGCGGTTCCCTTGGGCACGGTAAAACCAAACTCGGTCGCGATGACCGGGTAACGGCCGGCGGCGAACCCAAAATCCTCCTCCCACTTCGGTTCCCAGGGCTTCGACCGCTTGTTCGCATAGGGATGCGTCACATATCCGATGCCTTCCGCTTCGAGGGGCTCGAGGTTGAGCGGAGTCAGGTCGTACGCCCAATCGAGACCGGCCACGAGGGGAATCTTTTCGGTGTCAAACGCCCGAATCAGCCGGATCATGTCCTCGTTCAACTTTTTCCATTCACTCCACGACATGCTGCCCAACTGGCCCCGGTAGAGGGTCGGTTCATTGAACAGTTCATAAAAGGCAATGGTGTGGGTCCCCTTGAAATGTTGCGCCATCGTCCGCCAGAATTCGAACGTCTCCGGTTGCGTGGTGTCGTACATGGGGTCCTGGAACAGTTCCATCTGCAAGTTGCCGATGCTGTGCCAGTCGATGATGATGCGCAGGTTCAGTTCCGTGCACCAATCCACCGCCTGGTCGAGCAGTTTGAGATACTCGCGCGGCGTGCGCTCGCGCCAGGCCGCCGGATGAACCGGGATGCGGACGAGGGTGGCGCCCATTTCCTTCACCTTCTCAAAATGGTTTTTGTTCCAGTGCCCCTGATGTTCGAGCTTGTCGGGATCGGAAATTGACAGGCCCCGGAACAGGACGGCTTTGCCGTCCGGATCGACAAATTTGTTCCCTTGCACCCGGATCAGGGGAAGTTGGTTCGTCTGGGAACTGGTGAAAGGCGGGCCGAAGGGCCGGTCCTGCCACCAGCGATGGTAGTCATTGGTCCGGGCGGTTGGCTGGGCGTTGGCGTGTTGGAGACAGAGCAAGGCTGTGCCGAGAATGGTAAAGACGGTTTTTTTCATTTTTTGCCACCCAGTCAATACCGCCATCGCCGTCCGCTTGGCAAGCACGGGATGAATTGACTCCTTTCTCCCCTGCCCGGTTTAATTTTGCCGGAACGTCCCAGCCAGCCGGGACCGCCGCGCAAGGATTGATGTCGCTCAAGGCTTGTCACGCCGGCTTTTTTCTCTGAAATTCGATGCGGCTTTCAGCCGCCGTCCCGTGTTCTTCGGGATTCAGCGTTCGGTGTCCCGCCTTCAGGCGGCCCATTCGACGTTGGATGTTGCAGCGGTCAATGCCTGCGACACTTTGATGCTTCGATGCCGGTTTTGAACGATTTCAACAACTACGGCCTTTCCGCGAGGAAAGGCCGTAGTCACCACAACCCAGATGTTACACTAGTCCTAGATCATCAAGGATTAGACAAGCGGAAGAATACCGCCGGATTGGCCGGGTTTATCGCGATAGTAAACGGACTGTTCGTGCCGCTGCCTGTTGGGAGCCATGAGTGGGAGAGATTGGTTATAACACCCGCACTGTTTGTCAGAGCCAGAACGCTATAACCCGGGAAAGTGGTGCTGTCCCAAGACAAGGTCAGCAGCCCGCCGCTTTGGGACAAAGTAATGATTGGGGAACCAGCGCCACCGTTGGCAACGGCAATTGATCCACTCGAAAGCAGATTATCAACCCAGATGAGGCCGGGAGAAAGGCTCGGAAAACTAGTGGAAGCGAACGCGCCGCCATAATTCGTAGCACTAAAATATTTATAGCTGTTGCCCAACACCGGCGCAGGACCAGAGTTGATAACATTCAATATTCCGCTATAGAATAACCAATTCGTCCCGGCCTTGAGAACAATCTGGTTGGTTTTGGCAAGGTCGAATACCAGTGTTCCATGTAGTGTCGGCGTGTTGGTGGTGAGGGTTATCGTGGTGCCGATGGTATAGGTTCCATTGACCGTTATGGTCGGGATCGTCAGCGAATTGCTGCCGGTGATGATGCCCGTGCCGTCAAAAGAGATGCTGCCATATCCCGCGCCAAATATAGATCCATTATTTGTAAGACTCCCGTCGATACCCCACGTCGTTACGTCTGACACATACCAACCATTCGTATAGACGCCGCCAGACCAAGTCTTTACACTGGTGCTGGGGCCGGCGACGATTACGTTGCCGTCAATGTGGTTGGTACCCAGCGCGCCGTTCAAATCCTCCAACAAACCATAAACATAAACATTACCCCCCACCGTTAAAACGTCCCCAGAGCAATCCCAGGCGCAGCCTGAGCCAATGATCAGATTGCCATTGATGGTAATCGGTGCTCCTCCGTTTCCTTGTTGAACTTTGACAGCTCCCATCAAAGTCATGTTGCCGGCAATAGTCATGGGCGTAGGCCCAGCGGCACTGGAGAAGTTGTTAAAGTCTGCCCATGGGGAGCCATACGGCGCTAATGGGTTAACATAATTGGTTTGGACAAGCACGAGATTGTAATAATTGCATTGCTTGGCACCGAAAGGGTTGGCTGAATAAATGACGGTGTTGCCGGGTGCCGTGGTAACTAAGGTTGTATGCGTATCAATCGCTGCATCTTCGGTCAAGTTTAGAGAGGAATTCGCCGCCATGGTTACCGTTCCAGAGTCGTAAATAAATTGAATCGTCACATTTGTATCCACAGTAACGTTGATGCCAAACGGGACATCTACATCGTCGGTTGCTCCCGGCACGGTTCCGCTGTCCCAAATAGTAACGTCGGACCAGTTACCGCTGTTGGTAGCAATGATATCTGCCGCGCGGCTCATCGAAGCGAAAAGCACGATGGACAGGATGGTTAAAACCGCAAAGATTTGTTTTGTTTTCATTGGTTGGGTTGGTTGGGTTTGTCGGGTTGAAATTATTTGTTCGAGCAACAGGGCTTGGAGATAGCAGAACGACACATGGTTGGAAGCAAATGATCGAATCAAATAATCATAATGGTATTGCAGTGTTTGGTTACAGGCATTGACGCAAAATCAAGTGGCCAATCCCTGATAAATTTATTTTAAGCTCTGTCGCGATAATTTTGTCACTTTAACCGGCAACCAGCAAGCAACGTAACTGACCTTGCCGCTCCATTTCAAGTCCCGGTTGATTTACGAATGTGAACATGCATGAATTTACTCTGATTTACCGGTCCAGAGTAGTCGCATGAAACGGTGACAG
>PMOA01000036.1 GCA_003161635.1 Limisphaerales bacterium
CGAAACTCATTTACGATTACTATGGAGAGCGTTTGACCGACGTTTTGCCCGCGTTGGGCACGCATACGCCCATGACCCCGGCGCAAATTGCCGAGATGTTCGCCGGTGTGCCGGAGCGCTTGTTCCGGGTGCATAACTGGCGCACGGGCATCACCACCGTCGGCGAAGTGCCGGGAGATTTCGTGAAGCAGGTGTCCGGCGGCGCGGTGGATTTTCCCTGGCCGGCGCAACTGGCCAATCTCATCTGGACCGGCAAACACGATTTGATTTTGTCCGTCGGACAGGTCGTTCCGCATGAAGTCATCGGGATGGCCAATTATAACAAGAACATCTTCGTCGGCACGGGCGGTCAGGAAGGCATCAACAAGAGCCATTTTGTCGGTGCGGCTTACGGCATGGAAAGGATGATGGGGCGCTCGGACACGCCGGTGCGGCGCATTCTCAACTACGCCTCTGAACATTTTACCAAGCACCTGCCCATCGTCTATGTGCACACGGTGGTGGGACGCGCCAACGACGGCAAGCTGTGCGTGCGCGGCCTTTACATCAGCGATGACATTTCCGGTTTTGACAAAGCGTCTGCGCTATCGCTCAAGGTTAATTTCGAGATGCTCGACGCGCCGCTCAAAAAGGTGGTCGTTTATCTGGATCCGTCCGAGTTCAAGAGCACGTGGCTGGGCAACAAGAGCATCTATCGCACGCGCATGGCCATGGCGGACGGCGGCGAGTTGATCGTGCTCGCGCCCGGCCTGAAGGAGTTCGGCGAGGACAAGGAGATTGACCGGCTCATCCGCAAGTACGGCTATCGCGGCACGCCGGCAACCTTGGCGGCAGTCAAGGCTAACGTTGAATTGCAAAACAATCTCAGCGCGGCGGCGCATTTCATCCACGGCTCGTCGGAAGGCCGGTTCAACATCACGTATTGCCCCGGCCAGCTCACGCGGCAGGAAATCGAAAGCGTCAACTTCAAATACGCCGACCTGAAACCAATGACGCAGCGTTATGATCCCGCCAAACTCAAGGACGGCTGGAATACGATGCCTGACGGCGAGAAAATCTTTTACATTTCGAACCCCGCCCTCGGGCTGTGGGCGTATCGGGGACGATTTAAGGACTAACCAAACAAACAGAACAAACCAAGCATAGAGGGAAAAAAGGATGAACATTCCATTTAAAGTAAATTTGAAGGACAAGGTGGCGCTCGTGACGGGCGGCGGCGGGGTTTTGTGCAGCACGATGTCGCGGGCGCTGGCGGCGTGCGGCGCAAAAATCGCCGTGGCGGATTTGAAACAGGAAGCCGCGGAAACCGTGGCGGCGCAAATCCGCAAGGAAGGCGGTGTGGCCATCAGCGTCGCGTGCAACGTGCTGGAGAAGGCCAGCCTCGACGCGGCCAACGACAAGGTGAAAAAGGAACTCGGCCCGGTGGACATCCTCATCAACGGCGCCGGCGGCAACCATCCCAAGGGCACGACCAGTCTCGAATACCTGCGCAAGGAAGACATCTCCGGCGCTGCCAAGGAACTGATAACGTTCTACGATCTCGACCCGAAAGGCATTGAATTTGTGTTCAATCTGAACTTCCTTGGCACATTGCTGCCGACCCAGGCGTTCACCCGCGAAATGGCCGGCAAGGGCAAGGGCGTCGTCATCAACATCTCCTCGATGAACTCGTTCCGCCCGTTGACCAAGATTCCCGCCTACAGCGGGGCGAAGGCGGCGGTCAGCAACTTTACACTATGGCTGGCGGTGCATTTTTCGAAGGTCGGCGTCCGTGTCAACGCCATCGCGCCCGGCTTTTTCGTCACGGACCAGAATCGCGCCTTGTTGACCAAGCCGGATGGCTCATTGACTCCACGCGCCAACACCATCCTCGCACACACGCCCATGGGAAAGTTTGGCTCGCCGGACGATTTGACCGGCGCGCTGCTGTGGCTCGTGTCGGACGAAGGCGCCGGTTTTGTGACCGGCATTGTGCTGCCGATTGACGGCGGGTTCGCCGCGTTCAGCGGGGTTTAACCCGAAAACCGAAGTTGGCGGGGACGGCGCGCTGCCACGCCGCGATAGGGCTGCGTTGCCGCGCAGCCATTCTTCATCAACAAAATTCCTGCAATGCGGAGGCACCTCTCTCCTCTCGATTTGGTCTTATGGAGCATCGCAACCTGCCAATCCAACGAAGGCGGTGCGGCAGGGCACGGTCTCATAACATAGCTTACACTTTTTGATTTGAGTTCTTCCGAGTTTACGGGCACGAAAACATCGTTGGGAGGTTTCAAGTTCGTTATCAAAGACCCTAGGCATGCGCTCTTGCGGGCCTTTGATAACAAACTTGAAACCTGTTTGTTCTGGTTGGGGCTGTTGGTGTTCGCACCTTAAAGTGTCAGCGATGTGGTGAGCACGTTCACAGCACCGCCCTACCGTGGTAGGGCCGGCCTGCCGCTTGCCGGTCGGCCCGAAATCATTCTTTCCTTGAACGAAGGCATCTGACATATTCTTGCCTTGTTTTTCCGTCATTCAAAAATAATTTATGGAACCAAAAGCTGACATTGCATTAATCGGACTGGCCGTCATGGGCCAGAACCTCATTCTGAACATGAACGACCACGGCTTCACCGTCGTGGCCTACAACCGCACGGTGGAGAAGGTGGACCATTTTCTCGCCAACGAAGCCAAGGGCACCAAGGTGCTTGGCGCGCATTCGATCCCGGAAATGGTCGCGCAGCTCAAGAAACCCCGCCGCGTCATGCTCATGGTCAAGGCCGGCAAGCCGGTGGACGAATTCATCGAGCACCTGCTGCCCGTGCTCGAACCCGGCGACATCATCATTGACGGCGGCAACTCGCTCTTCGAGGACACCATCCGCCGCGCGAAATACGTCGAGAGCAAGGGTTTGCTTTACATCGGCACCGGCGTGAGCGGCGGCGAGGAAGGCGCGCGGCGCGGGCCGAGCATCATGCCCGGCGGTTCGCCCGCCGCGTGGCCGCACGTCAAACCGATTTTCCAGGGCATCGCCGCCAAGGTGGACGACGGCACGCCCTGCTGCGACTGGGTGGGCGAAGGCGGCGCGGGCCATTACGTGAAAATGGTCCACAACGGCATCGAGTACGGCGATATGCAGTTGATTTGCGAAGCCTACAACCTGATGAAAACCGGCCTGGGCATGACGCCCGACCAGATGCACGAAGTTTTTGTCGAATGGAACAAAGGCGAATTAAACTCCTATCTCATCGAAATCAGCCGCGACATCCTCGCTTTCAAAGATGCCGATGGATCGGCACTGGTGGACAAGATTCTCGACACCGCCGGGCAGAAAGGCACCGGCAAGTGGACGGTGATTTCTTCGCAGGAACTCGGCATTCCCATTACTCTGATGGCAGAAGCGGTCTACGCGCGCTGCGTCTCGGCCATGAAAGAAGAACGCGTCGTCGCGGCCAAGAAATTGAAAGGGCCGAAGCCCATCATCAAGGGCGACCACAAGAAATTCATCGAGGCCATCCGCCAGGCGCTTTACGCGTCGAAAATTGTCAGCTACGCCCAAGGTTACATGCTCATGCGCGCGGCGGCGGCGGAACACAAATGGAATCTGAACTACGGCGGCATCGCGCTCATGTGGCGCGGCGGCTGCATCATCCGCAGCGCGTTCCTCGGCAAAATCAAAGAGGCATTCGACAAGAACGCCAAGCTGTCGAACCTGATGCTCGATCCGTTCTTCCGGAAAGCGATCAAGGACTGCCAGCGTTCATGGCGCAATGTGGTGGCCATGGCGGCGAAGAAGGGGATCCCGGTCCCGGCGTTCAGCACGGCGCTGGCGTTTTACGATGCCTACCGCAGCGAACGGTTGCCGGCGAANNGGCGAATTCTTCCACACCAACTGGACCGGCCACGGCGGCCGGGTCGCCAGCGGCACCTACACGGTGTAACCGAGCTTGAAAAATCAAAGCCCGTTGAGGTATTTCCGCCTCAACGGGCTTTTTGATTTTCAATTTAACGCCGGCTTCAGGCCGGGGCTTTTTCCTCGATTTTGGCTGCGGCGAGTTTAGGCGATGCGTTTACAAATCGGTGATCGGTTTGTGTCTGGGCACCAGCGTTTTCATAAGGCTCCACGCTATCAGATAGCTCAAGGCGCAGATGATGAACATGATGAGATAGGCGGTCTGCGGGGTTTCCTTGAAGGCATCCGTAAGTCTGCCCGCCAGCATCTGGATGATCACGCCGCCAATGCCGCCCGCCGTGGTGCCGATGCCGATGACCGAAGCCACGGTTTTCTTCGGAAACATGTCGGAAACCGTGGTGAAAAGGTTCGCGGACCACGCCTGGTGTGCCGCGGCACCAATGCAGATCACGGCGACCGCCAGCACGGAGGCCATCTTCCCGAAATGCTCGACGTTGCCAAAATATTGGGTGGTCAATACGGTCAACGGGAACACGGCGATGATAAACATGGCGGTCATGCGCGCCTTGTAAACCTGCATCCCCTTTTTTATGAGCGTCATGGGAATACTGCCGCCATAGATNNAAATAGTCCGGCAGCCAGAACAGATAGAACCACCAGACGCCATCGGTCATGAACTTGCCGGTGACGAATGCCCAGGTCTGCCGGTAGCCAAAGAGCCTGCCCCACGAAACCTTCCCCTTGTCGCCATTGGCATCGCTGGCAGCAGGTTCATCGTCAATGCGGATGTAATCAAGTTCGGCCTGGGACACCCGTTTCTGTCCGGCCGGCGTCTCGTAGAGCCAGAACCAGAAAATCAGCCAAAGAAAACCGGAAGCGCCGGTGAGAATGAAAGCCATCTTCCATCCCTTCTGGTCGCCGAAATAGATCATGCACCAGGGAACAAAGAGGGCGGCAACCATGGCGCCGAAGTTCGAGCCGCTGTTGAAGATGCCCGTGGCCAGGGCCCGTTCCCGCTTGGGAAACCATTCGGCAACCGTTTTGATGGACGCGGGGAAATTGCCGGCTTCACCGACGCCGAACGCGCTGCGCACCAAAACGTGCATCATCACCAACCGTCCAACAAAGGCGTTGAGAATCCCAAATATCGACCAGATGATGAGCGAAAGTGCCAGTCCCAGCTTGGTTCCGATTTTATCAATAACCCATCCAACCAGAACCGTCATTCCGGCATAGACTCCCGTGAAAAAAGAAGTCAAATAGGCGAAGTCCGTGTTGGACCAGCCAAACCCACCCTGCTCCACCGGTGTGCAGAAGAACTCCTTCAGGTAGCTGATGACCTGCCGGTCCATGTAGTTGAAGGTGGTGGCAAAAAACAACAGGCCGCAGATGACCCACCGATAATTACTGGAAACCGGTGCGGTTTGGTTTGAGGAATTCATAAAGGAGGGACTTTTATCGGGAAATGAGCCGCACTTCAAGCGTTGAAATCCGGCTTTACAAGCCGGCGGCCTTTATGTAATGCTCCCACATTATGTGGAAAAAATTTCTGCCAGTTCTATCGGTGTTGTTGCTGACCGGTTGCGCCGGGATGTTCACGCGCTTGACGCCGCTGCAACAATCGCGCAATGCAAACAACCTTTACCCGGTTGAAGTCGCTTTTAATTCCCAGCAACAGTCGCTGCGTTGGGAAACCATTCAACCTTACGTCATCGCCAACGGCGAACCGTATCCTCTGCGTCCCGTGCCGCTGGTGCAAAATCGTTGGGAAGGCTTCGTGCCGGTGCCGCCGGGAGCCAACTCCATCAACTATCGCTTCAAGTTCGATTACAAATACAACAACCTCGGCACCGCACCCAAGCCCAGCAGCGCTGTTTCGCCGATTTATAAGCTGAACATCGTTGACCAATAGCCGGAGGGACAGGTTACACGGGTCCCCAAATGATTTGGAGCGCGGACAGTGGGTCCGCGCTCTTTTTTTGAAAAGGGGAGAAATTGAAGGACTCGCGTAGCTCGTCCCTCCGAAACGCGGTTGTCAGTGTCTGGGCCGGAGCAGGATGGCTTTTTTGTCCGTGCCGTCCACCTCAACACTGTGGGTTTCCACGTCGGGATCGTCTTTGAGCGCCTGATGCACCACCCGGCGGTCAAACGCCGTCATCGGCTCCAGTTCCACCGTGTCACCCCAGCGCCGGACTTTTTCGGCGGCGTCTTTGGCTTTTTTCACCAGGGCCTCGCGCGCCTGTGCGCGGTAGCCGCCCACGTCCACCATGACCTTCGGCGTGCTGGCATCCTGCTGAAAGAGGAGCCGGTTGGTGATGTATTGCAGGTCGGAAAGCGTCTGACCCTGACGGCCGATGAGCCGGCCGGCGTCGTCCGTCTTCACGTCGAGCAAAACACCCTCCTCCAGTTTATGTTCCTCGACCGTGGTTTGAAAGCCGAGTGACGCGAGAATTTTTTCCAGGGTTTCTTTCGGTTGAGCGGGCATCGGTGGGTTGAGAGTTGAGGGTTGAAAGTTACCGGTTCAGTTTTCTTTTTATTTTTTCTTTTTTGACGCCGGCGTCAAGACTGAAGCGACGACGGGTGAAGCCGGAGCCTGACTCATTTTCGTGAGTTTCGTTTGCACCACGGTCAGCACGTTGTTGACCGTCCAATACAGCGCCAGGCCGGATGAGTAGTTGTAAAGAAACACCAGAAACATCAACGGCATGTAGCGCATGATTTTCGCCTGGGCGGGGTCCATGCCCGGCGATGGCGGGGTCAGATGCGATTGCCACAACATGGATCCCCCCATCAGCAGCGGAAGCAGGTTGAACGGAAAATTGGTTCCCGGAATCATGCACAACGTGTCCGGCTTCGACAAATCCGCGATCCACAGGAAACGCGCGCCGCGCAGCTCAATGGCGCTCCGAATCATCGTGAAAAAGCCGATGAACACCGGCATTTGAATGGCCATCGGCAGACAGCCGCTCATCGGGCTGACCTTGTGCTTGCGATAAAGTTCCCACTGCTTTTGTGTGAACTTTTGCATGTCGTCCTTGTATTTTTCCTTGAGCGCCTTCATTTCCGGCGCGAGCACCTGCATCCGTTTCATCGAACGCGTGCTCGCCGCCGTCAACGGCCAGAACAACACTTTGATGATTACGGTAATCAACACAATCGTCCAGCCGTAACCCAGCCGGGTCACGTCGTGCACCCAGTTCATCGCCAGCAACAGCGCCTTCGCAAAAAATCCCAAATATTTCCCGAAATTCATCACGAGGTCGGCCTGGTTTTGAAACTCTTCCCCGATGCGTGCCAACAGGCGATATTCCTTCGGTCCGACGAAGAGGACGATTTGCCGTTCGACTGCCTGATGCGCCGCGAGTGTTGCCGTTGGATAAACGAGCGCAGTCTGAATGCCTTGCGGTGCCGGTGCGCCTGGCATTGGCTCGACGTTCGGGAACGGCGGCAAATTCACCAGGCGCGCGACGATTTGCGCTCCGGGTTCCTTCGGCATCGCCATCAGCGCAAAAAATTGATTGTGTGCCGCCACCCAAACGACGTTGTTCGAACCGGCCAGATATTCCGAACGCGGCGCGCTGCGGATACAGGCAAATCCCCCGCCCGAAAACCATCCCACTAATTGATCCTGCACACTTTTACCGTCGAACCACATCGCGCCATCGTTCATGCCGCCGTCATCCGGGCCCATTGCCGCCGCCGTGCCCACGACCCATTCCTGCGCGGGCAGCGTGAACGGTTGGTCCGAAACGTTTTCCAGCCGCACGCTCGCGTTCACGAGGTAATTCGAGCTGAGCTGGAATTCTTTCGAGAGCCGCAGGCCGTTCACAAGGGATTTTTCCGCGTGAACGCCGTTGGTGGTATGGGTCAAAGTAAAATTGCCGTCGCCGACCAGGCTGGCATCCCCCAAAATCGCCAGCACCGGCACCGGCGCGCGCAGGTTCAGCGTTGCCACGCCGTCCTTCGCCACTTTCTTTTTCCAGCGCGGCGAGACGGTTTCGGGATAATCCAGCAATTCCACCGATTTCAACCCGCCGCCGCGCGAAGTGAACGTGTAACGGGCGCGGACATTGGTGATGACCAGCAATTCTTCCGGCGCGTTGGTGTCGAAAACGGGGGGCGCCGCCGTGGTGGTCGCCGTGGTGGTCGCATTTAACGCTGGCAAAACCGCGTTTGAATTGGTTGCTGCGAACTGGCTTTGCGCTTTGGCCATTTGATTGGTCGCGGCATAGCGCGCCTGCTGCTGCGCATACTTTTGCTGCCCGACAAACCAGTAGACGAGCAGGATGGCGCAGAGCGAGACGACGATGATGCCGGTGCGATCCATGATAAATTAAGTTCCGAACTCCTTTTCAGGCACCGGATCGTGTTCGCAGCGGCCCCACGGATGGCAGCGGCAAATCCGCTTTGCGGCCAGCCACCCGCCGGCAATGGCGCCCTGCGCGCGGATCGCGTCCATCGCATATTGCGAGCACGTCGGCGTGAAACGGCAGCCGCCGGCCGGACCAAACAAAAATGCCTGCGCGGGTGAAATCGTCCAGCGGTAGACGCGGATGGCGAAAATCAAAATCGTAGCGGCGGTCGGCAGACCGCCGGACTTCTTTTGAAAAATCAGAGGATGCGGCTTTCTGCCGAAAGCCGCTACGCCAGTTTGGCAGACATCTCTCATTTTAGTTCTTTAACAAGCCCGCGCGGTTCAGCACGGCCAGTAAATCCTTTTCCACCTCCGCAAAATCGCGCCCGGCAATCGAATTGCGCGCGACGAGGACAAGTTCCACCGGTTGTGAGAATTCATGTTGATGCTGGCGGAAACTTTCGCGGAGCAGGCGCCGCGCGCGGCTGCGGGCGACCGCGTTGCCGATGCGTTTGCTCGTGACGACGCCGAGCTTCGGCGACGCGCCGTCCGGCAGGCGGTGCCAGTTGGCGATGAGACAGCCCAGCGCCAGGCGTTCGCCCTGCTGCCGCACGCGCGCGAAATCCCGGTTTTGCCCAAGTCGCAAGTCGCGGCCCAAACGCAGGCGTCGGGTCCCGCCTGGCGGGAGCGTCTGGTCCCGCCTGGCGGGAGCGTCTGGGGACTGGGCGGGCATGAGCGGCGGGTTTAAACCGGCGTCAGGCGTTTGCGTCCCACGCGGCGGCGATTGGCCAGCGTGGCTTTGCCGCTCTTGCTCGAATTGCGGTTAAGAAATCCGTGCTGCCGTTTGCGGCGGATTTTCGATGGTTGATACTGGCGTTTCATAAATTAATTCGGCTTCCTTCCGGCAGAAAAACCGGAGCATGCGAGGATAACCATGAAACCCCTCGTGTCAAGGCACAGCTTATCGCCGTTTTGTGTTGGGCGCATTTTGCCACTGCTCCCAACGATGGTCGGGCAAACCTGCCGGTTTGCCCAATGCTCACCGCCCGCCAGCGCAGCGATGCTGGCGGAACCATGGGGATACGCACTCAAGAACATCACTCCGCTCGTTCTGTGGAAGTTTGGGCGGCACGTCCGCTTACGTTTCACTTCAGCGCGACAAGGCAGCGCCAGCCCTGCCTCAGCGGTAGAGCAACGGTTTTGTAAACCGTGGGTCGTCAGTTCAATCCTGACAGCTGGCTCCACTTCCGAAAATTTCCCGGCCAATCAATTTTCCACCCGGACAATAAACCTGACCGTGGTCCCTTTGCCGGGCGCGCTGTCCACCTGGCATTCTCCGCCGATGCCCCCGATGCGTTTGCGCATGT
Organism: Limisphaerales bacterium; assembly: GCA_003161635.1. GTDB lineage: Bacteria > Verrucomicrobiota > Verrucomicrobiia > Limisphaerales > UBA11358 > UBA11358. The sequence continues at coordinate 9,611 of PMOA01000036.1, forward strand.
TGGCCAGGCCATTGCCACCGGCAATGCGCAGCGGATCCTTGGTGGTTGCGGCCACGCCCACGCCGGCGGGATCGAAGCCAATGCCGTTATCCTCGATGGCAGCGGAGAAACCGGACTCCGCCAGGATGAGGGAAACGCGCACCTCGGTGGCGGAAGCATGCTTGACCACATTGTGCAGGGCTTCCTTGAAAGCCAGGAAAAGGCTGTGGCGCACTTCGGCGGTGAGGGGCCACGCGGGCAATTGAATGGGCACCACCAACCGGCAGCGAATGCCGGCGACGTTCAAAAAATCCTGCGCAAACTTGCCCAGATAGTTTACCAGACTGTCTAGCGTGTCGTGGTGCGGGCTGACGGCCCAGACAATCTCGTCCATGGTGCGCGTCAACTCGCGGGCGGTAAGATAAACCTTTCCCAGGCGCGTCACGATTTGTTGCGAATCCTCCCCCTCGGCGCGGTTGGACTGGCTGAGCATCATGATGCGCGCCAGGTTGGAGCCGAGATCGTCGTGAATGTCCTTGGCAATGCGCGCCCGTTCATTTTCCAGGGCGCGCTGCCGTTCCAAACGTCCCATTTTTTTGTGCAGCCGGCGGCGGGTGATGTAACGCGCCGCGCCCCCGACCACGCCGATGCCGGCCAGCACGGCCCCGCAGGCAAACCACCACGTTTGCCAGAACCAGGGCAGCACCGTAAACGCAAGCGCTGACCCGCTTTCGTTCCAAACCCCGTCATTGTTGCAGGCAATGACCCGAAACGTGTAGTCCCCCGGTTTTAGATAGCTGTAGTAAGCCACGCGCCGGTCACCGACATCCACATCCACCCAATCCGACTCCAATCCGTCGAGGCGGTACTTGAACCGCACCTTTTCCGGCGCGACGAGGCTGAGGCCGGTGTACCGAAATTCAAAGCGATGTTTTCCCGGCTGAATTTGCAGCCGGGCGGCGGGAGCGGACAGGCCCGGCCCGGGCAGCGGCACCAGTTGGTCATCCACGGTAACTTCTTCGATCAAAACCGGTGGGGGGAAGGGATTGATTTTTACGCTGGCCGGATTGACCACCGCCAGTCCCTTGATGGTGGGAAACCAGAGTTGTCCGTCGGGTGTCTGGCAGCCTGACGCTTGAAAACCGCCGGAACACTCCAGCGTGCTCAATCCCTCGGCCTTCCCATAAACCAGGCAATTTATCGCCTTCAACTGGCCGTCGGCACACCGGTTCAATTCGTCCTTGCGGACCCGGAAGATTCCGCCGTAGGAGCTGATCCAGAAATTCCCCTGCCCGTCATCGGCGATATGGCAGATGACATTGTTCGGCAACCCTTCCCGCATGGAAATGGTTGTGAATCGTCCGTCCCGCAAACGGCACAAGCCGCCGCCAAAGGTTCCCACCCAGAGCGTGCCATCCTTTTCGGCCAACAACGACCACACAAAATCATTGGTCAATCCGGCCGGCCGGCGAAACTGCGTGAGCTTGCCATCCTTGAGCCGGCCCAAGCCTCCGCCCGACATGCCAAACCAGATGGTGCCCGTTTCATCCTCGGTGATGATCCGCACGTCGGGCAATATCAGCCCATCCTTGCGGGTGAACCAGGTGCACTGTCCATTGGAATATCGGGCCAGCCCTGATTGGGTTCCCACCCACATGACACCCTGCCGATCCTGGTACAGGGCGAAGACTATAGCCGTCGGATCTTCCAAACCCTTGGGAAACTCGAACTTTCCTTCATGGTGGACAAACAAGCCACCGCTAAAGGTTCCCACCCAGAGTTCATGCCGGTAATCTTCGAGCAGCGACCAGATGAAATAATTTGCCAATCCATTCGTTTCCGTGAATGGTTTCACTTCCCCCTGCTCCAGCCGGTACAATCCCGCGCCCTCCGTCCCCACCCAAAGTCCGCCTTCGGCACTGGGCGTAACGGACAGAATGGCCCGTCCCTGCCAATCATCGGGTGCCTTTACCATTTCCACTTTCCGCCGCCGTAAGACATCCAAACCGCCGCCGCCGGTTCCCACCCACAAGTTCCTTTCGCGATCTTCACACAGGTCAAGCACCCAATCATGCGACAACCCATTTTGACGCGTGAAATGCAGGTTGGTTCCGTCGGGCGACAGCAAAAAGAGTCCCTCCCGCAAGGTTCCCACGAGCAAATCGCCGGATTTTGTTTCAAGCAATGCCGTGACTAAATCCTGGCCCCAGGGAGCCGGTCCCCGATCAACAACGGTTTCCTGGCCAATCAATTTTTTCACCCGCCCGGAGCCCATGAGCCAAAGGCCTCCATCCCGGCTCGCACAAGCCCTTTGCACATCGCTGGTATCCGGTTGCACCCGGGGCACCCACGGCACCAGCCGGCCTTTTCTCAGTGATCCCAGCAGACTGCCCCGCACCACCCACAATTCTCCGTTCTTGTCTTTGGCGAACGACGGCACGTTTTCCACAGGACCAACGTTCGGGGCAACCAATTTTGCGCCCTGCAAAGAGAGAAGCGCTCCTTCCCTGCTGAGCATCCAGAGGACCCCATCCACATCGGTTCCCATGGCGAAAATCGACCCTCCCGGCCAGTTGTTTCCCAGATTTACCACACTGAATTTGCCGGCCCGCAATTGCGTGAGGTCGCCGGTTTCATGGCCGATCCAAAGGGCCCCGTCCGCGTCTTTAAACAAACTTGTGATCCGGCTGTCCCCGAATTCCGGCGTGTTGCTGGTGTCAAAAATTTTAAACCGCACGCCGTCAAATCGCACCAGCCCGTTATACGTGCCCAACCACAGGTAACCCTCCCGGGTTTGCACCACGGAAGTGACCGAGTCCTGGGGCAGTCCCTGCTCCGTCTGCCACACATCAATCGAGTAGTCCGACACGGACGAATTGGTTGCCCCCAAAAGGTGAAAGGCGCACAACCACACCGCGACAATCCCAACGCAGACGGGAATTTTTCTTTGCCGGTGTGCATCGGTTGAAAGTTTGAATCGCCGCGGCACAGGACTCAGGGTATGCATGTTTATCGCGCGGAGCAACATTTAGGGATGCGTTTCCGGACCCGGCGGCCGGGCGTGCCAGCGGCGGCGAAATCCATCGCCGCTGGACAAGGAATGCAAATAAAATTTATAATGTCGGCGAGCACGCATGGTTTGAATCCATGGTCGGGCGCGGCCCGGCAACTGCGTCGTCTAAACAGACGACAACCCTCTTTATGAAATCGGATGTAAAAGAAAAGGCAGTGAGTATTGCGGTTTCGATCGTTGAAGATGACGGGCCGGCGCGGGAGATCCTTACGGACTGGATCCGGCATGCGCACGGATTCCACTGCGTGAGCCAGTATGGAAGCGCCGAGAGCGCGCTGATGAAGTTGCAGTTGGAAAAACCAAGCGTGGTGCTGATGGACATCAATCTGCCGGGCATGAACGGGATTGAATGTGTGCGCCAGCTCAAGCCACAGTTGCCGGACACGCAATTCGTGATGCTTACCGTTTACGAGGACACCGATCATATATTCGATGCCCTGGCCGTCGGTGCGAGCGGTTATCTCCTGAAGCAAACGCCCCGCGATGAATTGCTCACGGCCCTTAAAGACGTCCATGCGGGGGGGTCGCCCATGACCAGCAATATCGCCCGCAAAGTGGTGCAATCCTTTCTCCGCTCCGCGCCCCAGGCGGACGCATCCGTAAATCTTTCCCCGCGCGAACGGGAAGTGCTGGAATTGCTGGCGTGTGGTTATTTATACAAGGAAATCGCCGACAACCTCGGCATCAGCGTGGCAACCGTGGTCACCTACATCCGGCGCATTTACGAGAAACTTCACGTGCGTTCCCGTGCCCAGGCCGTGGCCAAGTATGGACACTTCGCGCCCCGCGATGAACGCGGGCGAAGCGCGGCTTCCAAGTAAGGAGCCTGTTCATTTCCGCCGTTTCCCTGCCGTGATGAGCCACCGGGCACGCCAATCAGGTTGCCGGTTTGTTGCGTCCGATCTCGTGTCCTTTCCAACCGTAGAAGGCCACATGGGCGTAGGCCACCAGCGGAACGATGAAGAACACTTGCAACCGAAGGTGGTCGGCCACGAATCCCTGGATCGGCGGCAGGATGGCGCCGCCCAGTATCGCCATGACCAACAACGATGAGGCCTGGCTCTTGTAGCTGCCGACACCCTCGATCGCCAGCAAGAAGGTGTTCGACCAACCGACGGAGGTAAACAACCCAACGGCCATGCGCGCAATCGGGTCGCCGGTGGCAACCGAAATTACGAAATACAACAACGACCCGACAAAGCAGGCCCCGCAGAAGACCAATTGCACCAGCATCGCCTGGAAATAATCCAGCGTAAAGGCCTCCTTGAACCGCGGAATCAGGATGTCATGAACACCGTCATGAAACCCCACATGAAAAACAGGACGGTCATGATCGTAAACGGACCACGACAGGTCGGCCCGCCATCCGGTGAAGCAGAAGACACGGTTGGTTCGACGGATGGGCTGAACGTGGACAGGTTGTTATTTCTTCGGCGTCAACAACGGACCGAGCACCCCGGCAAAAATGTCGGCCTGGCGCATGAAACCGAGATCGGTGGGGTGTGAAGCATCCACACTGCCTTCACCGTCGTCGCCAAACAAATGTTCGCCCGGAATGTAGTAAAGATTTTTTACGCCGGATTTTTTCAATCGCTCGTAAGCGGCTTTTAGCTCGGCGCGGTCTTTGAGGTGATAATATTCCATGCGTCCGGCAATCAGGAACGAATCCTGCAGGGTGCGGTCTTCCACGAGCACGATGGGCGTGTCCGGGTGCGCCGCGCGGAGTTTGCGGACACAAGGCTCAACGCGCTCCTTGATTTCACCGGCGACCAGGTTGGGCAGGCAATCGAGGACATAGACGGACGGATCGAGTTCGGCGAGCAGGCCGGCCATCTCGGGTTCCATTTTTCCGTTGCCGGAAAAGCCGAGGTTGATGGTCGGCCAGTTGAAACGGCGACCGAGAATCGCGCTGTGCACCATGCCGGGACGCGAGGCGGAAAGTCCCTGCAGGATGGAAGTGCCATAAAAAACAATTGGCTTGCGGGTGCCCGGTCCCCAGGGCCCGGCTTTTTCAATGGTCGCGCCCGGTGGGATTCCGAGTTCGACAAATTTCGTGCCATTGTAGAGTGGCAGGTAAAGGAGGTATTCGCGTTTGCCCGGCAGGAGATTTTCAACAAGTGTCACCTCATTGGTCTGCGCCGTGGGCTGGCCCACAGCGAGCCAATGCCAGCCTTTGTCTGTCTTCACGTACAAATCGAGTCCGCTTTTGCCGATGGCCGTCATGTTCGGCAGGTAAAGCCAGGACTCGGTCAATGCCCAGCGCGCGCGGATCGCCGTGGCATCGGTGACGAAGCGGACGCACATGCCAGCGGAGTTGCGGCTCAACTCCCAGACGGGTTTGCGCACCAAGCCTTCGGCCCGGGCGGGCAGGCGATCATAAAAATCCCGGGTGTCATTCCAGCCGCGGCCTTCGACCCCGAGCTGCCGGATGTCATACCAGGGCGGGGTGTCGTTGGTGCCGGCCGGGCCGGGTGCGGGCTGCGCGGCGGCAAACCACACGGGCAACACGGTGAAAGCGGCGGCAAGCATTGGGAGCAAAAACTTGAGGTGCATGGCAATAATTGGTTGGTTGTGCGGAGCAATCTATGGAAATTGGCGGAAACCGCTTGTCCCCTATTTAAATGACTTTGCCCTGGGGGAGGTTATGGGTTAGTTTCTTTCATATACCAGTTCACACCACTTTGATATGAAAACGTTTTCGGGTTCCGTGCGGATTGTGTGGCACCAGTTGACGCACCAGAAAGGTTTGTATCTGGCGCTCATTTGGGGAGTTGCAATGTTTGCCACCGGCTGCGGGAAGAAAGAAAGCGCCGCGCCTTCGGCCACCACGGCTGCGCCGCAGGAAACCGCCACCCAGGAGACAGCGGCGGCAACCGCACCCAGCCATCCGGCGTATACCCCACCCCCCGCGCCGGCGGCAATGGCGGCGGCCGACAAAGGACTGCCCGTCTTGCAGCAATTGAACCGCTCCGTGATCCAATATAGAATCCAAAATCACCGCAACCCCACCAGTGTTGAGGAAGTGGCCGCCTTCGCCGGTGTCCAGGTCCCGCCCCCGCCGTCAGGAAAGAAATACGTCTTTAACGGCAGGGGACTTATTGTTCTGGTGGACAATCCAACAAAATAAGGTATGGTTCCAATGATGGTTTCCATCTCCAATTCCAAAAAATGGTTTGCCGGACGCAAGACCACGCAACCGGCTCCCCAACGGGGATTCACCTTGATCGAACTCCTGGTGGTCATTGCCATTATTGCCATTCTCGCGGCAATTCTGCTTCCGGCGCTGGCCAAAGCCAAGTCCCGGGCGGTACGGATGCAGTGCATGAACCAAATGAAGCAACTTGACTTGGGCATTAATTTGTTCGCTGGCGACAACTCGGAAACGTTCCCGGCAGCAGGTTATCAAGCCTCAGATGGCGTGCTTTCTTGGGACAGTTGGATTTACCCCTACGTCGGCGGCAGCAGTAGTTTGTCTCTGGATCAGGCAAAACATGGCATCTATGCGGAAGATCCGGCAGATGGTGCGGCGTTGGGCTGGGCCACCGGCCTCAAGATTTTTGCCTGTCCGGCCGACACTTTTCAAAAAATTGACTGGATGTATGATCCGGGTGGCAATCTTCAGTTTTCTATCAGAAGCTATGCCATGGTCAGCGCCGGTACCGCTTGGTCGGTGGATTACCAAGTTGACCCTCAGAAGGGGACGTATCCCCTGCCGGATTTAAACGTGTTGGGCCGCCATGGTGTCGGAATTTACTGGTCCTCGAGTGATGCGACCCCCGATTGGGGGGCAAAGGGTTATCCAACTTCGGTGGTTCGCGATCCAGCCGGAACCATCCTGCTGTGCGAAGTGGCCAGCAGCCAGGGCGCTATGGGGAACATCTGGCCTTGTTGTTGTTTCGGCCCGCAAACCTCGAATGGAGGGGCCAATGGCAACCTCTATCAAACTGACTTGGCAGCCCCAACCGATGCGACGACACTGAAAGGCAACGGCTACAACGAAGGGCAACTGTTGTACAAGGCTCACAATAACCGGTTTAACTACGGTTTTCATGATGGCCACGTGGAAACGTTAAAATACGAAGACACGATCGGCAGCGCGCCGGGTCCCATGTTAGCAATCAGACTTCAGAATGCACGGGGAATGTGGACGGTGGCGCCGGGTGATTAATCATCCTAATTCCACCAGGATTTGTCCCCAGTTTAGGTGACATGACAATTTTGACGGGTGTTGTATTATCTTAGTATAACTTTTTTGACAAAAAAACCTCTTATGAGTGATTGTTTAGATTTTTTTTCTTTCGTTCAGATGAGCGGAGGAGCGGACATTGCAGAAATGGGGTCGGGAAGGCCATGAATTTTACGAACCTTACAAACCAAAGCCGCAGCCAGTTCCTACTTTAAAACCAAACGCGCAACCAACCAAACCAAACTCAAAATTAAAGAAAACAAACGGTCAGCCCACGAGCTGAAAATCACTTAGTACAAAAAACCACAACCTAAAACCTATATAATATGAAAAATAAATCAAAAATGCATAGTTGGGTGCATTCAGTCATTGCATGCTTGGCCATGGCCGCCTCCAGCAGTCTTTGCTACGGCGCCTCCGATATAATCATCGGCCCCCAAGGCACCGAAGCCAGCATCTCAAATCCTGATGGCACTTGGCAAAACATGTGGGGCCCCGCCTTCAAAGGTATTGCCTGGGATCCCTTGACTCCTCCTCCGAGTGGAGATACTCTTGGTTCAGTATATAATTACGGCGATTGGACTGGGGATTCTGGCGGCATGGACAACTATAACATTGCTTCACCGGGCAGTTGGTGGGGAGCTCTCACATTCGACGGGAGTCAATACGCGTCTATCGAAATGGACATCAAGTATGACGTAACTTCGACCATGACGCCGACCAGTGCTGCCCATTTGAATATCGGCTTTGATAAGAGCGCCGGCGGCTATAGTTTCCAACAGATAACTAATGTATCGTTTGACACGGCTTCTTCAGCTCTTGCGGACGGTAATTGGCACCATCTGTCAATTCCCATCTCTGCCAGCCAAGCCAATATTAGCGTAGCTCACAGCGTTTCCTACTACCAGTGGAATCCCGCTGGAACCTCCGGCACCATGAGTTTCTGGATGGCAAATGTCAAAGTGATTGCGCGAATTGTGCCAGTGGCGCCGCCGACCCTTAGCGTCCCAACCAAGGCCACGCAGGGCCTGAATGTGTTTGCGAGCACCGCCGGTCTATCTGACCGCCAGTCGGCCAAGTTGATACAAAGCACCGGAAATTCGTGGGTGGGGCAAGCCACCGTGGCCAATCCCGTCACCTATTCCTTCACCATCAAAAGCTTCCCGAACGCCCCGGCAACTTACGGCTGTGAAGCGTATTTGTTCCTGGTTCCGAACCTAGATTATAATGAGACTAAGGCTCCTGACTGGAATGAAACCAACTGCGTCGTCATTTATATTCAACAAGGTTCAACGAATGCCACCATGCATTTCCAATACAAGGTCAACGAAGCTAATCAACAGGCAATGTATAGCGGCGGACGCGAGACTAGGACGACTTCAACTACCACCAATAATTATATTTACTCCGAACCTGTTGGAAGTCTGCCTGGTGGGCCGATCACTGTTACACTATCTCCCGGTGTGTACAACATTACTAATGAAACCGGCAATTTGGGCAGCGTCACCAACCCGTTGACCGCTCTTGGAACATGGACCATCAAGTTCACGTCCGACACTGACGTCACGCTGATTGCGCCGGATGGCAATACCAGCAGCTTTGTAATTCCCCCCTACAATGCTGGCTACTTTGCAGGAAGCAGCACCTTCAGTGTGTATCTGGGCATGCAGGCGAACAATGCGGCCACGCTCAATCAGGCGGTGGTTTATTCTAACTTCGCCATTTCCAACACCGCCAGTCCATTCAGCGAAAACTTCCTGACTGATACGGTTCTCGGTACCAACGTTTGGGATACAGTTGTGGCTTCCGGCCCGGCTGGTGTGCTGATTGTGCCAGCCAGTGCGGCGTATTGGATTAATTGGACGCTTCCCGACTCTGGCTTCAGTTTGGAGATCGCCCCGACCCTGACCAATCCGCTTGGATGGACAACGCCGACCATTGGCCCGATCATCACGCTGGCAGACCGATCACAGCTCATTTCCACCAGCGAATTGCCCGTTGGCGGCACTGCGTTCTTCCGCCTCATCAAGCGGATCTATACGCAACTGCAAATATTGCTGCCCGGTGAGACTGCCGCGCCGAATACTGTCAGTGGCAAGACCGGAACACCCATTGCTCAGACAGCCAGCACTGGCTTCAACGTGATTGTCAATGCGGTTGACAACAACTGGAACGTGGTCAATTCTGCGCCCGACACAATCAGCCTCTATGATGCAGACGCTAACTTTTTTGTGCTCAATACCCCTACACTCCTGGTTTTGTCGGGCGGAACCGCAACCTTCTCGATCGAGTTCACTGGCGATGGAAGCTCAGCGATAACCGCGACTGACACTACGAACACTAACATACCGCCCGCCACCAGCAGCACAGTCACGTACTGATTGGTGCCGTGCGCTGAAAAGTGAGTAAATTCACATGGGCGCCGGCTTTGACCGGCGCCCATTTTTCTAAATGAGCGTTTATTAAACTAAATCAACCAAGCAATGATGAGTGTGAAAGTTCAAACCAAACATCGAAAATCTGATTCCCGAAATGGCGGCTTCACACTGATTGAACTGCTGGTGGTTATAGCCATTATCGCCATTCTGGCAGCTATTCTTCTGCCGGCACTGGCCAGGGCAAAGCAAAGGGCGCAAGGAATTCAGTGCATGAGCAACTCTCGTCAAATCATGCTGGCATGGCGGATGTACGCTGATGATAACAACGATGTCCTGCCGCCAAATGATTATCCTTATATGACAGCGGCACCACGAGATGGCTCAGTGCAGAATTGGGTTTTCGGCAGCATGGCCGTAAATATTGATTCGATCGATACTGCCGTGCTCGTGAACCAAAAGCTTTCCTCGCTGGCTGCCTACAACCAGAATCCCGCTCTTTATAAATGTCCTGCGGACATCACCCTGAATCAGGGCCATATACGTGCACGCAGCGTGTCAATGAATTGTGCCGTTGGGACGCGCTGGTGGACGGCTGGCTTGGGAGGCGGTCCCAAGACTGGCCCAGCGGGCTCCGCAATTGGAGGAGGATGGCTGTCAGTTCCCTACGCTGATCCGGATCCCCTTTACCGTTCCTACGGTAAAACCGCATCAATGAGTGTGCCGGGCCCCTCCAGCACCTGGGTAATCATGGATGAGAACCCGAATACTATCAATGACCCGTTGATGGCTATATGCATGCAAAATTATATCGTTGATTACCCTGCCAATTATCATGGCGGCGGAGCCGGCATTTCTTTCGCCGATGGTCACTCGGAACTGCACAAATGGATGGACGTCTTTGTAGGGCTTCCTCCCGGAGCCGTCGTGAACCAAAACGGTGGTCAAGGTGGACAAGCTACTCCTCCTGGTTCTCAAGATTTGGCTTGGATACAGCCTCTGACATCAGCGCGAAAGTGATGCTATTCGCATGTTGAGTTCGCTTTACCTGCAGGCGTGACGTATAATGTGGCAAATGCGTAAATATGTAGCGTTTGCATTTGCCTTTGGTACTGCCTTCAGCGCCATTGCCCAGGCCCCGCTGGCGATCTACACCGACAACTTGGTCAACGGATTCCAGGACTGGAGTTGGGCGACCCGTAACCTCGCCAACGCATCCCCGACCCATTCGGGCACCAATTCGATCAGCGTGACCGCGACGGCCTGGACGGCGCTTTCGTTCGAGCATTCGGATTTCAATGTCACTCCCTATTCCAGTCTCATCTTCTGGGCGGACGGCGGCACCAGCGGCGGACAGCGGCTGCAGGTGAACTTGTCGTACGGCCCCAATGGCGCCACCAATGGGCCGACGTATGCATTGTCGCCAGCGTTGCCGGCGGGCGCCTGGCAGCAGTACACCATCCCGCTCAGCTCGCTCAAGGCGACCGGCGTCTCCAACTATAACCGGGTGACCATCCAACTGACCGGCTCCGGCACAACCAACACGTTCTACGTGGATGACATTCAGTTCGGTGCCGCGCCCGCGCCCGCCTTGACGCACCTCAACATTAATGCCAACCAAACCATCCGGACGGCGGATGCGCGCTGGTTTGGCCTGAACACCGCCGTGTGGGACAGTTACTTCGACACCACCGCGACCTCGAACGCGCTGCAGGAGCTGGGCTGCCTTTCCCTCCGATTTCCAAGCGGGTCATTGTCCGACAATTATTACGATTGGGTCACTGGCAAGGACGGGAACACCAGCCGTCCCACCAAATGGCCCAACTTCATGCACATTGCCACCAACGCCGGCGTCCAGGCCTTCATCACCGTCAACTACGGCACCGGCACCAGCAACAAAGCTGCCGATTGGGTCAAATCCGCCAACATCACCAACCACTGCAACTTCAAATACTGGGAAGTCGGTAACGAATGTTACGGTTCATGGGAAACCGATACCAACACCGTGGCGCACGATCCTTACACCTACGCCACCCGCGCCGCCGGCTACATCGCTCTCATGAAAGCGGCTGACCCGACCATCAAGGTCGGCGTCGTCGCCGTGCCCGGCGAGGACAGTTATTCCAACAATGCGGCGCATCCAACCGTCAATCCGCGCACCGGCGTGACCCACTACGGCTGGACGCCGGTCATGCTCGCCAGGCTCAAAAGCCTGGGGGCCACCCCGGATTTTCTCATTCATCACGTCTATCCGCAATCTACCTCGTCCCACCCCACCACCGGCACTGACAGCGATGCCTTGGTGTTGCAGTCCACCACTGGTTGGGCCAGCGATGCCGCCGACCTGCGCCAGCAGTTGACCGACTATCTCGGAACCGCCGGCGCCGGCGTCGAACTCGTCTGCACCGAGAACAACAGCGATTCCGGCGCCGTGGGCCGCCAGTTGACCAGCATCGTCAACGGGCTCTACCTCGCGGACAGTATGAGTCAGCTCATGAAAACCGAGTTCAACGCCTACACCTGGTGGGACCTGCGCAACGGGCAGGGCAACGACGGCAGTTTCGATTCCACCCTGTATGGCTGGCGCACGTATGGCGACGAAGGCATCATCAACGCCAACGGCAACCCCGGCGTGGATCGTTACCCCGTCTTTTACGGATTCAAACTGATGCAATACTTTGTCCGACCGGGCGACACCATCCTCAACGCCGGCAGCGATTATCTGCTGCTTTCGGCTTATGCCGCCCGCAAGGCCAACGGCGCCCTTGCCCTGCTGGTCATCAACAAGGACGCGACCACCAATTTCAACGCGCAAATTTCCCTGTCTAATTTCGTGCCCTTATCAACCGTCACGGTCCGCTCTTACGGTATTGCGCAAGACGATGCCGTGCGCACCAATAACCTTGCGTCCGGGGCGCAGGACATCGCGACCAATGTTGTTCCGGCCGGCGCCGTTTTCACCAACTCCTTCCCGCCGTATTCCTTGACGCTGTTCACCTTTACGCCTGGTCCGGCACAACTGTCCGCCCTCCTGCCGCAACCGGGACAATTCGTCCTGCAACTCCATGGCCAGCCGGGCACACCTTACATCATCCAGCGTTCACCGGATTTGTTCACCTGGATCCCGGTCTCGACAAACAGGCTGGTCGGGAATGTTTTGAACATCACCAATGCGATTTCACCCGGCACCGCCCAACAATTCTGGCGCGCCGTGTGGCAGCCGTGAGGGTTGTGAAATTTGTCGGGCGTTTGTCTTCGTGAATGCCATCGCATCGGTGGCAGATCACGGGCTCCCCACAAGTCCCTTGGGCAAATCCTCCCGATTGACGATCCAGGGATGATTCAATAATTCCGTCGTGTTGGTGTTCCGGGCCAGGCTCCATTTGGCGTTCCAGCTCATAAAGAATACCGTCCGGGGAAAATCCTTTTGCACTCCCTGAATGAACCGGAGATAATCATAGTCGCCCGGGGGATTACTGGGCCCGTACGGCCCGAATTCTGTAAACCCGAAAGGCTTTTTGATTTGCGCCATCTCGGCGTAGCCCTTGATGTGGTTGGTATCAATGAAGTCCGTATAGGCGTCGAGCCCGGCCAGGTCCACATAGCGGTCACCGGGATAGTAGGCGGCGGTCTTGTCCCCATGGTTCGGTGCGTAAACCCAGAGCAGGTTGTCCAGGCCTTTCGTTTTTGTGAAGTAGTTGAACATCTGCTGCCACAATTTGATGAACGTCGCCGGGTCTTTGCAATCCCACCAAAACCAATCGCCGTTCATCTCGTGAAACGGCCGCCACAGCACCACCACGCCGGCCTC
>PMOA01000028.1 GCA_003161635.1 Limisphaerales bacterium
TGATGAGCGGCGTGCGGGCTTCATCAATCAGGATGGAGTCCACTTCGTCCACGATGGCGAAGTAATGACCGCGCTGGACCTGTTCTTCTTTGCGCGCAGCCATGCCGTTGTCGCGGAGATAATCAAAACCGAACTCGGCGTTCGTGCCGAAGGTGATGTCACAATTGTATTGCTCGCGACGGACGCGTGGTGGCTGGTCGTGCAAAATGCAGCCGACGGTCAGGCCAAGAAATTTGTAAATCGCGCCCATCCATTCGGAGTCGCGCGCGGCGAGGTAGTCGTTGACCGTCACGAGATGGACGCCGCGTCCGGTGAGCGCGTTGAGATAAATGGGCAGGGTGGCGACGAGCGTTTTGCCTTCGCCGGTGGCCATTTCGGCGATGCGCCCGCTGTGCAGCCCGTAGCCGCCGATGAGTTGCACATCGAACGGAATCATCTCCCAGAGCAATGGATGCTCGCGCACGATGATTTCCGTCTTGCGTTCGGTGAGACGGCGGCAGGCGTTTTTGACGGCGGCGAACGCTTCGGGCAGGATCTCATTGAGCACCCTGGCCAACTCCGTTTTGTCCTGAATTTGCGAGAGGCGCGCCTTCCAATCGGCGGTTTTCTGGCGCAGCTCGTCGTCGGAAAGTTTTTGGAGTCCGGCCTCGATCTCATTGATCTGAGCGACCACCGGGCGAAGTTTTTTGACTTCGCGTTCGTTCCTCGACGGAATAATCCATTTTAAAAAGTTCACAGTAAACCCAAATAGTCAGTTGAAAATAGAAGCAAAACGCTACGCGATGAAACGCAAAGCGTCAAAACGAATCGCCGATATTTCAGCGTCAGGAAGAAACCGCTGTTACGTGGTGGGCTGTTGCGACGGTGGCGGATTTGGCGGCAGGGCATCGTGAACGATGGTTGCCGCGCGTTTGGCCGCTTCGGAGATGAGCTTGAGGTGCGGTTCGAGCGCGGGATTTTCACCGTGCTTGAACAGCAGACGGTCGGCGTAGCCTCGAATGATTGCAATGATATTGTTCAGTTCGTGCGCGACCACAGGTGAGATGTGCTGTGTCGAATCAAATTTCTGGGTGGTTTCGTGCAGGGCATCCGCGCCCGCCGCCGCCTCCGCCATTTTTTTGTAGATATTTTCCAGTGATGACATCGCTGTTACGCATAGCACCTTGCGCGCCAGATTTTTAGACGCGGAAAAACTCAATTTTACCGGCGCTGTGCCAGCCCAATTTCATCACGCATTTCAGGTTTTTTTTTGAATGAGACATCCTGTTTCGAAGCAGGACAGAAACTTTTGCGTATATAAATCGCGGGCTGGCTTCTTTTCGTCGATTCGTTATCCTAAGCCCGGAATCACGGATGAATACCGCGCCCGCATCTCTCGGCCTCATTGCCGGCAACCGCTCCTTGCCGCTGGAATTTGCCCGGCAGGCGCGCGCCGCCGGAGTCAAACGGCTCATCGCCGTTGCCTTTGAAAATGAAACCGATCCCGCGCTGGCCGGACTGGTGGATGAAATCGTCTGGCTCAAAGTCGGCCAGCTTTCAAAAATGATTTCCGCGTTTGCCGACCGCGGTGTGAAGCGATGTGTCATGGTCGGCCAAATCGCGCCGAAAAATCTTTATGATTTGCGACCCGATTTGCGCGCGATGTCGCTGTTGTTGCGGCTGAAAGAGAAAAACGCTCACACGATTTTTGGCGCGATTGCGGATGAATTGAAAAAAGACGGCGTTGAATTGATTGACGCGACGCCGTGGCTGAAACCGCTCATGCCACAAGCCGGTTTTCATCTCGGTCCGGAATTGTCGGATGAACAACGCGCGGACGTGGAATTTGGTTTTCGCATCGCCCGGGAGGTTTCCCGTTTGGAAATCGGGCAGACCGTCGTCGTAAAAAAAGGCGCGGTGCTTGCGGTCGAAGGGTTTGAAGGCACGGACAAATGTCTTGCGCGCGGCGGGGAACTCGCCGGCAAGGACGGCGGCGCAGTGGCGGTCAAAGTGGCAAAGGTCAACCATGACCTGCGGTTCGACATCCCTTGCATCGGCTTGCAGACACTGGAAACCTGCACCCACGCCGGGATTTCCGTGCTGGCACTGGAAGCTGGAAAAACTTTGCTGCTGGAACGGGAGGCTTGCAAACAACTGGCAAAAAAAAATATAATCTCCGTGACAACCATTGATTAAATTCCCCGACTTTTATCTCCCAACTCCCAACTTCTGATTTCCATGCTCACTTCCCACGAACTCTTTGGCTTCATGTCGCCAAACCTGGCCGGCGAAATCATCACGTTCACCTTTGAATCGGACAAACCGACTTACCGCGCCACGCTCAACGCCGTTGCCGAAGCGCGGCACTTGCGCCCGGTTTTCCTTGAGCGCCAGCCCAAAACCCAGCGGCACGCGGCCATGATCGCCACCCTGGCCAGGCCCGCGCTGGATTTGGTCGCGGGCAACCTGATTCGCACCTGGTTGCTGAAAAAGCACAAGGCCATGCTCGTGGATTTTTTGAACGCGCTGGGGATTAAAAACGAGGAGGGCGTGGTTGAAAATTTGCCGGAGAGCATGGACGACGTGAAATTGAAATCCGCGATTGAAACGCTGCTCGCGAAATATTCGCCCGAAACCGTGGCAGTTTATTTGAATGCGTTCAACGACATGAACGAGGCAAACTGGGCGAATCTCAAAAGCATTCTGGAATCAGATCCCCGGCTGCAACTGGGGGCAAATGTTTGAAGATTGACCGGGACGTTCCCGTTGCGGAAGATTTCGGAATGGAGAATTTGACGGGCTGGCGGGAGCAAATTCCCGGATGGGGCCGCTCCCGTTGGGCGGGGTTGGTGCTTGCCGGCTGTGTGTTTGTGCTTGCCGCTGCGCTTTCCTGGCGCAGGTGGCCGGACATCCTGGTTGACTTCGGGATGCAGCTTTATCTGCCGTGGCGGATTTCCGAAGGGGATGTTCTTTACCGCGACGTGATGTATCTGTCGGGCGGGCCGCTGTCCCAGTATTTCAACGCGCTGCTCTTCAAATTTTTTGGCGTTTCGTTTCGGACACTGATTTTTGCAAATCTTGCAATCACGGCGGGGATGCTGGTTTTGATTTACCGCCGTTTTCTCGCCGCGGCCGATCGGCTGACGGCGACGATGATCTGTCTGGGGATCGTGCTGGTGTTTGCGTTCCAGCATTCCGGTTTGATTGGCAATTACAACTACGTCACGCCGTATTGCCACGAAGCGTTTCACGGGCTGGTGCTTTCAATCGTGGCGGTGGCGTGGTTGTCGAGCTGGGTTGAAAAGAAACAAATTCGATTTGCTGTGCTGGCCGGCTTTGGCACCGGTTTGGTATTTCTGACCAAGCCGGATATTTTCCTGGCGCTGGTTGTCTGCGCGGGGATGGCTTTTCTGGTTGTTGGTTTTTTTCACAAACGAACCGGTTTTGCGGCGAAATCATTGGTGGCATTTTTGCTTGCCGGGCTGGTCCCGTTGCTGGTTTTTTTTGCGCTATTCCTGCGGGTGGAAGGTTGGCAGGCAAGTGCGCGCTCGGTGATTTCTGCGTGGGCGCCGTTATGGCATACGTCCATTACCCAGGATCCATATTATCAGTGGTGCCTGGGATTGGACGCGCCGTTTCTTCATCTCGAAAAAATGATGGCGCATTTTATTTTCATCGTGGTGGCAACCGCGGTTTACGCCCTGGCGTTCCGGCGCGGGATGGAATCGAGGTTCAAGTGGAAAAAGCCGTCGTGGGTTGTTTGGCCGTTGTTGGTCTCCCCGCTTTTGGTTTTGGCCATCGTTTTAAATTGGGGTGATTGTGGCCGATCATTGCCATTGCTGGGTTTGTCCGCCTGTGTATTGCTTGGGCTGGACTTCAGAAAAACCCATCTCTTAAATCCGGAGGGCCGAGTTCCACGAGACCCTGACTCGACTTGTTCCACTGAAATTCAGGGGCTCGCAGAGCTCGCCCCTCCGGGAAAAGATGTTTATAAGATGACTTCTCGAGTCACGTTAAAACAAAGGGCGCTCTTTCCGTTGCTTTGGAATGTGTTTGGCCTGGCGTTGCTGGCCAAGCTGGGATTTTTCACAAGAATCTGGCATTACGGATTTGTGCTGGCCATGCCGGCGTTTGCCGGCGCCGTATATCTTTTCGTGTGGCTGCTGCCGCTATTGTTGGAACAAAGATATCAGGTCCGCTTCCATTTATTTCGCGTGACCGCCGGCCTGGTGCTGATGATCGGGTTTGTCCATCTGTTCCTGCGCTCGGAATCCTATTATCTCCTGAAAAATACACCCGTGGGACGCAGTGGAGACAAGGTCATGGCCTATGGCCCGTCAGTGAATCCCTTTCACGACCATGTTCAACTGGCCCTGTCGTGGATAAAAAAAAACGTTCCGCCGGACGCGACCTTGGCGGTGCTTCCGGAAGGAGCCATGATTAATTATCTGAGTCGGCATGTGAACCCGACTCCCTGTCCGGTCTGGCTTCCCCCGGAGATGGAAGTATTCGGCCAAACCAACATGGCCGCGGCCTTCCAGAAGCACAGCCCCGATTATATTGTGGTCCTTGAAAGGAGCACCGCCGAATACGGAGTGGGTTATTTTGGTTATTACCCCCGGTACGGGACAAGGCTGATGCAGTGGATTGAGGACCATTACGACCGGGTTTATCCGGCGCCAGACCCGGCCGCAAAATTCCCGTCCGGAAATCAACCCTTCTCCGAGCTGCAAATCCTGAAACGGCGGACACCCATTTTGCCGGCAGGAAAAAATTGAAACAGCCCGCGGTTCAACTACACTTATCTCGTTTATGAAAAAATATCTTGTTGAATTCATCGGCACATTCTTTTTGGTGCTCACCGTTGGCATGACGGTCATTGAGCCTGGTGCCGCCGGCGACCTGGCCCCGCTGGCCATCGGCTCGGCGTTGATGATCATGGTCTATGCCGGCGGCCACGTGTCGGGCGGCCACTTCAACCCGGCGGTCACCCTGGCCGCGTTTTTGCGGGGACGTTGTTCCCGGGCGGACGTGCCGAGCTACATCGGTTCGCAAATCGCCGCCGGCATTGTGGCCGCGTTCGTGGTGCTGGGTCTCAAGGGCGATCCTACGGTGACGCCCAAGGAAATAACAGTCTTTCCCGCGCTGGTTGCGGAATTGATCGGAACCTTTGCGCTCGCCTATGTCGTGCTGAACGTGGCCACCGCCAAAGGCACGGCGGGTAATTCCTTCTACGGCCTCGCCATCGGTTTCACCGTCACGGTCATGGCCTTTGCCCTCGGTCCCATTTCCGGCGGCGCCTTCAATCCCGCTGTCGCCATCGGGATCACCGTCATGCACCTCGCCAAAGTGTCGAACCTGTGGATTTACCTCGCCGCCAATTTTGTCGCGGGTGCGCTCGCGGCGTTCACCTTTCGGTTCATAAATCCAGACGACAAATAGTTTGCCGTTGCCTAAAATGGCGCCGTTTATGGCGACTCCGAATTTTCTCCGCGCGCAGCCGGACGGCGCGTTGTTATCAGTGAAATTGCAACCGCGCGCTTCCGCCAACGAAATCGGCGGGCCGCTGGGCGCCGAACTGCGAATCAAAGTGACCGCGCCGCCCGTGGACGCCGCCGCGAACGAAGCCTTGGTTGAATTGCTGGCCAGGCAGTTGGATTGCGCCCGTGGCCGCGTCGAATTGGTGCGCGGCCACAAATCGCGGCACAAGGTGGTCAAACTCCACGGCTTCACGCCGGCGGAAGTGCTTCAAAAGCTTTTGGAATCAACAGCGGATTGATTTTTCTGTCAACTTTCCCGCTCCACTTGCCACTCGTGCGGTGATGTGATGACGACCAGAACCATGTTCGTCGCTGTGCCCGGTGATCATTGGCCGGAAAATTCGTGCAGCCAATTTTTCCGCCGGACACGTCTAAATTTCCGCGAGTGTTGGATGGTAATGCGGCGTCACCTCAATCAATTTCATGCTGACCGCTTGAGAGATGTATGGTTTCCGTGCGCACGTTGTCCCATTTGGGGACAAATGATTGAACTTGCAAACTGGATAGCAATTAAACTAATAACTGCGTTATCGGAGGGCAACGGTACTTAAACTGCTTTTCATCGGGTTAACGTTTTATCCATGAATACAACCACTCATTACAATGAAACGCCATTAGCCGAGGTTGCCCCGCCTTCGCCGAACGGGCATCCGGCGGCGGATGGCTTGGAAAGCTCGGGAAGCGCGGGACTCAACGCAAAGCTGGTGCAAGACAACGCGCGGCTTGCGCAGGAAAACGCAAAACTTCAGCAAGAACGGGATTTGCTGCGGGTGGTGATTGATAATTTGCCGGATTACATCTACGCAAAGGACAAGCAGGGACATTTCGTGCTGAACAACCTGGCGCACGCAAAGTCATTCGGCGTGCTTCCACAGGAAATGTTTGGTAAAAGCGACTTTGATTTTTTCCCTCCCGAATTAGCAGCGCAGTTTTACACCGATGAGCAGAAAATTATTGAAACGGGCAAACCCGTAATCAATCAGGAACAATACAAATGCACCTGTGGCGACCCCTCGGGAATCAAGCGCTGGTCTGTCGCCACCAAAGTGCTCTGGCGCGACGACCGGAACGTGGTTGTGGGCACGGTCGGAGTCACCCGTGACATCCATGAGATGAAACTGGCGCAGGAGGCCCTGCGGCAAAGTGACGAGCGGCTGCGGGAAGTCCTGCGAAGCACGCGTTGCATCCTGAACTGCGGAGAAGCGGAAGCTCCCGAAGGATGGCGGGAGCGGGTAATGAATGAACTTACGATATTCCGCTGGGATTTCCCCGTCCTGAATTTGGAGGCGGCACAGGAGGTGTTTCCGCTCGAGGTGCCACCGGACAAGCAATACCAACAAGTCTGGAGTGAAAGCCGCCACCCGGATGACTTCAATCAGATGCACGAGGTTACTCGAGACGCATTCCTCCATGACAAGCCGTTTTATCGCAACGTGTTTCGTTGCACCGACAAACACGGGATCGAGCACTGGATGCAGGAATTCATCACCATCCATAAGCTGGGAGAAAACCGTTGGCATCTCTTCGGCATTAACACCGACATCACCGACTTGAAAAAAAGCGAGAGCGCCTTGCGGTCCAGCAAGGAAAAATTGCGCCAATTCGCCGCGCAACTGGAACGAAGCAATCGCGAGTTGCAGGATTTTGCCTATGTGGCTTCGCACGACTTGCAGGAGCCCTTGCGAAAAATCGTGGTCTTCGGCGAACGGCTCAAGGAAAAGAACAGTGCAGCCTTGGGGCCGGAAGCGCTTGATTATCTGGAACGGATGCAGAAGGCGGCAGGGCGGATGCAGACTTTGATCAACGATCTGCTGACTTTTTCACGCGTCACAACCAAGGCACATCCTTTTGCGCCGGTTAATCTGGCCGAAATCGCCAGCGAAGTGGTGAATGATTTGGAGGGACGGATCGAACTGGTCAAAGGACGCGTCGAATTGGGGACGCTTCCGGTCATTGACGCGGAACCATTACAGATGCGCCAAGTGTTGCAAAACCTGATCGGCAACGCGCTCAAATTCCGCCGCCCGGAAGAACCGCCCGTGGTGAAAGTCGAAGCGCAGATCATTCCCGACCCCGGCGCACCCGAAAAGAAACTTTGCCGGTTGACGGTCAGTGACAATTGCATTGGCTTTGACGAGAAATATCTGGATCGGATATTCAATGTCTTCCAGCGGTTGCACACTCGCAATGAATACGAAGGCACAGGCATGGGGCTGGCCATTGTTCGCAAGATTGCATTATATCACGGCGGCGACATCACCGCAAAAAGCAAACCAGGGCAGGGCGCCACTTTTATCTTGACGTTGCCTGTGGTTCATCCCCAAGAAGCACAAAACGAAAATACGGAAACCACCACGAACAAGGAAAACCAACCATGAAAACCGAAGGGAAAATGATTACAATTCTGCTGGCGGACGACGATCCGGACGACCGTAAACTGACACAAGACGCGTTTGTGGAGAACCGTCTGGTCAATGTGCTCCATTGCGTGGAAGACGGCGAAGAATTGATGGAATATTTGCGCCGGCAAGGCCGTTACGTCGATCAGAAGGATGCGCCTTTGCCCGGGCTGATTTTGCTGGATCTGAACATGCCGCGCAAAGACGGGCGCGAGGCGCTCAAGGAAATCAAGGCGGATCCGGAACTGCGCCGGATTCCCATCGTCGTCCTTACCACCTCCAAGGCGGAGGAGGACATTTTGCGCACCTACGATCTGGGCGTAAATTCCTACGTGACCAAACCCGTGACGTTCAAATCGCTGGTGGAATTGGTCAAAGTCCTCGGCCGATATTGGTTCGAAGTGGTCGAACTTCCACCGGGCGAGAGTTGAACGCTTTATGTCCGATGCCCCGGTCAAAGTCCTATTGGTGGATGATGATGAGGATGATTATATCATCACGCGCGATCTGATTTTACGAATCGCGGGCCGCTATCATCTCGACTGGGTCAACAATTATAATGGCGCGTTGGACGCCATCCAGCGCCGGGAGCACGATATCTATCTGCTGGACTATCGCCTCGGCGAACGGACCGGACTGGAACTGTTGTGCGAATCACAACAGTTCAATGCCCGGGCGCCAATGATTTTGCTGACGGGCCAGGGCGACCAGGAGGTTGACATGCAGGCCATGAAGGCCGGGGCTGCAGATTACCTGGTCAAAGGCCAGCTCAACGCCGACATTCTCGACCGCGCCATCCGCTATGCCATCAAAGGCAAGCACGCCGAAGAAAACCTCCGCCGCGACCGGGATCTCATCAGCCGCATCATGGAAACCAGCCCCGTGGGCATCGTCGTCGCCAACCAGGCTGGAAAAATTACCTTTGCCAACCACCGGGCAGAAGAAGTTCTCGGCCTGTCCAAGGACGCCATCACCGGTGGAACTTGCAGCGTTCTGGACTGGCGGATGACTGATCCGGAGGGCTATCCGCTTCCGGGGCAGGCGCTGCCGTTAAAAAAAGTCCTCGAATCCGGCCAGCCGGTGCAAGACTTCCATCATGCAATTGACCGTTCCGACAGCCACCGCACGTTGCTCTCGACCAATGCCACGCCGTTTTTCGATGCCGTCGGCGAGATTAACGGTATGGTAATCACGGTTGAAGACATTACCGAGCGGCTGATGCTGGAAGCGCAACTGCGGCAATCACAGAAAATGGAGTCGGTGGGCCAGTTGGCCGCCGGGGTGGCGCATGACATCAACAATATTCTGACTGTCATTCAGGGACACGCGGGGTTGTTGCTCAACGCCGTTCCGCCGGGCGCCGGCTCGACAAGATCCATAAAGCAAATTTCCGCGGCAGCGGAGCGCGGGGCCAGTTTCATCCGGCAATTGCTCACGTTCAGTCGCAAGCAGATTTTTCGATCGAAGATTCTCGATTTGAATGCGGTGCTTCACAATTTGAAAGGGATGCTTCCGCGGCTGATCGGTGAGGACATCACGCTGGAAACCCACTGTCAGCCGGACCTGCCGTGTATCCAGGCAGACACCGGGATGGTGGAGCAGATCGTTATGAATCTGGCGGTCAACTCGCGTGACGCCATGCCCAAGGGCGGCAAACTCACCATTGCGACTTCCGCCGCTGAAATTGACGCCGCCTACTTGCGACAGCACCCCGAAGCCCATGTGGGTTGGTTCATCTGTCTGACCGTGGCGGATACTGGTTGCGGCATGGAACCCAAGGTTTTGCAGCGGATTTTTGAACCGTTTTTCACGACCAAGGAAGTCGGCAAAGGAACGGGGCTGGGACTGGCCACCGTTTATGGCGTTGTCAAACAACATCATGGCTGGCTTGAAGTCCAAAGCGAAGTGGGCGTCGGCACCACTTTCAAAGTTTTTCTTCCGGTGGCCGGGAAAGCCGGCGATGCACCCGCCGATCCGTCCGATAAATCCGAGAACGTCCGGGGAGGCAAAGAAACCATTCTGCTCGTTGAGGATGAAATTGGACTGTTGGAACTGGCGCGGGAGATTCTCCAGCAATATCAATACCGTGTTTTGATCGCTTCCTCGGGTGTCGAGGCTTTGCGGGTTTGGGACGAGAGCAACGGCCAGATTGATTTGCTCCTGACCGACATGATCATGCCCGGTGGCATGACGGGCACTGACTTGGCCGCGGAATTGAAAAGGCGAAAGTCCGGACTCAAAGTGATCTACGCCAGCGGTTATAGTTCCGCGCTGACGGGAAAAGATTTTACTCAAGGCGACAACATCTTTCTGGCGAAACCCTATCAACCGAACCAAATGGCCCAACTGATTCGGAATACCCTTGATGCTTCTCCCAAGGACCAGCAACCGCCTCTTCCCGGCCCAACCAACGCCGCTCCCGCGCCGGCGCCGGTTCTGGCTGGGCAATCAACTTGAAGGTAATTAAGAATGTTTCGCAACTCATTCTGGCGCGCCGCGCCAGGTGGCCGGCACGTCAGAAATCTGCGCGGCCAGTTCTTCCGCCGGATAGGTCCAGATTTCTGCGAGGGTCGGATGGTAATGGGGTGTTGCGGCCAGTTCGTGAACGGTCATTCGTTTGGCCATGACCATGACGATTTCATGAATGAGCTCGCCGCCCACCGGTCCGACGCAGGCGCCGCCGAGAATCCCGCCTGATTTCGGGTCGGCCAGCAATTTTACGAAACCGTCCCTGGCTTCCATGATGATCGATTTGCCGTGGTCATTGAACGGATAACTCATGGCCAGATACGGGATGCCGCGCGCCTGCGCTTCCTTTTCCGTCAATCCCACGAAGGCCACTTGTGGTTCGGTGAAAACAACCGAAATCAACAACCGATAATCCATTTTTCGTGGACGACCTGGCTGCGCGATGTTGTGTGCCGCAATCTCGCCTTGCTGCACGGCCAGGTGAACGATTTCATGCGGTCCAGTGCAATCGCCTGCCGTGTAAATGTGCGGTGCGCTCGTTTGCATCAACTCGTTTGCGACAATGCGGCCACGCCCGGTGATGACCCCGGCTTTGTCGAGATCGAGCAGCGCCGTGTTCGGCACGCGGCCCAGCGCGAACAAAATTTCCCCGGCGGAGACCGAAACAGTTTTGCCTTCATGCTGAAATGAAACGGTTTTCAAATGCCCGTCGCGCTTCGCATCAGTGAGTTTTGTGTTCGTAAAAATCTCAAGGCCTTCGCGCCGGAAAACTTTTTCGATTTCCACCGCCGCTTCGGTATCGAATTCACGCAAGATGTGTTTGCTGCGCTGGATGAGCGTGACCTTGACGCCAAACCGCGCGAAAAATTGCGCAAACTCGCACGCAATCGCCCCGCCACCGAGGACGATGAGTGATTCCGGCAGCCGGGTGAGCGTGAGCGCGTCATCGCTGGTGATATAACCGGTTTCACGGAGTTGGGGCAGGGGCGGTGGCGCGACGACGGAGCCGGTGGTGATGATGAAATGCGCGGCGGAGATTTTGGCAGGGACACGCTGCCGCGCGTCCTGGCCGGCCGGCCGGTCGGCGCTGCCAAGTTTAACCGTGTGTGGATCAAGAAACCGGACATTGGCGCGGATGAATTTGAATTTGCCACCGGCGACTTGTTGCCGGCGATAATCCGCAAAATCCTTGACGAGCGCGTCCTTGCGCGCCATCACCTTCGTGAAATCGAAGCTTACGTTTTCGGCGCGGATGCCCCATGGCCCGGCGTGGCTGGCCAGGTGCATGACTTCGGCGGCGTAAAGCAGCGCTTTCGTGGGCATGCACCCGCGCAGGATGCACAACCCGCCGACTTCTTCGCCGCCCTCGATGACGGCGGTTTTTAAGCCTGCGCCCGCTGCCGTTCGCGCCGCGGCGTAACCGGCGCTGCCACCGCCGAGAACGGCCACGTCGTAGTCAAATATCTTGTGAGTTCCGCTCATGGATTCAAAATGAGCGATGCGGAAGACACTGGCAAGGCATGTTATGTGTCGCGTGATTTGCTCCGGCAGAGTGATCGCGACCACGAAACACGCCTCACGCAATGCCTTTTTGCGGCCCGGCGTTTGGTGAAGTTGACATGCCCCGGTGGATCACGGATAATTCGCCCATGAGCAACATCATTTATCCGCGCAGTCCGCGCGAAACCATGGACGGCTGGAGCTACCTGCCGCGTTACATTGACAAAATCCGCCTGCACCTCGCCGGCAAACTGCACGCCGATTATCAGGAGAATCTGGGCAAAGGCTTTGACGGCATGTGGCTCAAGTACGCCGGCGTCAAGCACGAACAGATGATCGAGGTGGTGAAGAATTCCGTCACCGATGGCGAGGTGTGCGACTGGGTGCGGCGCAACGCAAAAAAATCCCCGGCCGAAAAGGCCGCGCACGCGAAGGACATGTTAAGCCGCCCACCAGCCAACGACGCGGAAGCCGTGACGCGGCTCAAAACGCGAAAGGAACAGTGTGGTGCGGGAAACCGCGACGACATCAAATGTTTTGTGGATGTGATTGACGCGGACGAAAAACGCCTTTAGTGCGTCGGGAAAAATCCCTTACTGCCCGGCGTAGAAGGCGTCCACTTTGGCCGCGACGTTCTTGTAGCTGGCGTCCATTTCGTAGATGAGTTTGAGTTGCTCGATGGCTTCTTCTTTTTTGCCCATACTTTCGAGCACGCAGCCGAGATTATAGACAAGCTCTTTTTTCTCGTCATCAAAGACCACCTTTTCCTTGATGGCATTTTGCAACGTGCGGGCGGCCAGGTCGAACTTCTTCCCCTTGGCAAAACATTGCGCCAGATAACTCATCGCGGCAAGACGCTTGTGCGGGTTTTGCTGCGCCTTTTGAAATTCCTGAATCGCCTCGCTGATTTTGCCCGTTTGAAAATATAACTGCCCCATCTCAAACCGAATCGCCAGGTCCGTCGGATATTTTTCCACGCGCTGCTGGCATTCGGTGACCTGGAAATTCAACTTCTCCGCCTGAAGCTTCTCCGTCTGTTCGGTGTAATCCGGCGCGGCGGGATCGAGTTGCTCCAACTGATAATCGAACCGGCGCACGACGGTGTCGGCAATGGAGCGTTCGAGGGACGGATCGTTGCCCATCTCCGAATTTTTGATGCGGTCGTAAAGCGCAAGCGAGCGTTCGAACTGTTTTTTCTGCGCGTAAAGTTCCGCGAGCTGGCGCACCAGCTTGAGATTATTCGGCTCGGTCTGCAGCCGCGCCTCGTATTCGCCAATGAGCCGTTCGGTCACATCTTCGGTCTTCACGACGCGCTTTTCCTGTTCCAGCGAAACGGCCTGCTGCCTGTTTTTCAAAATGTCGCGGTAGGAACCCTGGCCGCCCTCGAGGGCGTTGTAACCGCCCTGGTCCAGCGTCTTGCGGGCGGACAGGTCCTTGAGCGCCTGATTCAACTCGCCGTCGTTGGGCGTCTCGCGCAAAAGGTCCATCAGGATTTGTTCCCCGCGGTTGTGTTCTCCCTCGCTGACGTCACCCGCCTCCGCGAGCGCGCGGGCAAAGGCAATCGCCAAATCCCTGTCCTTCGGCGAATTATTCGACAGCGTTTCATAGGACAAAACCGCTGTGTGCGGCAATTCCAATGCGTTCGCCGCTTCCACGATGATTCGGTGCGCGGCGGAACTGTTCGGGTCGCCGTTCAAAATCTGCTCGGCGATGGCCATGGCCTCGCCGGGATTTTTGCTCAATGCCATTTTGGCCTTGGCGATCTGAGGCGAGGAGCCCGCGCCACTCCACATTTTCTTGAAGAATCCGCCGCGGCCGCCGCATTTTTGGAACTGCGCCGCGCGCAGCGCCTTGCGGCATTCAAAAAACCCCGGCTCTTTTTCCAACACCTGGTTGAACAGCGTGATGGCGTAATCCAAGTTTTCCCGTTGCACGGCCTCGTTGGCCTTGGTGAACAACAGGCGCGCCTCGCGCGAAACTTCGTTGATACTTTTTTCTGCCATTTTATTTGATTGGTTGAATCAATGATTTGCACTTACGGACAAAAAATCAACCCCGAAAGCCTTCGGGGTCAACCGCATTGTGCCTTGTGCCGGAGCGCGTGATCCACAAGCACCAGCGCGGTCATCGCTTCCACCATCGGCACCGCGCGAGGCAACACGCACGGGTCATGGCGGCCGCGGCCTTTCAGTGTCGTGTTGTGAAATTGCACGTCCACCGTGTCCTGCTCGTGCATGACGGTGGCCACGGGTTTGAACGCGACGCGAAAGAAAATCGTCTGCCCGTTGGAAATGCCGCCCTGAATGCCGCCGGAAAAGTTCGTCGTCGTAAAAACTTTCCCGTGCTTCGCGCGGAACGGATCGTTGTGTTCGCGTCCGGTGAGCGTAATGCCGCTGAAGCCGGAGCCGATTTCAAATGCCTTGGACGCAGGCAGACTCAACATCGCCTTTGCCAGATCCGCTTCGAGTTTGTCGAACACCGGTTCGCCCCAGCCGGCGGGCACGCCGCGCGCAATGCCTTCGACGATGCCGCCAACGGTGTCGCCCGCGCGCCGCATTTTTTCGATGAGACGGATCATTTTTTCCGCCGCCGTCTGGTCGGGGCAACGGACGATGTTCGATTCAATGTCTTTGAGCTTCACCTTGTCCGGATTCACGCCGGCGACGAGCCGCTGGACTTGTTTGACGTAGGCCAGGATCTCGACGCCGTATCGTTCGCGCAGAATTTTCTTCGCAATGGCGCCGGCGGCGACGCGGCCAACCGTTTCGCGCGCGCTGGCGCGGCCGCCGCCCTGCCAGTTGCGAATGCCGTATTTGGCAAAATAGGTGAAATCCGCGTGCGACGGGCGGAACTTCGTTTTCATTTCGGCATACGCTTCGGGCCGGGCATCCTCGTTTTTGACCCACAGGCAGATCGGCGTGCCCAGGGTTTTGCCGCCGAACGTGCCGGAAAGGATTTGTACCGTGTCGGATTCCTTGCGGGGGCTGACGATTTTGGATTGTCCGGGCCGGCGCCGGTCCAAATCGGGCTGAATGTCCGCCTCGGTGAGCTTGAGGCGCGGCGGGCAGCCGTCCACAACCACACCCACGCCACCGCCGTGGGATTCGCCCCACGTCGTGATGCGGAACAGTTGCCCGAAGGTGCTTGCCATGCCGCAATAATGCTAAAAAATCACGGTGCGGTCAAATCTATCGGAGGGACGAGTTACACGAGTCCCTAATTAAACTTGGCTTTGGATGTTGAGATGAGACAATTGAGGGACTCGTGTAACTCGTCCTTCCGAAGAAAAGGAACGGACCATTGCAATATCCTGGTAGAAAGCGATTATCGCACTTGCCGACAATGGAATTTCCAAATCAAACGGTCATTCAATACGTCAGTTGCAATGTCGTTGACCGCCGCCAGTTGCTTGCCAACGCAGACATTTACCGACTCCTGCTTGAAGCATGGCGCAAAGCGGATCACTGGCTGGTGGGGCGCCATGTTGTTATGCCGTATCATGTCCACTTTTTCTGTGCCCCGGTGCGTGTTCAGGTGACGCCTCTCAAACGTTGGATGGAATTCTGGCGTGCTGAGATAACGCGCCGCTGGCCGCGCGCTGGCGACAAACCCATTTGGCAAAAAGATTTTTATGACCGACAACTTCGCAGTGGTGAGAGTTATCACCAGAAATGGCTCTATATCGTTGAAAACCCCGTCAAGGCCGGTTTGGTGGCGCATTGGGAAGACTGGCCATATCAAGGCGAACTGAATGTTCTCCAATGGCATGAACCGGCATAAACTTCGTTTCGGAGGGACAAGTTATACGAATCCCAAAATCCATTTCGCCTGGAACCGCCAATGAATCGGTGACTTGTATAACTCGTCCCTCCGAATTATTTTGGCGAGTTTGGGACTCGTGTAACTCGTCCCTCCGGGGTAAACTCTCCGCCACATGAACCGCATTGAGGAACGTTTTGCGCGCCTGAAGCGCGAAGGCAAAAAAGGTTTCATCGTCTATATCGGCGCGGGCGATCCGAATTTGGAGGCCACGCGCCGGCTCGCGCTCGCGTTTGACCAAGCGGGCGTGGACGTGCTGGAACTGGGCGTGCCGTTCAGCGATCCGCTCGCCGACGGTTTGGTGAATCAACTCGCCGCGCAACGCGGTCTCGAATCCGGGACAACTCCGCCAAAAGTTCTTGAAACCGTGGTGGCTGTGCGCAAGCACTCGCAAATCCCGATTGTCCTCTACATTTATTTCAACCTGATTCACAAAGTCGGTTTGGAACGGTTCATCAAAGACGCGGCGAAGGCGGGCGTGGATGGTATGCTGGTGCTGGATTTGCCGCCGGAGGAATCGGACAATTACGAATCGCTGATGCGCCAGGCCGGTTTGTGCCACATTTATCTCGTCGCGCCGACAACGCCGGAAGACAGGATTGAGTTTATCGTGAAACGCGGCACCGGGTTTATTTATTACATCTCGCGCGAAGGCGTTACCGGGATGCAGGCGCAGGTTGCGACGAACCTCGCGTCGCAAGTCGCCAAAATCCGCGCGCACACCAAATTGCCGGTAGCCGTTGGCTTTGGTGTCTCGAATCCCGAGCAGGCGAAACTTGTCGCGTCGTCGTCGGACGCCGTCGTTGTGGGCAGCGCGGTGGTGAACCAGATCGCCAGGCACGGCAAATCGCCGGAACTGGTGAAACGCGTGGGCGCGTTTGTGAAGTCGCTGGTGTCGGCAGTGAAGGCTTTATGAATCAAAAGGGGAATTTGACCGCTTCAATTATTATTGGGTGCGCCGGCGGGTTTTGCCCGAGCGTGGCTTGTGGATTCTGGCCGGAAGCGTCCGGTTGACTTTGCGCCTGCCGGCGGGCCTTCATCTCGGCTCGCAGTTTGGCTGCTTACTCCAGGGTTGTCGGCGTGCTCTCCATGCTGGGCAGTGAAAGGAAATTGGCGGCCTCCAGACAGGCGATCTTGTCTTCAATGTTCTCCGCGCTGTCGGCGGCGGCTTTCAGGGACGAAATGGCATTGGGGGGCTGCCGAACTGCTTGGTGGCTTCAAGCGCGGCCTCACGGATCTCCTTTTCCGGGCTGGTCAGGTCGGCCACAATGTGGTTCAGGGATTCGGCGTCGTCATTCATGGACCAATCCTGCAGGCGGTCAATCTCGGCCGCGCGTTCTTCTGCCGAAAGCACCACATTGGTGATGGCCGGCACCATGGCGGGCGCGGGCGCGGGCGCACAGCATTCGCCGCAATAATCGAGGACGCTGGAGGAGCGGTTGGCGCGATTTCCGGGCTAGGAGAGGGAGGAACGGCGCTCCGACCGGGCATGGGCCATCTACCGCCGATTAAGTCCCACGTTCATGCCGAGGTACCTGTTGAGCAGGATCAGGAGATGCTCGACCGAGTTGAGCGGGCCGGAACTCACGGCGTCACCCATGATTATTTGGGGCATCGCTGAGCTGTCAACGGCCAGCCAGTTGGCACGGTGAAGCCGGCAGTCGGTCAGGAGTTGTTGCTGTATCCACGGATCCGCGAGGGCGGATTCCAGCTTGTCCGCACCGACCAGTTGCGCTGCATATTCCTGGGCTTGTTTCAACGGGGGTGGTGTCACAGTAGCAAACATCCAGTCNNCTTCGGGTTTGGCCCGCCAGACCGCCAAACCCAGGCGCGCATATTCGCAGGAGTTCGAAGCGGCGTGGGACGTTGTTCGCGGGAGGAACGGATTGCACTGGGGGGATAACGACATGGGCAAACAAACGACACCCAGTTGGTTGGTTAACCGCTGGCACGTCTGCACCAGAATGGGATGCAAGGCGCGGCAATGCGAGCAGGTGTAGTCAAAGAGATACACGATGACGTGCGGGGAGTCCGGCGAACCGATCATGGGCACGTCGTCGAGCTTGATCAAAAACTGGTTGCTGTAAAGCGACAGAGATCGGGGCGCGATCAACCGGGCGTTGGGAGATACCGGCTGGTCCGTGGACGGGCCGCCAAGCGCTTTCGGGGTTGAAGGGTTCGTGCTCGTGGAGGCGGTCGTTTTTGTGGTCACGGGCAGG
>PMOA01000063.1 GCA_003161635.1 Limisphaerales bacterium
TGCCAGGCGGGCGCGCTCCCCAAATTCATCCGCACCGGCAAATGAGTTTTGAAGCGCCATTACCGAAGGATTTTCGGGAGGCGCTGAAATTTCTGCGTTAAATTTTGGCCGCTTGACAGTGTACGCAAAGCGGCGGATTATACAGATAATGAAAAGTGAATCTACAGTTAACGTGACGGAAGCCCAGGCCAATCTGCCCAGATTGATCCGGAAAGACAGCTTTGCGATTTCGCGGCATGGCAAGGTCGTGGGCGTTTTTTTGTCGCGGGACAGGATTGAGGCTTTGATCGAAAGCATGGAACTGTTGGGCAACCCTGATTTCATTCAGGCGCTCAAGGAGCATAAATCCGGCAAGTCAAAATTTTATGACGTGTCGGCGTTGGACCGGGAAATGTCCGCATGACCACCCGCGTCGTCATCACGCCGCGCGTCAGGAATTTTTTGAAATCGCTCGCGCCGGAGCCGAGGCGCAAGCTGTGGCGCGCCATCAAGAATTTGGCGGATGGCAAGGGTGACGTGAAACAGTTGGACGGAAAACTGGCGCGCTACTGGCGGCTGCGCGTTGACAAGACGCGCGTGATTTTTGACCAGACCGCCGAAGATGGCGAACGGCTGGTGATCTGTTTTTTTGCCGACCATCGGGCGACGGTTTATTCCGTGCTGGAACAATTGCTGGCCTCGGGGCTGATTGAGGAATTGAAGCAAAACTAAAACGCGCACGGAAAAGGGAATATGCTTTGAAGCGCCATTGCCGAAGGATTTTCGCGAAGCGCTGAAAGCTTTGCGGCGGAAAGTTAAATGGCGCTTACGCACAGGAACGCCCGCCCTCATCCCGACCTTCTCCCCCCGGAGAAGGAGAATTATCCGCCGTCTCGTGTAATGTCGTGCGTCGGAGTTGACCGGAGCGACGTTTGCAAAACCGAAACTGTCGCCGGCTGTTCCCTCTCCTTGGGGAGAGGGTCAGGGTGAGGGAGGATTTCAGCGCCGTGTGAAATTTTTGCCCTGAAAATTTCAGTCACAAAACTGAAAGGGCAATGGGTGTTGGCAGCGGCGCGGGGGCGACAATTCGTGGATATTCATCTATCTTATTTTAATCCAGCTTTAACCGCAGCTTCGGGGTCGATCATTTTAAGAGCAAGAGTTGTGCTATTCCTTACGCCTTTGCCTTTGTCATTGAGTAATTCAATCAATGCGGGAACCGCTGGCTTGGCGTTTGTTCCATATTCTCCGAGCGCTAAAGCGGCATCTACTCGGACTTTACTGTTTGAATCATCCAAGCAATTTATCAACACAGGCACAACCAACGCGGACTGGGCATGGATTTGGCCGAGTGCTTCAACAATCCAAGAGCGCTCCTTGCCATTTGTATCGGTCAATCTTTGGAGAAGCCAAGGAACAGCCCCTTCAGCGGCTGGCCCGATACAGCCCAAAGAGTAAAGAACATCAACCCGAGCTGGCGGATTTTGCTCATAGATTTTAATTAACGCTGGGATTGCATCTTTGGCATTGGCTCCCAAAACTCGAAATCCATTTGACGCTTTTTGTCCATTTGAATCTTCGTTGTGTCCCTTGAAATCTTCTTCTCGCAATAATCGTAATAAAGTTGGAATGGCATTAGTTCCTACTTGGCTCACGATTTTATCCAGTTCATGTAATTTTGCGCCGTTATTTTTAAATAGTTCTTCCATGTTGCTTGTATCGTAACCTTTCAACCAAACACTCAACGGTTTTCCTTGATAGACCGGCTCACGAGTTGACTGAAGAAAGAAAAACACCACTCCGCTGATGACGATTGCCGACAAGATTAGCGATGCAACAACAATCTGTTTTCTTCGCATAATTTTGAGACGCTAAACCTCCATTTTTGCCGCGTCCAGATTGATTTTCATTCGGAAGCGCCGGAGGCGCGGCAGAGAGTAGCCCACGGCGTCAGCCGTGGGTTAAAGACCAGAAATCAACCAAGCCCCGGCAGGGGCGATAGATAAAACCGTTCGTTTATTTTCTGCCGCCCCTGCCGGGGCTTGAATTTTCTTTTTACGATTAACCCACGGTTTCACCGTGGGCTACTATCGGTCGTCGCTCCGCGACTTCACTGCCTCAATCAATTGTCGCGCATATTTCGAAAATTTGTTCGCCTGCCGCACGGGATTTTTGCATATTCCACCCCAATGAAATCCATGACAGGTTACGGTCGGGGCGAGTGCGCGCGGGACGGCTTCAAAATCACTGTGGAACTCAGCGCGGTGAACCGCCGGCAGACGGAAATTTCCGTGAACCTGCCGCGCGAACTGGAAATGCTCGAAGCGCCGGTGCGCGATGCGATCAACCGCCACATCGCGCGCGGACGCGTGACGGCGCGGATTTCCATTCATGCCGCTGAAGGCAAATTATCGGCGCGAATGCACATCAATCTGCCGCTCGCCAAAGCTTACGCGACCGAGCTCAACCGCCTGGCCAGACAATTGAAGCTGCCCGGCGCAGTGACGCTGGATCAAATCGTCCGCGCGCCCGGAGTTTTTCAGACGGATGAGGAACTGGTCGAGGCCGAAACCATCTGGCCGGTGGTGGAAAAGGCCTTGAAGCAGGCGCTGACCGCACTGGTGAAAATGCGCGAACGCGAGGGCGCGCATCTCGCGCAGGATCTGGCCGCGCGCGTTGGCATTCTGCAAAAATGCGCCGGACAAATCCAAAAAAACGCGCCGCAAACGGCGGAGCGTTATCGCCAGCAACTCATCGAGCGCATAAAAAGCGCGGGGCTGGAATCACCCGCGCCGGACGACGAACGGTTGTTGAAGGAAGTCGTTTTGTTCGCCGACCGTTCGGACATTTCGGAGGAATTGACGCGGCTGCAAAGCCATTTCCAACAGTTCGAGGACTGCCGCAAATCGAAGGAGCCGGTCGGCCGGACGCTGGATTTTCTCGCGCAGGAAATGAACCGTGAAATCAACACCATCGGCTCGAAGGCCAATGACTCGCTGATTTCGCGCGACGTCGTGACGCTGAAGGCGGAATTGGAAAAGTTCCGCGAGCAGGCACAGAATGTTGAATGAAGAAGGAAGAAGGAAGAATGTTTCCGCCAAACGCGGTTGTTTTGTTTCTTCATTCTTCATTCGGTCCAAATAATGACTGACCCAAACAAATCTCCGCTTTTGATTCTCATCTCCGCCCCTTCTGGCGGCGGGAAGACGACGTTGTGCCAGCAGTTGCTCGCCGCCCGGCCGGATATGACGCGCGCCATCACCTGCACGACGCGCGCGCTACGACCCGGTGAAAAGGACGGTGTGGATTATTATTTTTTTGGACCGCCGGAATTTGAGCGGCGCGTGCAAGCAGGCGAGTTCATCGAGCACGCGACGGTTTTTAGCCGCAGTTACGGCCTTTTGCGCTCCGAACTGCTGGACAAATTGCGGTGCGGCCGGAATGTGCTGCTGAACGTGGATGTGCAGGGCGCGGCGACGATCCGCGACCGGGCGCTGGCCGACCCGGATTTGAAACGGGCGCTGGTGACGGTGTTTTTGACCCCGCCATCTCTTGCCGTGCTGGAAGAACGGTTGAAAAAACGCGCTGCGGACGCGCCGGAGGAAATCCTAAAACGGCTCGGCATCGCCCGGAAGGAAATCGCGCAATGGAAAAATTTTGATTATCTTTTGATCAGCTCGACGATTCAGGAGGATTTGCGGCGGATGCTGGTGATTGTCGAGGCGGAAAAATCGCGCGTGGCGCGGTCGCACCCGCCGGAATTTTGAAAGCACGCGCCGCGTATTGCGTGTTGCGTCAAGCGGCACGGCAAGTCATTACTTGACGCAAAACGCAGTACGCAACACGACAAAACATGAGCAGAAATAAAAACATCGTCCTCGGCGTGACCGGCTCGATTGCCGCGCACAAGGCGGCGGATTTGGCGAGCCTGCTGACCAGGCGGAAATGCAGCGTGCGTGTGGTGATGACCGCCGACGCACAGCGATTCATTTCCTCATTGTCGTTCAAGGTGCTCTCGCGCCATCCGGTTGTGACCGGTCTTTACGACGAGGAGGAAGGCTGGAAGCCGGCGCACATTGAAATGGCAGATGAGGCCGGTCTTTTGCTGGTCGCACCGGCGACGGCGAATGTCATTGCGAAACTGGCGCATGGTCTGGCGAACGACGCGCTGACGTGCATTGCGCTGGCGTTGAATCCGAAGGCCAGGATTTTAATCGCGCCGGCGATGAACGGCAAAATGTGGCTGCACCCGGCTACGCAGCAGAATGTGAAAACGCTGAAAGCGCGCGGCGCGGAATTTATCGGTCCGGACGAAGGAATGCTTTCTTGCGGTTACGAAGGCATTGGCCGGATGTGGCCGGTGGAAGCGATTGCGGAACGCGCGCTGAAACTGGTGCGCTGAAAATCTTCCCGCCGGCCGCGAGTTTATGAAACCAAGCCTTTGGCCATGGTTGAAGCGGTTGTTCACGCTGCTGGAAATCCCGGCACCCGACGCGCCGCGCCTGCTCCGCCGCATCGAAGTCATGGAGCGGAACATCATGCTGCCGGTCAAGGCCGTCGCCATCGGGTTCATTTTTTATTCATTTGTTTCGACACCGTGGTTCGGAGTGACGTTGAGCATGCTGGATGTGACGGTTGAAACGGTTCAATACATTTTCTGGTTTTACGTGCTCGCCAGCGCCGTATTGGCCGCACTGCTGCTGAACATGGGAAGGCTGCCGCTGGCGGTCGTGCAATGGACGGTGGTCACGAGCAGTTTGGTGGACGGACTTTTCCTCACGGGAATGACGATAATCACCGGCGGCTTGGACAGCATTTTATTCTGGCTGTTTGTCGCATTGATCATCCGCAATGCGGTGAGTGTTCCGGTGGGGTTTTCGCAACTGTTTTTGAATTTTGCGATCAGCCTCTGTTACGTGCTGGTGGTCGCGCTGGACATTTCCGTGGCCCAAAATCTGGACGAGTTCACGCGACGCGCGCTGGATTGGCCAGCGCACGAGGATTTAGGCGAGCCGTTTGTGCTGCGGCTGGCCGTGCTTCTGCTCACGACGGTTTGCTGCTACGGCGCGCAGGCGCTGTTGGAACGTCAGCGGCTGGCAGTTGAGGAAGCGGAAGAATTCGCCGCGCGTGAAGGACAACTGCGTTCCGCCGGCAGGCTTGCCGCTGAGTTTGCGCATCAAATTAAAAATCCGCTGGCCATAATCAACAATGCCGCATTTTCGCTGCAACGCGCCCTGCGCGATGCCAGGACTGAAGTCGCGCAGCAAATCGGAATCATTCAGGAGGAAGTGGCGCGCGCCGATCAGGTCATCACACAAATCATGGGCTACGCGCAATTGAGCGAAGGTCGTGTCGAAAAACTCAATGTCATCGAGGAACTCAACCACGCCATCGCCCAGGTGTTCCCGTCCGTCGTGCCGACGGGCATTCAAATCCAACGCGAATACGGTCATGGTTTTCTGCCATTACTGATGCAACGCGGCCATTTATCTGAGATTCTTATGAACCTTTTAAAAAATACACGCGAAGCGCTGGTCGAAAAAGGCAACGTGTTTGTCACCGCTGATTGCCACCGCGATCATTCGATTGAAATTTCCGTGCGCGACGACGGCCCCGGCATTGCGCCCGACAAAATCGAACGGATTTTCGAGGCTTACTACACCACAAAAGAACGCGGCACGGGTCTTGGACTCGCGATCGTGAAACATAACGTCGAACTTTACGGCGGCAATGTGCGCGTTGAATCCGAGCTTGGAAAAGGTGCGAAATTTACGTTAATCTTTCCGGCGAAAGCGTTGATGAACCCGGCCAGATGAACGTACCGTTGCCACCCGTGCTCGTCGTGGACGACGAGAAGAACATGCGCCTGTCCTTGCAGACGGTGCTGAAGGGCGAAGACTATGCTGCCCGCGCAGTCGAATCCGCCGAGGAAGCGTTGACCCTGCTGGCGCGCGAGGAATTTTTCATGGTCATCACCGATGCCCGGCTCGGCGGCATGAGCGGCTATGAATTCCTCGCCAAAATCCACAACCAATGGCCCGACCTGCCGGTGCTCATGCTCACCGCCTACGCCACGCCCAAACTCGCCGTGGAAGCGATCAAAGCCGGTGCGATTGACTACGTGTCCAAACCGTTCGCGCCGGAGGAGTTGCTTCACGCCGTCACCCGCTGCGCCGAGCGTTACCGGCTGTTGCGGGAAAATGCCGCCCTGCGTTCGCGCGCCAATGAAACTTTCAGCCTTGACCAGATCGTTGGTGAATCGCAAAAAATCCGCGAGCTGCGGACCTTGATCCAAACGGTCGCACCCACTGACGCGCGCGTGCTCATTCTTGGCGAAAGCGGCACGGGCAAGGAACTGGTCGCCGGCGCATTGCACGGATTGAGTCAGCGGCACGAGGCGAATTACATCCGCATCAACTGCGCCGCCATCCCCGACACTCTGCTCGAAAGCGAATTGTTCGGCCACGAAAAGGGCGCGTTCACCGGCGCGCTGAAACAAAAACCCGGCCGCGTTGAGGAAGCCGATGGCGGCACGATTTTTCTCGATGAAATCGCGGACATGAGCAAGCCGCTTCAAGCCAAGCTGCTGCGGTTTTTGGAGGACGGCACGTTCACGCGGGTCGGCGGCACGCACGAACTTCGCGTCAACGTCCGCCTCATCGCCGCAACCAACCGCGACATCGTGCAAGCCATCGCCGAGAGCCAGTTCCGCGAGGACTTGTTTCACCGCCTGAACGTGGTGCAATTCCGTCTTCCGCTGCTGCGCGATCGGGGCGAGGACATTTTGCTGCTGGCCGGGCATTTTTTGAAAATGTTCCGCGCGGCGATGAATAAAAACGTAAATACCATCACGCCCGCCGCGCGCCAAAAACTGCTTTCGCATACGTGGCCCGGCAATGTCCGCGAATTGCGCAACGTCATCGAACGCGCGCTGATTTTGGAAACGACGCACGAGATCCAGGCGTCCAGCCTGCCGGATTTCCAGGTCGAAACGCGTTTGCAAAAAACCACGTCCACACAAGCCGCACCCAATGAATCGCTGGACGACGCGCTGGCGCGTCTGGAGCGTGAATTAATCACCCATGTGCTGGAACAAAACGATTTTAACCCGACGCGCACTGCCGAACGGCTTAAGCTAAGCCGGCATTCGCTCCGTTACCGGATGCAACGGCTGAACATGGACTTCGGCGACAGCACACCGGATGAAAGCCCGTAACTTTCAACCGGCAATTTTTGGAACCTGATTTTATTTTAACATCATGGATGACGCACTACCAGCCATAGGCCGGATGACACCAGGATGGGTGGATTTTTTCATCATGACCGGTGCCTTTGCCCTGGTGGGGATCGGTGCGCTGATCTGGATCTTTTTCTTTCGCAAGCCGGGACGACGACGGCGCAAACACCACCATCGCCATGAACGTCGTTCGTCAAATCCCACCCTCGCCCAAAACGGCGGGCTGCCGCCGGTTCGCCATGAAGAAAAACCTTTCCGCCGGCCGCCACCAACACCTCAACCGTAAATGCATCACAGCCGCGCGATTACCCGCAAAAGCGCCTCAAATCTGGCGCTCGCCTTTGTGGTGTTGCCGCGAGCCAAACGCAATGCCATGTCCGCGCTCTATGCCTTTTGCCGTGAAGTGGACGATGTGGCTGATGAAGAATCCATTCCGGTTGAAAAGCGCCGCGAGCAACTCACCGGCTGGCGAACCGACGTCCGCCGTGCCTGCACCAATGAAGTTCCGCAATTTGCCGTGAACCGTGAATTGCAACCGGTCATCCGTGAATTTCGCCTCCCTTTCACGCTCTTCGATGAATTGATCAAAGGCTGTGAAATGGATTTGGACATCCAGCGCTACGAAAATTTCGAGCAACTTGAGCTCTATTGTTATCGCGTCGCGTCGGTCGTTGGCCGGTTGAGCATCGAGATTTTTGGCTACCAAAATCCCGCTTGTCGCGACTACGCCGTTCATCTCGGCAAGGCGCTGCAATTCACCAACATTTTGCGCGATGTCCGCACCGACGCCGAACGCGGCCGGATTTATCTGCCGCTGTCCGAGTTGAAACGATCCAACGTTTCGCCCGACGAAATCTTGCGGCACGAATACTCCGACCGGTTTCACTCGCTTGCCGCCGGCATCGCAGGACGCGCTAAAAATTTTTATCGCCTCGCCCGCGAAACGCTGCCCGCCGAAGACCGGCGTTCCATGGTCGCCGCCGAATTGATGGGCTCGGTTTACTGGCGGTTGCTGCAAAAATTGGAGGCGAAGAAATTCAATGTTTTCGGCCCGCATCCCACGCGGCTCCACAACGGACAAAAACTGCTGTTGATCCTGCGTTCCTGGCTGCGCGTGGCGACGGGAACGACGGGGCCCAACTATGGCACGCCTTGATAATGTGGGACCGGCTTCCAGCCTGTCCACTGACTCATTGGAGACAGGCAAGATGCCTGTCCGACATTCGCGCCTCATCGTCAACGCGGACGATTTTGGCCGTTCGCATTCCATCAATGAAGCCGTCATCCGCGCGCATGGCGAAGGGATTTTGACCACCGCGAGTTTGATGGTGAACGAACCGGGGCTTGATGAAGCGGTTGCGCTCGCAAAGCAAAATCCCAAACTCGGCGTCGGCTTGCATTTGTCGTTGCTGTGCGGGCGCGCCGCACTGTCGCCGGAAAAAATTCCCGGCCTCGTCAACCCGCGCGGTGAATTTTCTGAAAATCCCGTCGTAACCGGTTTTCGCTATTTTTTCCAGCGCGGCCTCCAGCAACAACTCCGGGCCGAAATTCACGCGCAATTTGAAAAATTCCGCGCCACCGGCCTGCCGCTCGATCATGTCAACGGCCACTTGCATTTGCATCTGCATCCAACCGTGTTCCGCATTTTGATGGATGACGCGGAGAAACTCGGTATTCGGCGGCTGCGTTTGACGCAGGAACCGTTCTGGATGGATGTGCCCCTGGCTTCCGGGCGGCGGTTGTATCGTTCCACGCACGCAGCGATCTACTTTTGCCTTTCGTGGCGCGCCCAATCGGCTTTGCGCCGCAAAAACATCCGGCACACGCAAAGGGTCTTTGGCCTGTTGCAAAACGCGCACATGAACGAAGACTACCTTTTAAAACTGTTGTCCGTTTTGCCGGCCGGCGATTCGGAGCTTTACTCGCATCCGTCGCTGGATGAATTTAAGCATGAGTTCGACGCGCTCGTCAGTCCGCGGGTAAAGGAACTGGTGAAAAAACTCGGCATCGAACTGATTCGCTACCAGGATTTGTAGCATGACAAAGATTTTCGTTATTTTGATTTTTGCGCTGTGTGTGGAAGCAGTCGGCGTGGTGTTTTTGAGCAAAGGGCTGAAGCAAATCGGGGAAGTGCAAAGCATCAGCGCGCGCGAAATCGGACGTATCATCGGCAAGGGCGCGACCAATCCAAGCGTGCTGCTTGGCGTGGTGCTGGAAGCGGCGTTTTTTGGCGCGCTGCTTTATCTGCTTTCCCAACGCGACGTGAGTTTGATCTGGCCGCTGACCGCGCTCGGCTTCCTCATCACCGCGCTCGCGGCAAAGTTTATTTTGAAGGAAGAAGTGACGGTGTTGCGTTGGGCGGGCGTTTTGTTGATCGTCATCGGCGCTTCACTCGTCAGCTATAGCGAAAAGGCAAAGGAAAAGCCCGCGCCGCCGCCAGCCACCACGGTCAATCCGATTGAAAGGTAGGGCGGCGCTGCTGCGCCGCTCAATTTTGGGCCGCGTGGCAGCACGGCCCTACCAAATTATTTTCCCCAGGATATCCGCCAGTTGTTCCGCCGCGAACCGGGTGCGTTTCTGCAACTTCAACAACGCGCCGATTTTTCCCGGCGATTTCATAACCGCCCACGCCAGTTTGCCGTAGTCCAGACTCATATCCGGCTTGAAAAGCTGGTTGAAATCCAGCGGCAAATCTTCGCCGGCGGTGTCCGAAATCACCCGCACCGTCGCACAGGGAATTCCACGCTCGCGGCAGACGGCATGAATCGCCCCCGATTCCAGCTCCACCGCGTCCGCGCCGGTTTCAGCGCGCAATTTTTTCTTTTCGGCGACCGGCGTGGCGATGCGGTCGGCGCAGAAAAACTTTGCCGGTTTGGCGCCGGCGGCGATCAATTTGGAAACCAACCCCTCTCCGGTCCTGCCGGACACCCTCTCCCCGCTCGGCGGGGCGAGGGGCGCGTTTACCGTTTCAAAAATCACGTCACCCAGTTTTAAATCCGGATTCAGCCCGCCCGCAAAACCGCAAGTCAGCACAAGCTCTGGCGAATTGGTGGCAAGAAATTCGCGCACGGATTTTTCCGCGTTTTTGCGCCCGATGCCGGTGAGGAGAATTGAAATTCCAGATTTGGCCGCCGCGATTTTCCGAAACGGCGCGGCTTCTTCTTTCAGCGCGAAACAGACGAGAACCGATTTCATGAATCATTTCGGAGGGACGAGCTCCGCGAGTCCCCATTTGGATTTGGAATTTGGGGTTCGTAGAACTCGCCCCTCCGATTTTGCATTTCGCCCTTCATTTAATTCCCGCCAGCCTTTCCTTCCAGATGCGGTAAAGCTCCACCGTCGCGCGCACGTCGCGCAGGCAGTATTCGGCGATCTCACGGAACTTGCCCTCGGCCATCAGCGTGTTCACGTCCATGCCGGTGACGCCGTGGCTTTTCGGCGATTCGATGCCGAAGGCCTTGCAGTAAAAATCCAGGTTGAACCGCCGCGCCGCGCCTTCGCGCCCGCTCACACCGTAAAACGTGAATTGTTCCGCCAGGTCGCAATGCGGTTCGACCGCGTAACGATAGCCCAGCCAGTTCTTTTTCGAGATGGGCACGTTGAGCAGCGCAGAGCGGAGATACATGAACGGCACGTCAAAGCCGCGCCCATTGAACGTCACGACCGAATCGTAATGCTTCGCCACGTCCCAAAACGCCGTGAGCAATTCAAATTCATCCGCGCAGGGCATAAACTCAACTGGCCCCGCCTCGCCCTCAGCCTCCTCAAAATCTTCGGCGAGAAACAGCACCTGGCCGCGCTGCGTGTCCGCGTTGAGCATGGCGACACAGACAACCTGCGCGGTGAATGGCCAGAGATTGAACTGCTGCCGGATTTCGGCGCGCTTCGTCTCGCGGGCCGGTTCGTCGGCAATCTTTTCAGCCTCACGGAAAAGATATTCGCGCTGGGCATCGTCAAAATTTTCCGGCGGCAGCGCGGAAGTCTCGATGTCAAAAACGATGGTGGCCATGTTGATAGCCTCGTTTTAGAAGAGTTAGGCCCGCTCGGCAATCAAATCGTAGTCCGTGTGCCCGACGATTTTGACCCGGGCGAATTCGCCCACCGACACCTTGCCACGCACGTAAACGCGGCCGTCAATATCCGGTGCGTCGGCCTGACCTCGTCCGACGAGGTAATTGCGGATTGCGGATTGCGGATTGCGGATTTCAGGTTCTCGAACCAGCCCGTGTTCCCATGAACTGACGTTGGCCTGACGGAGTTGTTCTTCATTCGCACGGCCTTCGACGAGCACTTTGAGCGTGCGGCCGACGAAGGATTCGGAAACCTGCACGGCGATTTTGTGCTGCGCCGCCATCGCGAGCTTGCGGCGCTGCTGTTTCACCTTGTCGGGAATTTGACCGGTCATCGCGCCGGCGCGCGTACCGTCTTCCTTTGAGTAGGCAAACACACCGAGCCGCTCGAATTTCGTTTCGCGGATGAAATCGAGCAGCGTTTCAAAGCTGGCTTCGGTTTCGCCGGGAAAGCCGACGATGAACGTGGTGCGTAGCGCGATGCCGGGCACGCTGGCGCGGATTTTGCGGATGAGGTCCACAATGTATTGCTGCGAGGTTTCGCGCCGCATCCGTTCGAGCATGTTTTCGTGAATATGCTGCAGGGGAATGTCCACGTAACGCGCCACCTTCGGACATTCGGCGATGGTCCGGATGAGTTCGTCCGTCCAATGCGCCGGATGTGTGTAAAGCAGGCGGACCCAGAAATCGCCCTTGAGCGCGTTCAACTCGCGCAGCAGCGTGCAAATGGTCGGGGCATCGGCGGAAAGCGATTTGGCCGCGGCGGAAAATTTTTCCGGCGACGAAATCGCGCGGCTGTGGTTCGGCCGCAAATCGAGTCCGTAATAAGTCGAATCCTGCGAAATCAGGTTCAATTCCTTCACGCCGTCGGCAATCAGCGCCTTCGCCTCGGCCACGATATCCGCCTGCTGGCGGCTGCGATGTGAACCGCGCATGCGCGGTATGATGCAGAAGCTGCACGGATGATTGCAGCCCTCGGCGATTTTGACATAGGCGAAATGTTTCGGAGTCAGGCGGAAACGCGGCGTGCCGAAATCGGGGATGAAAGTCGGGCGCTGGGTTACATGCAAAATCGGCGAGGATGGAGGATGGAGAATTGAGGATGGCTTTACCGATTCAACAACAGTTTTGGTTTTGCCGAATTTTTTGGTTCCACGAAGTGATCCGGATTTTTCAGGCTCGGAGGCTGCACCGTCCTTGTTCAATTCAGCCAACCGCCCGGCGATTTTTTCTTTCGATGTTGGACGTTCGATGTTGGATGTTCGATGTTTCCCAATCCGCTCCGCGCGCCGCGCCACCGCCTGTCTGACGATGTCCGAGACCTGCGCGA
Source organism: Limisphaerales bacterium (assembly GCA_003161635.1). Taxonomy (GTDB): domain Bacteria; phylum Verrucomicrobiota; class Verrucomicrobiia; order Limisphaerales; family UBA11358; genus UBA11358. The sequence goes on from PMOA01000063.1 coordinate 12,617, forward strand.
CCTGGTCAATGCCCATGAAGGCGTCCACCTCGGGCAACAGTTTTGGCAGTTCCTCGCGGAACCGTTGCGGCAGGCAGCCGGAAACAATCAGGCTCTGGCCGCGATTTTGGGCGGCACGGACCTCGGCGGATTCGAGGATGGTGTCCACGCTCTCCTCCTGTGCGGCGTCAATGAACGAACAGGTATTGACGATGACGGCATCGGCCGACGCGGCGTCGTTGGTGATTTCCACGCCGTCCTTGAGCAGCGCACCGAGCATGATTTCGGCGTCCACCAGATTTTTGGCGCAGCCGAGCGAAATCAAGCCCACCCGCAACGGGTGTTGGCGGTTATTTACTTTGGTCACAGGCTGGACAACTTACGCGATGCTTCTTTAGGGATGCAACAGTGCAGATGAACGGAGTCCTGGTTTGGTCACGTGTGCGTTATCGTCCCAGATGAACCCGGCCTGCCACAACGGCTGATAGGCGAAGACGACGGCGACAACCAGCAACAATCCCTTCAGCCAGCCCCGCCCCCACAAATCACGCAGCCATCCCATGCTCTCATTGGATGCTGGCGGCGAAATGGTCATTGAATTCCCGGCAAACTGACCAATTTTTCGCCGCGCCGCAACTGTGAACGCCCAGTCCTTGCTCCGTCAGGATGAAACTTCGCCCCGAAAATGCCGGTTCGCGATGACCATCGGAGTTCGGAGCAAAAACCCGCGAACGGGCCGCCGCGGGCGTAACGGACGGCGCCGGATCAGTCGTTCAGGGTGCCGGCAGGATTTCGATCCCGTTGATCTCGGGGTTGTCCTCCTGGACGGTGAAGGAAACATCCAGCTTGCCGTCGGTGACTTCCACGTTGACGGTTTCGATGTAGGCGCGTTGTCCGCCGCCGGCCTTGACCCAGACATCAAAATCCTTGAACTGCTGGCCCTTGACATTGAACGAGAACACCCGTCCGCCCGCTCCAGTGATCCCGTCATAGGTTTCGGCAAAATGAAGCTTCACCATGTATTTGCCGTTGGGAACCGGGTACGAAAACGACGTCATGCCGTATCGTTCCGTGCGATAAAGCGCCGGGTCTTTGGTGTTGGCGATTTGCATGTCGGCGGGACGGTCCGCGGTGTCTCCGTCGGCAAAGCCCTGATCGGGAAGCCAGACGTTGCCGTCGGAATCCGTGAGCGCGGTGAACTGTCCGGCCTTGATGCGAACGGGTGGCGACACCGGTGCAGGAACGGCATTCGCAGGCGCCACGGCTGGCGGCGAGGACACTGACGGCGCGGACGCCACGGTCGGCGCGGGGGTATCCTTCGGCATGGGGACTTCCGGGAGCGGAGTAACGACAGTGGTTGCCGTTGGTTTGGAATGCGGCGCTGAATGGCAACCGGTGAACAAACCGATGGCCAGCACCGCGACGAAACAGCCGGGTAAGCAGCGTATCAAACGTTTTGCATCTTGCATAAATTTCCTTTGGACTTTGCGGTTCTCGCTTGAGTCGGGTCAAAGATGCTGTGAGCCTCGGCGCATCGGCAAGCAAAAAGCCATGGATTTTTATGCGGTGCCTTGGCCGGTCAGGCACAAAAGTTCAGAAGCGGTTCGGCTGGATTTGCGTTGCGTAAATTGGTGAGCGGCGCGCAGTCAGGGATGATACAAGCGGAAGAATTGCTGCCGGCCGGAGATCGGCACCAGCACAAAAGCTTGGCTGCCATTGGTAAGTGTGGTTTGGGTCACGTTCGACCAAACAACCAGTGGGGCCAGATTGGTCGTGGATAGAAGCTGGTAGTCGGCCGCGAGGCCAGGCCAGGAAACCGTCACGTTCGTGCCCGACCGCGAGATGGCCAGTTGCAACGGGACCGTCAACAGTTGGGTGATTCGCGTGGCCCAGACGTCCGAGTCGGACGGGTACATGCCAATAAACCAAAAACAGCTGGAGTCGGCCGGATCGACCGTGACGGTGCTGTAATCGCCCCAGCGGCTTTGCGTGGCCAAACCGAATTCCTCGTAGAGGTCATGATAGCTGGCGGCTCCCGATTGCAGGAGGATGGGATTGCCGAAAGTGGTCGCGCCGTTGACGGTTTGACCCGCGACGGCGTAGCAACTGACAAAAGTGCCGATGCCGGAGCCGTTGTATCCGATGATCACCGTACCATTGGCGTTCGCCGCGATGGCGGGATAAAACAGGTCCAAATCCGCATTGGTAATGATGCCGGATTCGAGGAGTGCGTGAGTTGTGGCACTGATCCGATACCAACGAACGGCCATGTGGTTGTTGACCTCGGTGCTATGGACGGCGTAAAGGACACCCGCCACCGCATAAACCCGGGCGCTCAAACGCGCGTCGTTGGCTTGGAGGGTGGCGGTGCCATCCGGTTGAACGGCGGTAAACAAGGGTACCCCGGCGTCGGGATTGAACGGAACAATATAAGGACTCACATTGATGCTGGTGGAAGCTGTGAGGGTTGCGCTTGGACTGGCGGCGTTCTGTACAGCGAAGCTCACCAAGTTTGAGTGTGGATCGCTATCGTTCCCGATGTCACCCATGGCCAGAATGTTGCCACTGCTGCTGCCGTCCGCGCAAATCACCGGTTGCAGAACCTGTCCGCGAACACTGTCGTCCATGACGCCGAACCAGGTGCGGTTGGCGATGGTCGGTGTATCGGCAAGCAAATCCACCTTGGGAATTGATACCAGGCCGGGACCGATGGGATTATCGCTCCCATAAAAGAAGTCGCCCGCAAGGTAAACGCCATTGCTGTCCACTCCCAGCGTTGGAAAATCGGCAAAATTGCCCGAGTCCGGATCGGCTTGGAACATGAATCCATGCCACGTTCCGGTCGGGTCGGAACCGGCGGAAACGGCGAGCAGAAAATCATTCGCCTCAAAAGTCGGGTCGCCGGACGGGGCGGCGGCATCATAATCCACCTGCGAAGCAAACCACCGTTGGGAGATGGGATCGTAAATGACGCGGGGATCGGACACCCCCGAATCCGGCGATATAATTAATCCGGCATCGGACCAGAATTTTATGTCCGTTTTCCGCTGCACACTATGACCGTTAGTCCGGTTGTAAACGGCAAAGGTGCCATTGATAAATTCCACGAAGTGCTTTGGCCCGATGGCACCGTTGGGATCGGGCGGCAACGCCGCAGAATTGACCCCATAGGTGCTGCCGGTAAAATTCTGCCCGATCTTGACCGCCACCTGGGCGCGCAAGCCCACACCGGCCAGCAACAGGCAAAGAACGAATGCACCTGTCCACAGATAAGAATTGCTTCGGGATAAATTCATCAAGGCTTACAACATACTACCGATCCCGGATTTGTCGAACTTCCCAACCCAAACCGCGGCAAGACAAGTCCGCCCTTGTGGGAGCACCATGACCGAAAAGAATGACCGGGCGATTCGGAACCGACGGAGATCGGCAGTTACCATCCAGAAAATTCTCCCGTCACCCGATGGATGGCAGGATTATTGGGAGCGGGCCGGGGTGTTGGTCTGGCTGGTATCACGAAAGAGAGAACCCGACTGATAAAGTCCGATTGGGGCCTGAAGCGCATTCACCAGTTCAGGATTGTTCCGGCCGTAGCAAATTGTTGCGCGTGCCGGGCGGTCGCCACCGCTTTGGGAAATCGTCCCGTTTCAGCATATCCTAAGTTATTTTTTGGTTGTATCACCAAACACGGCGGAAATCTTTTCCTCCACCGCGTCGTCCATTTTAATCAGCGGCGGCCAAGCACGCTTAAAGCCTTCGCCCGGAAGTTTTTTGGTGGCATCAATTCCCAACTTCGTTCCCATAGCCATTTCAGAAGTTGCGTGATCCAAAACATCCGCAGGACCTTTCGTGAAAATTGAATCACGTTGCGGGTCGGTGTTGGCGCAGAGGCGGAAGAGGACTTCGCTGGTGTTGTGCACGTCCGCGTCGTCGTCCACCACCACGATGTATTTCGTGAACATCATCTGGCCCATGCCCCAGAGGCCGTGCATGATCTTGTAGGCTTGCATCGGGTAGGTCTTCTTGATGCTCACGAAAATGAGGTTGTGGAACACGCCTTCCGCCGGCAGCGCGATGTCCACGATTTCCGGGAAATTCATTTTGAAAATCGGCAGGAATAATTTCACGCTCGCGCCACCGATGTAAAAATCCTCCATCGGCGGCATGCCGACAATCGTCGCCGGATAAATGGCGTCCTTGCGATGCGTGATGGCGGTGATATGAAAGACCGGATACGGCTCGGGCAACGTGTAATAGCCAGTGTGGTCGCCGAACGGGCCTTCCTCGCGCAACGGCTCGCGCGGGTCAACGTAGCCTTCGATGACGAAATCGGCGTTGGCGGGGACTTCGAGGTCGTTGGTCTCGCATTTGACAAGTTCGACGGATTTTTTGCGGAGGTAACCCGCCAACAGAAATTCGTCGAGGCCGTCGGGCAGCGGCGCAGTGGCGGCGAAGGTGAACACGGGGTCGCCGCCGAGGAAAATAGCGACGGGCATGCGCGTGCCGGTTTCGTAGAAACGGCGGCCGTGTCGTGCGCCGACTTTCTGGAGCTGCCAGTGCATGCCGGTGGTGCGGTCGTCGTAAATCTGGATGCGATACATGCCCACGTTGCGTTCGCCGGTGTCGGGGTCCTTGGTCACGACGCATGGCAGCGTGATGAAACGCCCGCCGTCCAAAGGCCAGCATTTCTGGATGGGCAAGTTCGCCAATGTTGAGGGTTGAGGGTTGAGGGTTGAGGGATTCTTCCAGTCCGGCGCGGGCGGCCAACTCTCAACTCTCAACTTTGAACTCTCAACCAAATGCACGACTTCCTTGCACGGGCCGTCCTTGACGATTCTCGGTTTGGCATGGCGCAGGTCGAGTGCCTGGCCGAGCAGTTTGATGGCTTCGCGAAAGCTGGTTGGCGGTTTGGCTTTCATCAGCGCGCCGAGTTCGGCGGCGGCTTCGTCCACGGAATTCGCGCCCAGGCTCATGGCCATGCGCTTGTGCGAACCCATCGTGTTGATGGCAACGGGAAACGGCGATATTTGTCCATTAACGGTCGGTTTCTCGAAGAGCAGCGCCTTGCCGCCGCCGGGCGATTTCATTTCGCGGTCGGCGATTTCGGTGATTTCGAGTTCGGTGGCGACCGGCTGGGAAATGCGTTTGAGTTCGCCGGCGCGGTCGAGCTGGGCGACAAAATCGCGGAAGGATTCAAAAGCCATACGCGCGCGAGGCTAACAGAAACGGCGCGGCTGGCAATGCAGCGAATGCAGCGCAGGCTGCCAGCCTGCGAGTTGATGAAAACGCGGACAAGCTGTCCGCGCTCCGAACCGCCACGGATTTTTCATTTTGGCAGCAAATCGGCGACCATGGCGCGCTCTTCCTTCAATTCGTTGACGGTTGCGTCAATTTTCGCACGGCTGAATTCGTTAATCGAAACGCCTTGAACGATTTGCAATCCTTTGCCATCGCTGCGCACGGGGAACGAACAAATCAAACCTTTCTCGATGCCGTAGCTGCCGTCGGAACAGAGAGAGACGCTGTGCCAGTTGCCGGACGGCGTCGGTTCGATGATGGACCGGACGCTGTCCACAACGGCGTTCGCCGCGCTGGCGGCGCTGGACGAACCGCGCGCCTTGATGATGGCCGCGCCGCGTTGCTGGACGGTGGAGATGAATTCACCCTTGAGCCACGCTTCGTCCGGGATCGTGACCGTGGCGGGCTTGCCGTTGATTTTGGCGTTGTAGAAATCGGGATATTGCGTCGCGGAATGGTTGCCCCAGATGGCGACATTGCTGACGGCGGTCACGTCCACGCCGGCCTTTTTTGCGAGCTGCGCCTTGGCGCGGTTTTCGTCGAGGCGCGTCATGGCAAAAAACCGGTCGCGCGGCACGTCCGGCGCGTTGTTCATGGCGATGAGGCAATTAGTGTTGCAGGGATTGCCGACGACATGGATGCGCACGTCGCGCGCGGCGTTTTTCTGGATGGCCTGGCCCTGGCCGATGAAAATTTTCCCGTTGATGCCGAGCAAATCCTTGCGCTCCATGCCGGCTTTGCGCGGCACGCTGCCGACGAGCAGCGCCCAGTTCACGCCGCGAAATCCTTCGTCGAGATTCGCCGTGGGCACGACGCCCTTGAGCAACGGGAACGCGCAATCATCGAGCTCCATCACCACGCCGCCGAGCGCGGGCAACGCGGGTTCGATTTCGATCAAATGCAAAATGACGGGCTGATCCGGTCCGAACATTGCGCCGGAGGCAATGCGGAACAGGAGGGAGTAACCGATCTGGCCGGCGGCGCCG
>PMOA01000008.1:0-12591 GCA_003161635.1 Limisphaerales bacterium
CGCGTCACTGGCTGATGACATCCAGGACACCGGTCCGCAGGGCAAACCACGCAAATTGCTGAAACTCGTCGTTCGGTCTTCTCGTGTAGTTTACCTTCCCCTCCTTCATCGAGCCTGATGCGTCCGGAGCGTTGGAATCCCGGAATTTCAACTCGTTCATCAAGAACGAGGCGACGCGATTGTCGAAGCCCTTTTCGGTGCCGCTTTGCTTGTCGAGAACAGCCATGTCCAAATCCCTGTAGATCGCGCGCACCCGGCCGCGAGCCTGACCGTCGATCACATCAATTTCGAACGAGGCCTCTTGCGCGCTGCCGGACTTGATCCGAATGTGTTCCGCAATGTCAAGGAACGCATCAAGGCGGGTCAGGTCCATCGCGCTGAGCGAACCGGAATAGTGGAGCGAGAAGTCCGGTGGCTGGATCGGAATCGTCATCAGCACCTTCATCGTTCCGGCGTTCATGAGGTCGCCCTGCCCCCGGAGTTGGATGGCGGCAGTCGTTTCGCCCCGGTTCGCGATGCCCTCGACGAACAGACTCACTGCCCCGAACGTCAGCACGGCGGGGTCGGCTCCAACGGCCAGCCGCTCGCAGTATTCGAAGTGGCCGTTGGTGATGCTGAGGCTGCCGACCTGCAGCGGTTGCCGAATGGAGGCCAGCGCCTCGTGCACCATGAGCGGACTCTTCACGAACGGCTTCGGCGGCTTGTCGCGATTGACCAACGCATCGAAGGAGGGTCCGGAAAAGTGGACCGACCTGGCCCGGTACGACTTTCCCTGGAGCAGTTCGCCATATGCCAGGCCCAACACTCTGCACTCGGGTACGACCACATGAAACCGCACCGTTCGAAAATCGTGCGCGGCGAAAAATTCTTCGTCTCCGGCCAGCGTCCGAAGCTCGGTCCCTTCGGCAATCAGTTCCGAACCCGGCACCGACGCTCGCAGCCGCGCGCAGCGGATCCCGTAGTGAGCCTGGAAGAATTCCACGTCGAGATTCGTCGCCTCCAGACTGGCTTTGGCGAGGACATCAGCCAGAGCAGCCGTTCCCCAAAGAAGCCGCGCCCAGCGAACGCCCGTCAGCGAAGTCCGGCCGACCTTGAGCGTCGTGTTAGTGGCACTCAGTGTGACAGATTGAGCGACCAGGCGATTGGCGCCCACCGCGTAATCCAGTTCGCCGATCCGCAACGCGTACCCTGGATGCGCTTCGGCAAACGCCCGCTCTGCCTTCTCTTTGCCATAGCGGTTGAGGATTGCACCACCGAACACAAAGATGAGCACCGCGACGGCGAGGACGAGCGCACCAAGGGAAGCACCCACGTAGGCCGACAGCCTCCGCAGCGACAGCCCCCTGCTATTCTTCACCACTCGTTTGTGAACCCTGCCCTTTGGCAAACCACGGTTGCTCATGGAGGGGGCGTCAGTCGCGCACGAAGTCGATGAAACCGCGCTCGACGTCGGTGTGGACCAGTTTGACGCGGACGTGGTCGCCCACGTCGAGACCTTGGAACCCACGCTCCAGCCTGCCTTCGGTCGGCGGCTGGAAGAGCCGGACCCACGTGCCTTTGTCAGATGCGCCGGTGACGATGGCGTCGAATCGCTCCCCAATCCTGCCGGACAGGAGCAGCGCTGCCGCCGACTTCCGGACCCGGCGCTCGACTTTCGTCGCGGCGTCCTCCTGATCGGTGCAGTGCTTCGCGAGTTCCGCCAGCTCCGGGATGGTGTAGGGCAACGGCGCGCCCGCCAGCGCCGCCTTCAGGAGCCGTTGCGTGATGAGATCGGGGAAGCGCCGGTTCGGCGCCGTGGAGTGGGTGTAGTCCTTCACCGCCAGCCCGAAGTGTCCGGGCGGCTCGCCGCCGGGCAGATCGAGCGCGTACTCGCCTCTCCCGATGAGCTTGACCACGGCCAGGGAGAGGTCGGGGAACTTCTCCGGATCGGCCTGGCGTCGCCGGGCGAGGAAAGCTTCGAGGGCCATGGCATCCGGCTGGTTGGGGAGCCGGTCACCGAACCCGGACGCGAGTTGCGCGATGCGGTCCCAGCGTTCCGGGGACCGCAGGACCCGGCGAAGGGAGGGAAATTTCTTCGATTCGAGGTAGGTCGCGGTCACTCCGTTCGCCGCAATCATGAAGTCCTCGATCAACTGCGTCGCCCGGTTCTTACGATCCAGATCGAGATCGGAAAGGACATCGCCGTCGAAGACCGCCTTCGGCTCGATCGTCTCGAGGCTGAGCGCGCCGTGTCGGTGCCGCAGCTCCACGAGCCGCTGCGCGACGCTGTCCTGGAGGCGGAGGTTCTCGTCGAGTCCCGGGATCTCCACGATTCGCGGGGGCGCCGTGCCTTGGCCATCCAGCCACGCCGCGACGCTTCGGTAAGCTAGTTTCCCGTGGTTCCGGACGCGGGCCCGGTAGAGGTCCGACGTGGCGAGCGAACCGTCGGCCTCGAACACCATGTCGGCCACCACGGCGATCCGGTCCTGGTCCTCGTTCAACGACGTCAGATCGGTGGACAACGCCTCGGGGAGCATGGGAAAAATCGCGGCGGGCGTATAAACGGAGGTCGTGTTGTGCGACGCATGGCCGTCGAGCGCCGACCCTTTCCGCACCAGTGCGTCCACGTCCGCGACCGCCACGAGGATTCTGACCCGACCGCCCGCGAGCGCCTCGGCGACCGTGAGTTGGTCGAGGTCGCGGGAGTCGTCGTTGTCAATGGACGCCCAAAGCCGATCGCGCACGTCGCGCACTTCGGCGGTGGCACCGGCCGGCCCGCTGATGGCCGCCAACTCTTGCTGCGCCGCCGGCGGGAAGTCCGGCTCCAGGCCGCGCTCGATCATTGCCTGGCGCGCGATTGCGGCCAGGGTGGCTCGGTCGGTGGATTTGCCTTGGAGAACGCGCTGGGGTTGGCCGCGCCCGTCGGCCAATTCGGAGCCGGTTGTTTTCATAAAATCTTATGGGAGTATGTAGCGAACGCAAACCGGGCGTCAAGCAGGCCGTGGCCGAAGTCGAATCGCGGCGCAGTCATACCGGCAGACGTACCCGCAATCAATCGCGGACTTGCCCCGACCGGTTCACGTTGGCATACTGCGCGCCGTGCCGCTTTCATGGAACGAGATTCGCCACCGCGCCATCACTTTTGCCAAGGAATGGAAAGGCGAATCCCGCGAAGCCGCCGAGCACCAAACCTTCTGGAACGAGTTCTTCAACGTCTTCGGCGTCCGCCGCCACGCCGTCGCCACCTTCGAGGAGCCAGTCAATAAGCTCTCCGGCGATTGGGGTTTCATTGATCTGTTCTGGCCGGGCTGCCTGCTCGCCGAGCACAAGTCCGCCGGCTTGAACGTTTGCGGTGGCTGCGCCGTGGCCCCGTCCATCATGCGGAGCACCACAATGCTGACCGCGTGGACATCCAGCGCCTGCTTGATCTGCTAACACGACTGCCGGCCGGTTCCCCTCAATGCCGCTCGGCTCCTCTCCTTCACCTGTTGCCCGAAAACGAAATCAATGGCGCGTGCGCTAGAAGCTAACCTGGTTCGTGGCGGAGCGGGGGTCAAGGAAGCTTGCGAAAAAGTGTTTTCTGTGGAACTTTTTGGCTACTGATGCATCTTATTAGCAATAGTGGACCATTTTTGCCAAAACCAAACGTACAAGCACGAAAGGAAAAGTCATGAAGATCCCATTGCAGTCCAACTTGATCCGACCGGCGGGCATCACCACCGCCGCCGGGAAAATTCTCCTCGGCTTGATGCTGGTGGCTGGAACCGCCACCTCCGTCCAAGCGCAGGGCCAGATCGCCAGCGGCACGATTAGCGGCTCCGGTAGCAGCCCGTACACCTACAGTCTATCGTTTAGTGATGCCGCGCTCTCCACCTCCCCGATCGGGAGTGTTTGGTATGCCTGGATTCCCGGGTTCTTTTATTTGCCCGGAACTCCAACAAGCGCTTCGGCGCCGGCAGGATGGACGGCCACCGTCTTTGCCAATTCCGTTCAGTTTGTCGCCAGCTCGCCTGCGAACGACATCACGGCGGGCAGCACGCTATCGGGGTTCAGCTATCAAGCCAGCTTCTCACCGGCGCAGTTGGCCGCAGCCCCGAATTCGGGGCTTTCGGTCGCCTATTCGGGCGGACTCTTCTCTGACGCCGGTTTTACCTTTACGGTTCAGCCCGCGGTCGTGCCGGAGCCATCCACGCTGATGCTGCTTATTTGCGGCGCGACCGGGTTGTGCCTAGTTGGCCGCCGCCGGCTTCGGGCTGCCTGATTCCGGCAGCCTGAATGGGCGGAGGCGGGCGGAGGCGAGGCTGGTTTGGGCCAAGAGCGCCCGTTGCTTGGGCCTTTTCGAACATCGTGGCCGATCCCACCTGGCCTCCGCTGCAAACCAAGACCCTCACTCGCACAGCCAAGTACTGACTATCTTCTTGTCCCTCTGGTTAGCTCGCAGCGGCGACCTTACATCCCTATCGGCTTCGCGCCCAAAGCGGTCATCGCCAGCAATCTGTGCTGCGTAGTTCCTGGTGCTACTCTCTATCCTCTCGGTGTCCTCTCCTCGGCAATGCACATGGCGTGGGTACGCCAACTGTGCGGCCGGTTGAAGTCAGACTTCCGCTACTCGAAAGACATCGTTTACAATAACTACCCGTGGCCGGCGGCGGTGACGGACAAGCAGCGGGCGGCGTTGGAAGCGGCGGCGCAGGCGGTGTTGGACGCGCGGGCGAAGTACCCGACCGCGACGCTGGCCGATCTCTACGACCCTTTGACAATGCCGACCCCGCTGCTCAAGACCCATCAGCAACTCGACCGCGCCGTGGATCGCTGTTACCGGCCCGATCCATTCCCCAGCGATCGCCACCGCGTCGAATACCTCTTCGCCCTCTACGAAAAACTCACCGCCCCGCTCGTCGCCGCGGCGAAGCCGAAAAGGCGGCGAATGCCGAAAACCACGTAAGTTACTTCGTTAGGCACCGACCTGTCGAATCCAGTCCCTGATGTTGACGCCGATTCGTTCAATGTCGTCGAGAGAAAGCTCGCCACTGTGCATGATGACGTTCCGTGAGCGTTCAACCGTCTTAATGATCTGGCGAAGCCAATCAACGTCTTGGATTATGCCCTCAAACACCGGCCAATTTTGCTGAATGATCGAGATGAGATCGCCGATCTCTGTGAAGTAGACGGGGCTCAACCCTCGGCTCTTGTGCCAGCGAATTCGTTTCTCTTCATCCATTTTTCGTTGAGCATTCTTCTTTATTTCGCCGGACACGCACTCTTCCCACCAGTTGGCCTTCTTCACTTCGAACATGCGCGTGGATATAAGATCCCTAACCATGTTCTCGAAACTGGCGATGGCAATGTAAACGGCGGACATCTTTGTAGCGGATTCAACAGCATCGGGATCAAGGTCGCGTAGGCCAACCTTCAAGGCAATGTCATCGAACGTCAGTTCCCCCTTAGGTCGAGGCGTGGTCTCCAGCCGCTCGATCGCTGTCTCAGCCAGCTGGCCCTTGAAAACGAAGGCTGCAACTTTCGTGTCTGTTCGGTCGATCATCTTCACAGGATGTGCTCCTTGAGCGCCCTGAAAAGGGCCTCGTATACTGCCGGGTCACGCGACGCAGGAAGTTCAATGTTGATGACATAAGAAAGATTCATGGGCCTGTGCTTCTTCTCGTCGGCATCGTCGGCTTGCTTCTTGCCCTCTTCCTTCGTCTCTGCCTGCTCGTCGGGCGTTTTTTTAACTACGGGTGCCGCTCCGAAAGTGGCATGTTTGCACAGCGTGGTGAAAGTCATCGCCATTTTCGCGAGAACTGCCTCGCCCTTCGATCCCTGAGTGAGCGTCTTCAGCTTGTTCTTGACCTCTGTCTGGGCAAGCTCGTTGGCTTTGCTGTTCACCTTGAAGAGATCTGCGTAGGCATCTTGTATTGCCTGACCGAGAATCACTTTATACTGAGTCTCGTCGAGATATTCGTAGTACCGCTGTTTCGGGGCGCCGGCTTCGTCGATGAAGTTCAGTCCCTTGAGGACGCCTATGATGCTGCGGTCGTTGGTGCTCTTGAACCCCAATTGCTCAAGGAATTTGACCGTGAACTTGTCTGGCGCCTGGGCCCCTCTGATAGCTCGTAACATTGCGTCGAGGTTCTTAGTTCGCAGAAGATAAGCATTTGTGAGTCCCATATTGTTCTCCTTTGTTGTCTGTTCGGTTAATATCTAACGCCAGACGCCATCATGGTTGCCCCGGCGGCGCTGGTTTTGGCCACGTGAAACGTGGTAAACGCTGGCGGCGGACACCCCCGCTCGGATCGGGGCAAGTGTTCGGCGTTTCGACGGCGGCGTCAATCATCTTTTTGTAGGTCGCCCGTCTTCGGCCTCGGCGACTTGGGGTGTATTGGACGCCGACAGGAGTTTCTTGCCCCCCGCCACCGAAGCCGAGTCAGACGAGACGCCGCTGTCATGTGCGGCAAACCGTCTGGACGATGCCCGCGCCGGGCAAGGCCGAGAAAGTGTTCGGCAAACACCCGACGCAAAGGCCGGTCGCGCTCGGCGAACGCTGCCTGCTCGCGTCCACCCCCGTAGGCGACATGGTGCTGCTGGATAGAATCTGACTAAATCTCAGGGAGACGTTTTTGAAGTTTCCTGACCGCTTCGCGCATCCGCCTCTCGCCTAAGATGGATTCAAATGTGTCGGCCTTGGCCATCGCACTCCAACCGGCGCGCGTCTGGGCTTGTGCGGTGGCAGCCGGTATCTTAACGTCCCGGCATGTTCGAAGTGGAATCACCATATAAATGTTTATGTCACCCAGGCGGGCGCGCTAAAGCGATTTCTTATTTGCTGGGAGAGATTAGAACATTATATCATCGGCCACTTAATCCTTATGAAAGGTTCGTCTCGCCTCTCTCCAAATCGGACAAACTTTTCCCATCTCCCTCTCACGGGAAGAAGCCGGTTTTCTGATTTCCGCTTGAAGTCATCCACAACCACCAACAACCGAAAGGAATCCAATGAGCATAATCGACATCGAGAGCAACGAATACAAACAGCAGTTTCTGCACGAGGCGACACGACTGGCCATCGAGTCCGTTGAAAAAGGCTGGGGCGGCCCGTTCGGAGCGGTCATCGTCCAGAACGGCAAGATCATCGGGCGCGGCCAGAACCGGGTCCTTCTGACCGGGATTCCTGTCTATCACGCAGAGGTGACAGCCATTATCGATGCCTGCTCCCGCATCAATTCCAAAACCCTCCTTGGCTCGGATTATCATGAGGGGAATCTGAAGATGATCCCGCGTCCCAAAGGTTCGCCGGATCCGGTTCCCGAGCGCGCACAGATGCTCAAGGGGTGCGACCTCTACGTCAACGGAGCTCCCTGCCCGATGTGCATGAGCGCGATTTATTGGGCGCGCATCGACCGGGTGTATTTTGGCACCCGGCTCTCGGACACGAGCAAAATCGGCTTCGACGACGAATTTCAATACATCGATTTCCGGTTGTCTTGGAAAGAACGCAAAGCCATCCAGTGTTTCCCGGATTTCGAACGGGAATATGCGCTCAAGGCCTGCAAGGCTTGGCAGAACAAGAAGGACCGGCACCCTTACTGAGCCAAGCCGGGTGATCATGGTGAATCGCTGCGTCGTCAGCACCCGTTCGTTTCCGGCGCAATCCGAAATAGGGGATGGCACGGCGGCCATCCCTCCAGAACTTGCCGGCGCGCCCGCCCCAGGGCCGGGCGTCACCCGGCCAGACGCGAAGAAAGTTATTCCATCATGAGCAAACAAGCCGTCCTTATCGCGACCGCGAGGGTCCATCCCGGATCGGAGGAAGCCTTTGCCGCGTGGCAGGCCCGGTACTCGTCGGTGATCTCGAAGTTTCCGGGATTCATCAGCACCGACATGGTTCCCCCGCCCGGCGGCAAGCCGAAGGAGCCGTGGACCATCATTGTCACGTTCGATTCCGGCGAAGCGCTCTCCGCCTGGCAGCGGTCGCCCGAACGCGGTGCAATTCTCGGCGAAGGTGTGCCGCTGGTGGCCGGCGGGCACTTCGGCGAAACCGTGAGCACCGATGGCACGGGATCGGTTCCCGGCGCCGATGTGACCGAGGTGATTTTTTCGAAAGTCAAACACGGCATGAGTAACCGCTACAGGGATTGGGCCGCGCGCATCCAGGCTGCCCAAGCCAAATATCCCGGCTACCGCGGCATGTATCTCCAGCCGCCGGTGGGCGGCAACGAAGGACACTGGACATCGATCCTCCGCTACGACTCCGCCGAGCATCTCGAAGCCTGGATGAACGCGCCGGAACGCAAGGAGTTGCTGGCCGAGACGAAAGATTTCATCGAGAGCGAGGAACTCATGCGACTCGCGACGGCATTTCCCGGCTGGGTGCCGATCGATCCCATGACCGGCGAAGGCCCGCCGAACTGGAAGGCGGCGATGCTTGTCACGCTCGGGTTGTTTCCGATTGTCATGCTGGAGATGAAATTTCTGAGTCCGATATTGGCGGGGTGGAACATCCATGCCTCGCTGGGCACGTTCATCAGCAACGTCATCAGCGTCGGGCTGACCAGCTTCCTGACGATGCCTTGGTTCGTGCGCTCGTTCGGTTGGTGGCTGTTTCCGAAAGGACCCAAGGCCTCGGCTCTCACCGCCCGCGGCGTCTGGATTCTGTGCGCCCTCTTCGCCGTGGAGGTGATCGTCCTCTGGAAGCTTCTTCCCTGGTGATGGGCAACCCATAACGATCGTCCATCCTCACCCCGATTTAAAAAATTATGAAAGAAACCATGCCAACCCTGATTCTCTGCATGGCGGCCTTGACAAACCCGGTTCATTTTCTCGTCGCCGATTCATGGCAGGTGCCGCCGCAGCAACCGGCGGCATGCTCCTGGGAATCAGCCTGCAGGCAAAAACTCCGAAAGACACATCCATGAGCATCGCTACACTCAGAAAAGCCTGCAAGGGCAGGATTGTCGCCGTTGGCGAGCCGGATTTCAAGAAAGCCGTTTATGGAGGTTTGTGGAACAAACGCATCCCCGACCGCGCGCCCGACGTGGTCGTGCGGGTTGCCGATGAACAGGACGTCATCGCCGCGGTTCGCTTCGCCCGGGAAAACCGGATGAAGGTGGTGGTACGCGGCGGCGGTCACAATTGGTGCCAGCCCACCTTGAGAAATGGCGGAGTGCTCATCGATCTGACCGATCTGAACAAAGTCGTCTCGATTGATGTGGAGGGACGCAAAGCCGTCGTGCAGCCGATCATCAGCAACCGCGAAGCCCAGAAGATCCTGAACGCAAAGGGGCTCGCGTTTCCCAGTGGCCATTGCCCGCAGGTCAAGCTGAGCGGCTATCTGCTCGGCGGAGGGATGGCGTGGAATCCCGGCATCTGGGGATCGGGAGCGGAGAGCGTCGAGGCCGTTGAACTCGTGACCGCGCAGGGGGAACTCATCACCGCGAGTGAAAAGGAAAACCCCGATTATTTTTGGGCGGCCCGCGGCTCGGGCTCGGGATTTTTCGGGGTGGTGACGCGTTACCATCTCAAGCTGTATCCGCTTCCGAAGGCGATCCACGGCATTACCTACTACTATTCTCTTGACGATGCCGGGGCCGTGGGAACTTGGCTCGGCGAAAGGGCGGCCAAACTTTCGCCGAGTATCGAGCTCAGCCTGTTTCTGCTCGAAGCTCCTCCGGAGTTGAAGAAAAAGGCCGCCTCGAATGGAGGCAAGATCTGCATGGTGACCGGAGCGGCTTTTGCCGACACGCCGGAAGAGGCCAAAGCCAGCCTTCAACCGCTGGAATCCTGCCCGATTAAGTGCCTGTCCGGTTCCTTCGCGACGCCGCTTGTTTTTGAGCAATTGTTCGATGCCTCGGGGGTGTTGTGGCCCGAAGGGGTGCGCGCCCGCGTCGAGGCGACATTTTCCGATTCCAGTCCGGGAGAAATGGTGAAGGCGATCCGCGCTCACATGACCAAGGCGCCGTCGCCGACTACTGTCGTCCTCTTCACCATTTTCACCGGACCGAATGTTCCGCCCCCTCTGCCGAACGCGGCCTATTCCATGAGTGCCAAGGTATATGGCGGACCGTGGACCATGTGGTGGGAGGAGCGCGGTGATCAGCGCAACACGGACTGGCATCAGGAGTGTGCGACGCTGCTCAGGCCATTCAATGTCGGCTACTACATCGGGGAATCCGACACGGTGGGCCGGCCGTCCAATGCCGTGGGAGCCTTCTCCGCGCAAAACTGGCACCGGCTTGCGGACCTTCGCGACAAGCACGACCCGGAGGGCGTGTTTTTCGGATTCTTCGACGGCTTATCCGGGACGCCCTGATGCATCGCGCCCAACAGATTTTTGCTTTTGCTTCGGAGGCGGTTGTGCCAACCGCGCAGCGGAACCGTCGGTTGGCACAACCGACTCTGCAAGGTTCGTTCTTCCATTTCATTGTCGCCGTCTTTTTGATTCTGGGTGGCGCTTCCGCCGTATTTTCCGAGGACACACCGCCGTCATTTCTCGACCAACTTCAGGGAAAAGTGCCGGCCTCGATCACCGGAAACCCTGCCGCAGAAAACGATCTTCCCGGCACTGGCGCGGTTGGACCAATCCTCCACCTTCCGGAAAAATTTGGCGTGCGTCTCGGCGGGGTTTGGTTGGGTGATTCGAACTGGCTGCTCTCCGGTGGGCTCCAGCCCGGGAAGTGGAGTTTCAACAGCGCCCTCATCGTTGGCGCGAACCTCGATGCGGAAACACTCATCGGCTGGAAAGGCGCATCGTTCGGGATCCAATTTTTGCAGTTCAACGGCCAGGACGCGAACGGCCAGGCCGGCAGCGTGCAGGACTACAACAGTCTTCCCGGACCGGAGCCGTTGAACCGCTCCGAACTCTACCAGTTTTGGTATCGGCAGACCCTGTTTGAGGACCGGCTCATTTTCCGGATGTTAGGTCACGGAGGCAAATCTTCCTATGGGGTGTAACCCTACTGTGGATTAGGGGAGGCGCTCTCCGACATCGCACTCCAAGCGGTGCGCGTCCGGGCTTGTGCGGTGGCAGCCGGTATCTTAACGTCCCGGCATGTACAAAGCGGAAACCGACCCGAAGCGCAACCTCCGGCTGATGACGTTTCGGGAACGCGTCGGACCCGCGGAGCTGGCACAGGGCCGGGCGCTGGTGACCGTGGCGCTGGAGAGGTTGTCGGCATGACGTGGCTCTATGGGGTCGTCTTTCTTTCGGCGCTCACCGTCGATATCATTCCGCTGATCGCGCCATCGGCCTGGATGGTCGGGCTGGTTCTGCTGGTCAAGTTCCACTTGCACCCGTGGATCGTGTTGCCGCTCTGCGCTTCGGGTTCAACCCTGGGACGATACCTGATGAGTCTCTACATCCCCCGATTTGCCGGCCTGTTCATCAAACGGCACAAAACGGATGAACTGAAATTCCTGGGAAAGAAACTGTCGCAGAACCTGTGGCAGAGCTGGCTCTTCGTCTTTATTTACTCCGTGACGCCACTGTCCACCACGGCGCTGTTCACGGCCGCCGGGGTGGCGAAAGTGAAGCCCTCGCACACGTTGCCGCCGTACTTTTGCGGCAAATTCCTGAGCGACGCGGTGATGATATTCTCCGGGCTTTACGCCGTTGCCAATTTCAAAAGCCTCGTGCAAGGCACCTATTCTCCCAAGGCAATTGCGGCGCTGGTCCTGGGTTGCGCGGTCCTTGCCGGATTTCTGTTTCTCGACTGGCGCGCGCTGCTGGAACGAAAGAAGTTCACCTTCAATTTCAGAATCTGGAAATGAAATCTGCGCGGTTGTCTTCGTCGAACCGAGCGCGGTGTGTGCGCGGCTTCCTCGCGCGGATTCGCTGGTCTTTCGCTTGCAGCCTCGTCCTGCGATCCCTTTTCGTCGTATTCTCCTAACGCTTTCTTGTTGCTCCCGGCACGCGCCAGCTTGGTGAGCAATTCATTGGCGGCTTTCTGGCGGGACAGCGAAACTCATTTACCGAACATTTTTGCTACGAAGAAGATGACGATGGCTCCGAAAAGGCCTCCGCCTCCGAGGATATATATCAAGGAATAACCAGCGGCGGCAAACATGGGTAATATTGATAGTGCGATCATAGGTCGATGTTTAGTTAATTGGTGGTTGATTGGTTTGGGATGGCCCTGCGGCCAAGTCATCTCAGCCGCAGGGACGGTTTTGGTAATTACAAGCGAGTACCCGGGTAGGTTTCCTTGGCCGGATGCGCTGCGCGGTCGGTGGCCTTGCTGTCCTTGGGTGTGGACGCCTCACCCGTGGTGCAGATGTCCTGCGCCCCGGCTTTGGTGAAGATGTCCTTGGCCCGAGTGATTTCCTCGGAGTTCTCGGTGTGGACCGAGAGGAGGATATTGCCTGCCTTAACCTTGCCTTCGTAACGCTTGGCTTCGATCTCAGGAATGCCCAGACCGATTAACCCGCCGGCGATACCGCCCACGGCCGCACCGACCGCAGCACCGCTCAACGCGGCAATAATCGGTCCGGCGGCGATGAAGGGACCGACTCCTGGAATGGCCAATGCGCCAATCCCGGCGATCCATCCCAACGCTCCGCCGATGACGCCGCCCGTGCCGGCGCCGGCGACAGCGCCTTCTGGGGCTTTCGTGTTCTTCTCGT
>PMOA01000008.1:12598-14793 GCA_003161635.1 Limisphaerales bacterium
GCGATGCAGAATACAGATTTCTTTGACATATAGTTAACTTTCTTTTTAGTTTTTTTGTTTACTTAATTGACCGAATTAGTTGTTGCTGCTGGTGAGCTTCACTTCCAGTTGGTTGTCCACATTTTCGGAGTGCGCGATCCGATCCGCGATTTCACCGATGAGACGTTTTTCCTCGGCGGTGTTGACCGGCCCGCGCAGGGTGACCCGGCCATCAATGGTGATGATCTTCACGTTCCTGGCGTTCACGGACATGTTTTTCCCAGCGATGATTTCTCTGCGAATCTGCGCCGTGATGTTCACGTCGGCCTGACTGTTGCCCTGATCGAGCGGCGTTAGTGTCCGGTTGTCGCGATCACGAACATTTCGCCGGGTGTTATCAGCGTCGGTCGTCGCGTCGGTGTTGAAGTAAGGCTCAACCTTGTAGGCGCGATAAACTCCGCCAGCATAACCGGGCTGGCTGAGATCGGGCCATTCGTTGGCTTTGAAGTGCGGTGAACCGGCCAGCATCTCCTTTGAGGCGTCCAGTTGGAGGGTGTCATGTTCCGCATTGAACCGGAGCGCGGTGGGCGGAACGGCGCTCAACTCGTCGCCCATCCCGATGAATCCGCCGGACGAAATGATGACCGCCACGATGCGGCCAGACGAGAGATCAACCACGAAGTTTTCCACCTTGCCGAGTTTCTCATCCTGCAGGTTCTTCACCGGCATGCCCATGAGCTTGCTCGCCTTCTGGACATAACCCAGCCGCGACCAGGAGTTGTTGGCCCGCTTCTCATTTGAGTAATATTCCCGGGTCCAGGTTCCGTCCGGGTTGCGGGTTGAAATCCAGTTGTTGGTTGCCTCCACATTGCGGGCTATTTCCACATTGCTGGCTTTGTCCATGGTGCGCGCTCCGTCCGTATTGATGGAGCCATCCATATTGCGGGGCAATGTTCTGGCGATTGTCCCATCCATGTTGGTAGTCCTGTATCCGTCACGGTCGGCAACGAAGTAAGGTTGTTCGCCGTAATAACCATAGACTTCAGTCACCCGATTGGACTGCGTGTCTTCGTCCCACTTCGAGGTGTCAAACTTGGGGGCCCCCTTGAGTTTCTCTTTGCTGGCGTCCAAGTGAAGGACTTTGTGGCCAACATCGTGATGCAAGACTCCCGGCGGCACCGCGGTGAGCGTATTGCCCATGCCGAGAAATCCACCGGTGGAAAGAATCACCTGGACGATCCGCCCGGACTCTACATCCACAGCGAGGTCTTCCACTTTGCCGAGTTTTTCGTTCTGTTAGTTTTTTACGGTCATCCCAATGATGTCGCTGGCTTTGGCCGCGCCGTTCAGCCGTTCTGCGCGGACTTGAGTCATGCGTTGACGAGCGGAAGCGGTCTCATCCGTTTTGGGATTGAGTGTTTCCTGGGCCAGCACCGTGAACGCCAGGAGAGACGCGGCGGACGCGCTGGTAATGATTTGAAATTTCCGTTTCATATAATTTTTTCTTCCGTGTTTTTTTTATTTCGTGGAGAGCTTTCTCTTTTTATATCCCGCATAATAGGCGGGGAACCTGACGGAGGGCTATGGGGTGTTACCCTACCCAACTTTTCATGAATTCAGCCCCGACACAGCACATGCCGGGCTGGTCGTGGACTGAGCGCGGAGCATGTGGGTCGTGCCCATGAGCCAGCTATCCACTCCCATCTTCGTTGTGATCGTTTGCACAGTGACTATCCGCCGATTTTTGTTGCCCCGAACGTGTCTTCGCTACCAGTTCGTTGTAATTTCTTGCTCAAGGACTGCATTCTCCTCGGCACCGCCATCAATCGCCAAACCTGCGAATGAACCAGGTCTTCACCACCTGGGTCAGCAGCGCATAGCCCAGCAGCATGATGGCCAGAAACAGCCAGTACANNNTTGTTGGTGCGAATGACATGGATGATCAACGTCTGGGTGAAGAGCGACTCCACAAACCAGCCCGTCTGGAACAGGACCGGGTTGTGCCAGCAGTTGAAAACGTACAGCATCATGAAGAACGTCAGGTAATCGAAGATCGAGCTGATCGGCCCGATGAACAGAATAAAACGCAGGATATTGCCAATCGTCCACTGGCGCGGCTTGATCAGCCAGTCGGCATCCACCTGGTCGGTGGGGATGGTGGTCTGCGAGAAGTCGTACAGGAGGTTGTTGGTCAGCACCTGGATCGGCAGCATGGG
>PMOA01000042.1 GCA_003161635.1 Limisphaerales bacterium
CTTTGTCCCACGTGGGACAAAGTTTTGTAAACATCTTGTAAATGAAGAACTTACCGTGAGAAGGAAACGGGGCGGTTCTTATGATTGGCTGGTTTGGCCGCGTAAAGCTGCGCCACGCGGCAGGCCGCGTAAAGCTTCCACCGTCATCCCGCAAAGCGGGACTATGGTGGACAGGTCCAACTTCGTCATGTGTTGCAGGACTATGATGGACAGGTCGCCACGCGGCAGGCCACGTAAAGCTTCCAACTTCGTCCCGCGCTGCGGGACTTCCGCCTTCGCCACACTCCCGTCTTTACTGAGTTACGACGCGGCAGGCACCGCGCCTTCAAAGGAGAATTGTCAATCTTTCTGGAGCATTGACAAAACCCATGCGCGCAAACATCGTTCGGCCATGAAAAGGACATTGTGCTTCGTTTCTTTGGCGGCTTTGCTCACCAGCGGCTGCGCGTGGTATAAAATCCAGCCCATCTCCGCGGATTCGCTCAACGGCTGGGGCAAAACCAATTGCCTTCCGGAGGGATATATTTTCTACCAGCCGGAGTTGTATTTCTCGGCGACAATCGTGACGGAGTCCACCGGCTCGACTAGTAAACAAAATGTCACGGTGACACCCGTCTGGCTGCCGAACTATCAAAAGCCTTACCGGGTGACGACGCACAATATTCTGGCCAAGGCGGATTTCACTTTCAACTTTGAGAACGGCTGGAAGCTGACTTCGATCGCAGACAAGGGAGACAGTTCCACCGTGGCCAATACTTTGGCAGGCCAGTTGACCACCGTGCTGAAAGCGGCGGAAGGAATGAGGGCGTCCAACCCACAGCAGCCCACCAAAACGCGGGTCGTCCTTTACCGTCCAAAATTTAACAAAAATGGATACTTCAATGGCTTTGAGCACGTGGATGTGCCCATAACCGAATAAATTATCCGGTCGGCGCCGTCGCTTAAAAATTGTTCCTGAACGGGTTGGTTCTTGAACGGGTCAGCCCTGGAATTGTGACCACGTAAAGTTTCACCACGTGGCAGGCCGCGTAAAGCTTCCAACTTCGTCCTGTGTTGTAGGATTATGATGGACAGGTCACCACGCGGCAGACTGGCAGGTGGTCGGAGCAGGCTTTGATGGCAGCGGCTTTGTCGCCGGGAAAGAGTTCCTCGTCAAACAGGGTCACGCCATGCGCGGCGGTGTAACATGTTTTTTGAAAGTTGAGAGCTGAATGTTGAGGGAAACGAAATATATATGCCCGCCATTCCGCGGCGAAGAATTTGTTGGAATGGTTGAGGGTTGAGTGTAAATAGCCGCAGATACACACCCATGAGCCCTGACAATGACCAAACCGAGCCGGCAACTTTGACTGACGGCAGAAAGCCAAAATACACCAAGCTTTGGCTGTTATTGATTTTACTGTTGGGGCTTGGTCTCCGGGTCGCCGGGCTGACGTGGGGACAGGCTTTTTGCTATGGCTCGCAAGGAGACTGCCTGGATGCTTATAGGGTGGCGGTGAACTATGCCCAAGGTGAGCCGCGCGCGCAATATATTGGCCAGCCCAATATCAATGAACACTCCAAACTTCCCGGCCCGCTATGGGCAATGTTTTGTGCCGCCGGCCTGCGTCTTTGCGGGTCAATTGACGGAGTGGTTTGGGCGATCATTTTGCTGAACACCGCCGCCATTTATCTGACGTATTTGCTGGCGGCTCGAACGGTTGGATTTCCCGCCGCGCTGTGGGCAGCTTTGCTCATGGCCACTTCACCCGGGGCGATTGAATTCTCCGTCGTTGTCTTCAATCCGGTGGTCATGTCCTTTTTGGGGGCCTGCTTGTTTCTCGCGTTGTGGCAGGTGGTGCAGCGGAATCGTTCGCGAGCCGCATTTTGGTTGTTGTTCCTGCCTTTGATGATGCTCCAATTTCACATGTCCGGGCTGATGCTGATCCCGGCGATAATCCTGGTGCTTTTGTTGAAACCGGCGCGACTTAACTTTCCGTGGTTGGTTGGCGGCATCGTCGCCGGATTGGCGCTTTATCTGCCGTATATTTGCGGAGAAATGGCGCATGGCTGGGAGAATACCCGGGGCATGACGTCGGGCGGACACCGCGGCTATTCCATAGAGGCGTTGAAGATTTTCAGCGCGCCACCGAGTTTTCTGGTCAACTACTGGGATCCGCGATGGACCTTTCGGCCAGATGAATATCAAGAGATCGGCCGGGCCTGCTTCGGCAGTTTCAGCCTGCTGCTGGCTTTCAATGTGGTGTCGGCAATCCTGGTAGTATCATTGGTGGTTGGAGCTTTTGGGGAAACCAGAGCTGCCCGGCGTGGTTTTTGGCGGTCGCCGCGCGCGACTTTCGCCCGGTCACCAGGAATGGTTTTCTTGACGATCATTTTTGTCGTGCCGCTGATAACGAGTTTGGCGGAAGGGAGGCGTTTTCACGGCCGCTATTGCATTGTGTTGCTTGCCCCGTTGTTCTCCCTGACGGCGGTGGCTGCCGTTCGCTGGCTGTCCATGCCTCGTATCCGGCAGATTTTCCTGTCCCTGCTTTTGGCAACACTTGGCGCCAATGTCTGGCTTGTTTTGACGGTATTCCGGTATCAGGGAAGGTGCATCGAACAAGGGGCGCTATTTCTCCCAAGCTTTCACAATCTCGAAACCGTTTACCAAACCCTGAAAGTTCATGCCGGTAAAAGCCAGTTGATCCGGGTGGAAGACGACGAGTATATGCGGGCGACGGCATCAAGGGATCGGCCCAGTTCTTATCCCCACCAGATTTGTCAGTATGTTGCCATCCGCGAACGTGAGAATGGCTTGCCTTCGGCAGTTCAGACGCCTGTGTTGACCTACAAAATCGTCCTGGCCGGCCAGGTCAAGCTTGATAATCCAGCCGTCGCCTACCGTGAACACGGCATTGCACTGGTTACTGTCCCGGCCAAGCCGTAAAAACGGTCATCTCACGACGATGAATGTTGAAAACGGTTTAATCGTTCCTCCAGCGCCACGAAGTCGCGCAAGCTTTCAAACTCCTGACGGCGCCAGTTTTCTTCAACGCCGGGATGAACGACCAGGATTCCATTGGGCTCACGCAAGCAGTCTGCGAATTTTGGCAGATAGCCGGGGTATCTGCGCCATTGTTTGAAATCATAAATGCCGGCGAACCCATCATTGGTCGGCACCTTTGCCGCGTGCAAGGCGCTTTGCATCCGCCTGCCGAACACGCCGATGAAAGCGGATTTCATCCAGGGCAGTTTTTGACGGCGGATGGCGCCGACTGACATTCGCGTATTCCGGACATACGGACGGCGTTCAAGCGGCAGGCTCCTTACAAAATCCGCCAAAGCCACGCGCACGCCGGGCAATTGATGCGCGTGCAGGTGCCCGTCAATATGATCCGGACGCCGTCCGCATTTCGTGACGAAAAGTTCGTATTGAGCTGAGATCTGCCGGAAAATTTCCTGCGGGTTGATTCTTCCGAGCAGGGCACGCCGGAACAAGAATTTACAATCTGGCAGTTTGCCTTCTGGCGGCGGAAGTGCCAACGGCAACCCCTCATCGGTCAGGCAAAGGTGCAGGCCGATGTCCAGCTTTGCCTGGTGCGCGAGCAACCCGTTCAACGCTCTGGCGTCGCATCGTTTGAACAACACCATGCAGGAAACCGCGCTCAATTTGCCGAGGCTGCAAAGTTCGAGGATCGCCCGGTCAATGTCTTCGCGCAGGCCATAATCATCGGCGCATGCAATCATTTTATGTCCTTGCGTCAGACTGGAGCGCAGATGGACAATATAAGTTCTCGGAATATTTGTTGCTTTTGTCAAGGGAACAATGTTCCATCCCGGTGTGGCCACTTCCTGCCTGTTCATCGTCAATGGCCTTGGCCTTGGCAACAGTACCCGCTGTCACGCAGTCATCGAACGACTTGCCGCGGCAGGTTGCCGTGTTCACGTGCTGACTTCGGGAAACGGCCTGGCCTATTTTGAGGGCAAAAAATGCATCGAGTCCCTCCACTCGATGGAATCATTCTATTATTCCGAATCCGGCGGCAGAATTAGTGGCTGGGCCACGTTCAAGTCCATCGGTTCCCTGGCCAAACTGGCCAAAGCCAAGCGCAATTCTTTGGCCCAGTTGCTGGACAAGGTGAATCCAGATGTCGCGATTATTGATTCCGAATACGCCATTTCCCCGCTCCGTCACCGCCGCATTCCCATCATTGCCATCAACAATTCGGAAGTGGTCGTCACCGAGTTTCTCAAGCGCCGCCGCCAGGCGAAAGGAGTCCGAAGCCATTTTTGGCTGGTTGAGTTTTCCGACTATTTGTTCCACCGGCATTATTGCGATCTGGTGTTGAGTCCCTTTCCTGTTCGCACGCCGACCCGTCATCCAAAATTCCGTCGTATCGGCCTGATCGTCCGCCCCACCGTCAAGGAGTTGGCGGCGGCCGCTTCACCCCAAGAAGCCTTGTCGCCACGCCAGCTTCGCAAGGTCGTTTTCATGTTGAGCGGCTCAGTGCATGCCACCCAGATCAATTTCAACGACCGCCAATTTCCCTTCGCCGTTGACGTTGTTGGGCGGTCCGGTGAATCGCACGGCAACGTAACGTTTTACGGTCGTCAGATGAACA
Source organism: Limisphaerales bacterium (assembly GCA_003161635.1). Lineage (GTDB taxonomy): Bacteria > Verrucomicrobiota > Verrucomicrobiia > Limisphaerales > UBA11358 > UBA11358. Next base: position 4,602 of record PMOA01000042.1, read on the forward strand.
ACACCGCGTTGCTCGCTTGCGCGGACGCCCTGGTCATCAACGGCGGTTATTCCGCGCTCTCGGAAGGTTTTGCCTTTCGCAAACCCACCTTTGTCCTGCCCGTGCCCGGCCATGCCGAGCAATTCGTCAATGCCAGCCTCGCGGCCGACCTCGGTCTGGGCTTCAGCGTCACGGAACAGGATGTGTTGGATCGCCTTCTGGAAATGCACCGGCAGGATTGCTGGATCGGACGCAAACCGATGCCGCCGGCTTTTGAAATCAATGGCGATGTGGAAGCGGCCGAGGCCATTCTTGCCTGCGCCTCCGCAAGCCGGAAGAACACAACCGTGTTGAGGCCAGCCGTGTGTTTACAGCCCAACTCCTAAAAGCACCTTCGCTGCTTTGCAGGATGATGTCACTCCGGTCATCAATCAGTAGTTCGCCGACACAAACCCTGCTCTTCACCGACGGATTTCATCAGTCGTCAAAGCTTTACGATATTGAAATTAGCGGTTGCGTAAAGGGGACAGGTACCAACGCTGTTGTAGGCGATCTGTGTTGATCGATTTCATCCGCCGACCGGTTTTGCGGCTGAAGTTGAGATCTATCGTCATCCTACGCCGGAACTTGGAATTGAATCCAGACCGGGCGATGTGTGGGCGATCCTCCGCCACGCGCCTATTGCTTTTGACTGTCCTGCACGATCTGGCCAAGACGGAAGCCACGTAAAGCTTCGCTACGCGGCAGGCCACGTAAAGCTTCGTCACGTGGCAGGCCACGTAAAGCTTCGCCACGTGGCAGGCCAGCGTAAAGCTTCCAACTTCGCCGCGACAAGTCGATGGACAGGTCCAACTTCGTCCTGTTGCGGATTGCCAGCTATTCGTATCGAAGCGCCTCAATCGGGTCCAGCCGTGAAGCTTTCCAGGCCGGATAGTAGCCGAAGATGATTCCAACGCTCGTCGATACTGTGACGGCAGCAATGACGGCGGGCAGCGACGGAATCGTCGGCCAGTGCAGCAGAGCAGTGACGGCAACCGACACCCCGCGCCCGAGCAAAATTCCGACAATCCCTCCCGCCAGACAGAGCACCACCGCCTCGACCAGAAATTGCCGCAGGATGTCGTGCGCCCGGGCGCCCACCGCCATGCGGATTCCGATTTCCCGCGTCCGCTCGGT
>PMOA01000038.1 GCA_003161635.1 Limisphaerales bacterium
CTTGATATAGGGCGTCAGGTCACTAATCAAGCTGGGAGCAGGGTCCCCCGTCTTTTTCCCTTTTTCCAGCGCCCATTCAGTGACTGCACCGTCAATCTGATGCATGTTGTTATACCGGTTTCAGCATGTAATTGCACTATTTCGCATTTTTTGTAGCGGCGCTCTGTGAGTGCCGGTGGAATCAATGGCGACGGTCGCAGACCGCCGCTACAGTGCAAAAGCAAACTGTAAATGGTATCACAACCGGCACCCCTCATCGCATTGTTTAAGCGCCTGGCGTAACTGCCGGCATTCCCCTGCGGTGGCCGCCACCAGCGGACCGCGCGGCGCGCCCACGTCATGGCCCATCAGCTTGCAGCCGGCCTTGACGAACTGTGTGTATTTGCCGCCGCCTTCCATGAGTTCGAGCGTTGGCAGCATTTCAAAGAAAAGCTTCCGAGCCGCCGTATAATCCTTCTTTTCCACCGCCAGCTTGTAAAGCTTTGCGTGCGAGGCGGGAAGGACGTTCACCACGCCACCGACCCAGCCGATGGCGCCGACCACGAAGCTTTCCAGCGCAATTGTGTCGCAGCCGCAGAATACACCGAGGCGATCGCCGTACCGCCGGAGCAATTCCGTGATGCGTGGCATTTCGCCGGTGCTTTCCTTCACGTAACGCACGTTCTTCAACGTGGCGAGCCGCCCGATGAAATCCGGCGGCATGTCCACGCCGGTCCGGCCCGGATAATTGTAGAGCATGATCGGTATGCCAATGGCGCTGTTCACCGCCTCGTAATGCGCGAACAACTCGTCGAGCCGCGGCAGCGAATAATACGGCGGAGCGAGCAAGATACCCGCGCAGCCGAGCGTTTCGGCCTGGCGGGAAAAGGCGATGACATCGCGCGTTGAGCCGGCGTTCGTGCCGGCGATAACCGGCACCCGGCCCGCCGCCGCTTCGAGCGTGACACGCAGGACGCGTTCGCGTTCCGTTGCATCAAGGGCATAATATTCGCCGGTGCTGCCGAGCGGAATCAGCCCGTGAACCCCCTTGCGGATGAGGTGTTCGGCAAACCGGCCCAGCTTGTTGCAGTCAATGTTCCCGCCGGCCTTCATCGGTGTGACGAGAGCGGCAAAGACGCCGCGGAAGGCGCCGCTTGTTGTGTTCTTTGATTTTGTGTTCATGGTTGATGATCAATGGTCATTTGAAAAGTTGCGGTGGCGTTCAAATCCACAAAAACGCCGCCGCGAATGCAGGCAAACTACAACTGCATCCAGATGGTTTTGAGTTCGCTGTATTGCTCGTGTGCGTAGATGGATTTGTCGCGGCCAAAGAAGCCGGATTCCTTGAACCCGCCGAACGGCGTGGTCACGTCGCCCTCGGAATAGCAGTTCACCGACACCGTGCCGGCGCGCAACGCGCGGGCCACACGGTGGGCGCGGGACAGGTCCTTCGAGTAGAGCGACGCCGCCAGTCCGTAGTTCGTGTCGTTCGCAACGGCAACCGCTTCCTCGTCGCTCTTCACCGGTATGACGGAAAGCACCGGGCCGAAAATTTCCTCGCGCGCGATCTTCATCGAGTTCTTCACCTCGTCGAAAATCGTGGCCTCGATGTAGAAACCTCCGCTATCGGGCAAAAGCCGACGTCCGCCGTAAACCAGCTTCGCGCCCTCCTTTTTGCCGGTCTCGATGTAACCCATGACTTTCTCGCCGTGACTTTTCTCGATCATTGGACCCATGCGCGTGTCAGGGTCCACCGGGTCGCCGGTTTTCCAATCCTTGACGATGCCGATGAGCTTTTTCACCAGCGCGTCCTTGAGGCTGCGATGCACGATCAGGCGCGAGCCGCTCGAACAATTCTCGCCCATGTTCCAGAACGCTGCGTTGGCGGCGTTGGCCGCAACGAGGTCGAGGTCCGGCGCGTCAGCCAGCACGACCTGCGGGCTTTTGCCGCCGAGTTCGAGGATGACGCGCTTGAGGTTTGATTCCGCCGAGTAACGCAGCAGTTCGCGACCAACTTCCGCCGAGCCGGTAAACGCCGCCATGTCCACGTCCATGTGCCGGCAGATCGCCTGTCCGACGACGCTACCAAACCCGGGGATCACGTTGAACACGCCCGCCGGGATACCCGCCTCGGCCGCCAGTTCCGCAAGGCGGATGGCGCTGAACGGCGTCTGCTTCGCGGGCTTGAGCACGACACTGTTGCCGGCCGCCAGCGCGGGACCGATCTTCCACGCCGTCATCTGCACCGGAAAATTCCACGGTACGATCATGCCCACGACGCCGATCGGCTCGCGCACAATCATGGTCGGGTTCTCAATGCTGGTCGGCGCGGTGCGCTCGTAAAGCTTGTCTATCAATTCCGCGTGCCACGCCAGGCAATTGACCGTGTCCGGCATGTCAATGTTGACGCAATCCACGATTGGTTTGCCGGCGTTGAGCGCGTCGAGCAGCGCGATCTCACCCGCGTTGGCCTCAACAAGCGAGGCGAACTTGAGGAGAATCTTCTTCCGGTCGGCTGGTTTCATCCGCGACCACGCGCCACTTTCAAAGGATCGGCGCGCGGCGGCAACGGCGCGGTTTACGTCGGCGGGTTCGCATGCGGCAACGTCGGCAAGTTTCTTGCCGTTGGCCGGGTTGATCGCGGCATAGGTTTTGCCGCTGGATGATGGAGTGAATTTTCCGTTAATGAACGCCTGCGTCCGGAACTTGATTTTGCCCAGCGCGGCTTTGATGGCTTTGGTTTCTAGTTTCAGGCTCATACGAATTTCAGGTGGTGGTTTGGTTTGGATTTGGATTTGACGCGGAGGTCCCGCTTGTAATCAGCGAACTGACGCGCGCCGGGAACACCGGAGGCCGAACAGACTCCATGCCCCGGCCTAAAATGAATTTTGCCGCTGCGCCGCACACGCGGCCCTGGCACGGCCCCATGCCGCAGCGCGATTGCAGCTTCGCGTCGCGCCAGCCGTTGAATTGTTTCATCCGGCCCAGTGTCACGTCTTCACAACGGCAGATCAGCGTGTCATCCGCGGCGAGGGACTTCAGTTCGGGACGCAGGGCAAACGCCCTGGCAAGCGCGGCGCGGAAACGGTGCCAGCAGGCGCGTTTGGCGAACAATGCCTTCGCCGGCGCGTGCCGGTCGCCTGCCGCGCAGCCGGCGATCCGGCCTTCTACCAGCGCGCAATCCACACCGCCGATGCCGGTGGGTTCGCCGGCGCAATAAACGTTCTCCACACTCGCAGCCTGCCATTCGTTCACGCGCACAAAGCCGTCGCTCAACGCGCATCCAAGGGCGAGCGGCAGTTCGACGTTGGGAACAAGATTGAAGCCGCAGGCGAACAAATCGCAGTCTTCCGTCCACGTGTTCCGGCCGTCGGTCAAGGTCACGCGGCGGACCTGTTCGTCGCCTTCCGCCTTCACCGGCCAGACGCCGCAGCGATACGGCACACCCAGCAGGCGCAGCTTGATTCCCGCGCCCTGCAACATTTTCCCGGGATGCGAGAGCAGCGCGGGACCGAAGCCCAGCACCCGGGACCACGGCGCCTGTTCGGAGACTGAAACGATTTTGGCGCCGTGTTTTTTCAAACCGTCGGCAACCGCAAGCAACAGCAACCCGCTGCCGGCCACAACAATGCGTTTGCCATCAACGGGCCAGCCGTTCTTAACCAGCGCCTGCAAGCCGCCGGGGCCGACGATTCCCGGCAGCGTCCAGCCGGGGAACGGCAGGAACATCTCTCGCGCGCCGGTGGCCAGGATCAGGCGCTGCCAGTGAATTTCACGCGGCTCATCGGGATGTTCGGCAAGCAACACGCCCGGCTGTGGACAGGCGATGGCGCTGGTGCGGTCGAGCAACGTGGCCCCGGAACGCCGGAAGCGTTCAATCCATCGTTGCGCCTGGGAGAGCTGGGGCCGGGACTGTTCGCCGCGCCAGATTTGTCCGCCGAGCCAGGGCGTGTCGTCGAGCACCGCGACGCGTTGGCCGCTTTCGGCGGCAGCGCATGCCGCCGCCAGCCCCGCCGGACCGGCGCCCACAATGACGATGTCGAAGGCGTGGTTCATGAGGGCAAAACAAAGGCAACATCGAACGCTGAACATCGAACGCCGAACATCGAATAAAAGACGCCACGCATTCCGGCAAACATTTGGCGTTCGACGTTCGATGTTCGATGTTCGATATTTTCCATTCTACTCATCGGTCCGCATCTCCATCCCTTCCTCGCACAACGTCTGGCAACTGCGGCACTGCGTCTGTCCGTTGATGGTCACCCGGCATTCCATGCAAATGCCCATGCCGCACAGCGGTCCCCGCGGCCCGCCCGTCACGGCTCGGCGGAACTTCGTGACGCCCGCTTGGGCAATGGCGGCGGCCAGCACCGTTCCCGCCGACACCAAAACGGATTTGCCGTTCACGCGAAGTTGAATCGGGTTAGCAGGCATGATCTGAAATCTGAGGTGATCGGCGTAGCGCAGACTTCCAAGTCTGCTGTGTCGCGTCCCGCACTGCGGGACAAACCCGCCGCGCGAAAATGTCCACAGCCGACTTGGAAGCCGGCGATACAGCAGGTTTGGAAACCTGCGCTACGAAAGATGTGCCGCTTTCATTCATGATGCGCGCCTCCATTGGCAAATCGCGCCGGAGCGTAAGGCGCGGAAGGAATTTCGGTCTTTCGACCCAACAGCAAATCCGCCAGCAAACGCCCGGTGCCGGGTGAAGTCGTGATTCCCAAACCCTCGTGCCCCGTCGCAAGCCAGATGCGGTCGCTCACAGTGCTCGGGCCGATGAGCGGCAGTTTGTCCGGCGTGGCCGCGCGATGGCCGGTCCAGGCGCGGATGGCGGAAAGCCGGCCCAGCGCGGGCAGATATTCAATGGCCCGCTTCAACATGCGGTCGAGAATCGCCTGGTCCACCGTCAAGTCGTCGGCGTCAAACTGCCGCGACGAGCCGATCAGCATCTGGCCGGTCTTGCGGGGCTGGATGTTGAAGGCCACCGAATCCCTGCCCGTCGAATGGGCGCTCTTGAGATAACCGAGTTCGACGATCTGGTGATGCACAAAGCCGGGGTGGCGGTCGGTGATGACAAGATGGCCCTTGCGTTTGCGCACCGGCAGGCCCGGCGTCAACGCCGGCGACCACGGTCCGGCGGCATTGACGCAACGACCGGCGGAGATGCTCGATCCATCCGCCAGCAGCACGCTGCCATCAGACCGCAGGGCCTTTACATGGACGCCGGTCCGGACTTCCGCGCCGTGCTTCCGCGCTTGCTCCAGAAAATGGCGCGCCGCGCACGGCGGATAAATCACGAAATCCTCAACAACACGCAAACCGCCGGCCAGGCCGCGGCGAAGATTGGGTTCCGCCTTTTCGAGGTCGGCGCTGTTGAGCACCTCGACACGCACCCCGCGCTGGCCGTAATTTTTTGCCTTGCGGTGAACCTCCGCCATTTCTTCATCGTCCGCCGCGACCCACAGCGTTCCGCAAACCTCGATTTCGATGTCTTCCGGCAATTGCGGGCGCAGTTCGTGCCAGAGGCTGCGTGAATAGTGCGTCAGGGCAAATTGCGCCTCGGAATCGTCCATGACCACGATGTGTCCCATGCCGGCGGCCGTGGTGCCACCGCCAATCGGGCCGCGATCAAGCACCAGCACTTTCAGCCCGCCGCGCGCGCACTCCATGGCGCACGCGACTCCAACGATGCCCGCGCCGACGATGATGATGTCGCGGGTCTGGCTCATGAGGTGGCGAAGAGAACATCGAACATCGAACATCGAACGCTGAATTACGCGGAACACGTGACGGGGAGAACATTCGATGTTCGATGTTTTCTTTCTTCACGATCGAATCCCCCAGCAGAACGGATCACGGTCGTCGAGCAGCAGCGTGGCCTCGGAGTTCACGAAAGCCGAACCGGTGATGACGGGCGCGACTTTTCCCGCGGTGCGATCCACCCAGCGGTATGTTCCAATGAACCTGCTGCCGATGATGCTTTCCTGAATCCACGTGGCGCCCTCGGCCAGCTTCCCATCTGCGGCCAGGCAGGCGAGCTTTGCGCTCGTGCCGGTGCCGCACGGCGAGCGGTCGTAAGCGTTGCCGGGGCAGAGGACGAAGTTCCGCGAGTTCGCTCCGGCGATGGTTGGCGGACCAAACAATTCTACGTGATCCACTTTGGGAAAGCCATGCGCATTCACTGCCTGGCGGATGCGCCAGGTGAAATCCGTGAGCTTGTCCACGTTCATCAGCGAGAGTTCCTGGCCGTGTTTTTCCACGAGAAAAAACCAGTTGCCGCCCCACGCAACGTCGCCGGTCACCGGGCCGATGCCGGGCACGTCAACCGTCACGGCTTTCTTGGCGCGCCAGCTGGGGATGTTCGCCACGGAAACTTCGCCGCTCGGATGCAGTGTGGCGGTGACGATGCCGACCGGGGTCTCGATGCGGTGTTCGCCCGGCTTGATTCTGCCCATGTGCGCCAGCGTGACGACGAGGCCGATGGTGCCATGGCCGCACATGCCGAGACAGCCGACGTTGTTGAAGAAAATCACACCGGCCACACACGAGGCGTCTTCCGGCTCGACGAGCAGCGCCCCGACCATGACGTCCGAACCGCGCGGCTCGTTGACGACGGCGGACCGGAACGGGTCGAATTCCTGCTGAAAGCGCTCACGCCGGATGGTGAGCGATCCGCGGCCCAGATCGGGGCCGCCCGCCACCACGACGCGCGTCGGCTCGCCGCCGGTATGTGAGTCAATAACTGTCAATCGTTGAGTTGTTTTGCTCATGGGATGTCAACAGAGTCAATCTGCCCTGTGCCGGCGGCTGCGTCTTGTCCAATTGCCGAATGCCGGCTAGGATTTCGGCACAACGATTGGCATGCATGGCTATCACTGAATCGCAGACTGAGTTTTTTTCGCAACTGGCTGAACCGTTCACCGGCGAGGCGCTGTTTGACTGCCTGGCCGATCTGGTGTTCTTCATCAAAAACCAGCGCGGCGAATACGTGGTGGTGAATCAGGCTCTGGTCGAGCGATGCGGCTGCCGCGAGAAGCGCGAGTTGATCGGCCGGCGCGCGGATGAACTTTTCCCTTCACCTTTCGGTGAAATCTACCGTGCGCAGGACGAAAGCGTGTTGCGCAACGGCAGCGCCATTCTCAACCAGCTTGAACTTCACTTCTATTCCTCCGGCGCTCGCGGCTGGTGCCTGACGAACAAACTGCCGTTGCGTGATCGTGCCGGTCGCGTGATCGGACTGGTCGGAATTTCCAAAGACCTTCAGGCAGCGAATGAACGGAGCGAGGATTACTCGCGCGTCGCCAAGGTGGTTCAACACATTCAGACGAATTTTGGCGAGCAACTGCGCGTGAACAAGCTTGCAGAGCGCGCGGGGCTTTCCGCCTATCAGTTCGAGCAGCGCATCCGGAAAATTTTTCATCTCACCGCCGGGCAACTCGTCCAGAAAGTCCGCATGGAAAATGCCGTGCGCCGGTTGCGCGAAACTGAGGACGCGATTGTGGAAGTTGCGCTTGATTGCGGTTACTCGGACCAAAGCGCGTTCACGCGGCAGTTCCGCCAGACCATCGGTTTGTCGCCGTCAGAATATCGCACTTCCCTGCATTGAGGCTTGTCGCCGGCCCGCTGTTTTTTTGCCGCCACACCGGTCGGCAACTGCGTTCAGCGCCCGGCGTCAGCGCGAATCATGCGCAGGCCAAACACGGCGGCGATTTCGTTTCCGTTGGTGGCTTGGAATCGCACGGTGACTTTTTTCTTTCCGTTCACTAGGTCCGCCGGAATCGGATATTCCACGTCAAAGAAATGCGGCGTGCGGCGCTCTTGGATGACTTGCTCGCCAATTTTCTGGCCGTCCACCAGAATGTCGAAGGTGCGCTTGCGCCATTCGTCGTCGTAATAAGTCGCCACCAGCGCCATCGGGTGCGCTGGATCCACCGGCAGGTCGAACGAGAACCACTTGCTGCCGCGCCGCGCCGGGCGGCCCATGATGCGGTCCGGCTCGCTGTCTTCGCCCTGCTGATTGAAGTCACGCTCCGGCTGCATCTCGCCGGGTTGCGCATACGCCACCGTGGCCAGTTCCAGCTTGTGCTGCTTCTCGCGTTCGGCGGCGATTTCCCGCGCGCGTTTATTCCATTCCTGCGGCGAGAACAAATCCCAATACACCGCGTAGGTGCGGCGATGCAGCCGGTAGAACGGAACAAAATCCACTTCCTTCTCGCGCCCGACGCCCTCGGTGCGGCATGCGCCCGGCTGGCCGGCCACCGGTTTCAGCCAGTTGGCGACATTGGTGTCCGCCGTGACAAACACCGGCACCACCGCCAGATCATCCATGTTTTTCCGGTTCCATTTCCATTCTTCCGGCCCCAGATTGCCGGCCAGGACCAGCGGCCCCCAAAGCAACGCCACGCGGCGCGCGTTGTCGGGGACGGTTTCTTCCCGCAAGGTTTTCGGCAGGACGAGTTCCACGGTGTCGCCGCTCTTCCACTTCCTGGTCAACTCAACATAACTGCCGGCCGGGGGCACTTGGGAAACTTTCCCGCCATTGACCGTCACGGTAAAACCTTCCTTGGCCCAGGACGGACGGCGCAGGGCGAGCGTGAATTTTGATTTCGACTTGAGCTCCAGTTTCAGCTTCACCGTCCGGCCTTCCGGAAAATCCGTTTCCATCGTCAGCTTCACGCCCATCGTCTTCCACTCCACCGTCGAGGGCGTGTAAAGGTTCACCCACAATTTGTCGCCGGATTCGTAATAGATGCCATCGCCATGCAAAGCGTGATTTTCCATTCCGGTCCCGACGCAGCAGGTGAAACTTTCAAACATGTCCTGATATTCATGCGTCACGCCCCGCCCCACCGGCACCATGTAACAGGTGCGACCGTCCGCGGAATCAATCGAACCAAGAACGTGATTGAACAGGGCGCGTTCCTGAAACTCCGCATATTTGATGTCCGGCTGCAGGGCAAACAACGTCCGTGTCATCTTGAGCATGTTATAAACGTTGCAGCTTTCGGCGGTGCGGCCGTCCACCTGATCGTTCAATTTATTCGGTTCGCCGAAATATTCATCCTTGCCGTGACCGCCGGTCGCAAAACTGTGGTGATACACCACCTGGTCCTAGAAGAAGTTCGCCGCCGATCCGTTGGTGGCATTCCCCGTATAGATGTAATACATCAAGTCGCCCAGCAGCTTGGGCACCAGGGTGTTGGCATGCTTGCCCGCCAGAATGTCCTTGTGCTGCGCGAGGGGGGTGATAATGGACCGATGTTCAAAATACTGACACGCCTTGAGCCAGCGCGAGTCGCCCGTGTCGCCGTATAGGTCGGCCATGACCTCGTTCATGCCGCCAAACTCCGTCGCGAGCATTTTCTGAATCTGCGCATCGGTGAGCTTGGAAAGAATCCCGTCCGCCCACCCGGCAAACTTGATTTCCACTTCCAGCGCCGTGCGATTACCGGTCAGCCGATAAGCATCCCGCAGGCCGGCGAAGAGCTTGTGTTGCACATACCAGGGAGACCACATGCCGTTCAGGTCGAATCCGCCGGATTCAATGATCCCCTTGGTCAAGTCTTCAAAGCGCTGTTTTCCATCCACCAGCGTCATTTTGCCGCCCTGCCTGACGCCAGCCATGAGACCTCCGATGTAGCCATCTCCCTGTTTGTCCTGAATCTCTTTCAGTTCGCGCACGATGTAGTCCGCCCGCTCTTTGAAGCGCTGATCGCCGGTGGCCGCATACATATAACTAACGGCCGAAAGATAGTGTCCGGCGATGTGGCCGGTAAGCTGGCGTCCTTCTCCATCCCAACCGCCGTAACCTTCCTTGGCCTTCGGCTCAAGTCCGGCGCGCTTCCGCAAATAAAACAACATGCGGTCCGGTTCCAACTGCAACAAGTAGGCGCTGTCCAGTTCCTGCGCGTGCTTGAGCGGGCCGCCCGTCAATCGCACCGCTGACAAAGGCAACGGCTGTGCGAGGACGGTCACGGCATTGGTGACAACCTGGGTGGGGGCCAGTTTTGGGTAGAGTGCTCCGGTTTTCGCAACTCCGCCACGAGCGGAGGCCAAACCCGCGGCGGCCAGCAGCATTGCCGTGGCTGCGATGCGATGATGTTTCTTGAACATATTTGATTGAATGGTTTTTGTTTGAGCCGATTTTCCCGGCAAAATACGGCGCGCTGGATGGACGACTCACGCGCGCCGATTGCCGCCTGCGTTATTTAATCCTTGATCCAGACCATGGATGCGCCTGGACGCACCGGACGCGTTGCTCTGGGGGCGTTGGTGCGGGCGGCTGCGCCACCGGAATAATCCACCGCCGGCTCCGCATTGTCCGCCGCCGGAACTTGCGCGCCGCGATTCAGCCGCGCGTAATTGGGGATCGCCAGCATCGGGCTGCCATCGGCCCAGGTTCCTTTGATGGCCATGACGCCTCCAAGCAGATCGCTTCTCCATTCGGCAGTCAGCGGGGCGGCGCCCAACGGTTTGTCAATGGCGGGTTGATCAGCCCTTTCGACGTTATAGATGAGCGGGCCATAGCGCAACGCCACCAACCCGCGATCGGCTTCAATTGTTTTATCCGCCTGGATGCGCTGAACTTTCATGGGCAATTCCAGCGTGATGGTGTCGCCGGCTTTCCATTCGCGGGTGATGACGGCGTAGCCTTTTTCAATCTTCGGGGTCAGGGACTGGCCATTGACGGCGAGTGATTTCAGGCCGCTGACTTCCGGGGTTGCGGTGTAGAGTTTGCTGGTGGCGCGGTTCGGCACGCGGACGTAAACCGAGAAGTGCGTGGCCATTTTGGGGTTGACGGTGATGGCGATGTTGCCGCTCCAGGGATAGTCGGTTTTTTGAACCATTTCGACGTCGGTGCCGGCGACGTTTTCGACTTTGATGGTGCTGCCAATGAAGAGGTTGACGTAGAGGCCGTCTGCGCCCTTGACATAGGTCCAGGTGGGAATCATCAACAGTGTGCGTGGAATGTTGCCGACGCAACAGGGGCATACGTGCCACGGGGTGCGGCGGCCGCCAATCAGCGGGTTGGTGTATTGGAAGTTATGGCCGTCGAAGTCGGTGGAGCCGAGGAGGGCGTTATAGATGGTTTCCTCGTAGAGGTCGGCATACTTCGCATCGTGATAGGCGAGGTTGAGTTTATATTGGAAGAAGATCAACCCGCAACTGGAGCAGGATTCGCAATAGGCGTTATTGCGCAATGAGTAGTTGGGGCCGAATCCTTCGGAGGTTTCGCCGCTGCCCACGCCGCCGGTGACGTAGTATTTCTTGTTCACCAAATTGTCCCAGAGCGACATGACGGCGCTTTCATAATCAATGTCGCCGGTTTCAGCCGCGACGTCAGCCATGCCCGAGTAGAAATAGACGGCGCGGACGGCGTGGCCGACAGCTTCGTATTGCTTGATGGGAGGCAGATGACTCTGGTCGTATTCATCGCCGCCGCGGCGGGCGTCGAGCAGGTAGCGGGCGAGTTTTACGTAGGCGTCACCGCGCCCGTGGCCTTCCATGTCGTTCACGAAACGTCCGAAACGCACGAGGGCCTGCTCCATTTCCTGATGGCCGTCGAACCATTCTTTCTTGCCCGGACCGATGTTGGCCACCCAGCAGTCGGCGAGTTTCTTGGCGGCATCGTAAAGGCGTTTGTCTTTGCCTTCCGTCAGGGTGTAATGGTTGATGGCGGACTCGATGAAATAACCCGCCACATAGCCTTCGTGATTGCCGCGTTGCGCGGGCGACCAGTGTTCCGGCCAGTTGGCTCGCGACGCGAGTGTGTAGGCGGTTTGCAGGTAGCCATCCGGCTCCTGCGCCGAGAGAATTTTCGGAATCCAATCTTCCAGCGTGGCCTTCATTTTTTCCTGGGCCTTGATGATTTCCGGGTCGCCTTGGGGGTCAACCATGAGCGCGATGCACATGGATTCAACGGTCTGGTGCACCCAGGCATTGGCAAACACATAACCCTTGTGCCGGCCGTGCGGCTCGCCGCGCAGGGCTTTGCTGGCTTCAACGAAATTATCAATGCCTCCCTGTCCTTCGGTGAGGTTGGTGCTGTTGATCATATCAATGCAATGGGGAATCCAATTCACGATGAGCGCCTTGGCGCGGGCATTCCACAATGGGCTGTCAATGCGGTAGTGCTTCGTATAAACCACGTCCAACCGTTGCGCGGGCGGCGGGTTTTCGGCCCTGACTTTCACGGTGGAGGACACGCTCAACGCGCCTTTGCCAGCCGTCAGCTTGAGCTCATATTCGCCCGGTTCGGAAAAGGTCGCGGTCGTCAGCGGCGAATGGGCGTCGGCAAACGTCACTTTGCCGTGACCGGAAACCTTGCTCCAAACTGTTTCAGATTGGCTGCCGGGTTTGAGCGTCTTGACGCTGCCGGACAAGTAGGTCTTGCCATCCAGCACCACCACGCGATCCATTCCGGCCACCACGGTCGGGGGAAAATCCGGCGATTTGCCCGAATCATAAACCCGCCATTCCAGCAATCCGGTCGAGAAGTTTCCGTCACCGTAAATTTCCAGCCGGAGCTTGGAGGTCTGCACCTCGTCAAAGGTGGTGGCATTGAACCGGTCGCCGGCCACGCCAAGCCCGGACGGATGATCCACCGGCAGAAATTCTTTGCCGTTCCAATACAACAGCCGGCACGCCTTGGGGAGGTGCACTCCCTGATGATCATCCCACCAATAGGCTTCCACCCGTTTGGTGTTGATGGGCTGGCTCCACTCGTATTGCACCCATTGCGTGCCCGTGCGCGGCCAGTTGCCATAGGAGCCGGTGCCACGTCCGAGGGAATTCTCAGGCGTGTTGCCGTCGTTGAGCGCCGCCACCGCAGTGTCGCCGGAAACATAGGAAGCGGATGGCGTGGCCGCGAGCGCAAGGTTCACGTCCGTCGCGCTGGTTTCGGCGGCTACAGCCTCTCCAGCCCGAAGGCTGGCATTCAGCCAGACGCCCGCCAGGCAGGCCATCAGGGCAAACCGGGCATAAATTTTGGAATAGTTCATGTGTGTCACATTTGTTGAATGGTGAATTTGTGTCAGCGGGTTTTCAAACGAAATACGGTGAGTGAATACGGCGGAAACTCATGGGTGAACTGCATGCCAGCAGAGCCAATCCGACTTTGAGTCGCAGTCACCTTCATCGGCTGATCCAGCGTGTTGTTGTCAGAGAGGCTCGCGGACTTCAGCACGGTGACGGTGGCTTCCGGTGCGATGTGAGCCACGCCGTTCAACTTCAAGTCGCCGATCACCGGTTTGCCGGAAACATTGATGCCCTTGAGCACAATGTCTCCGGTAACGTCATCACGTCCCGCCTCGGCAAATAACTTGGGCGAAGGCCTGACCACGCCTTCGTTGATCAATTGGCCGTCCAGATAGCAGCGAATCAGGTCGCCTTGCACTTCAACCTTGATGTCATACCAGCGGTTGTTCTCAATGGCGCCCGGTTTGCCCTCGCCGACCATCGTCTGGCTTCCTTGTGAACTATGCTCGATGGCGTGCTGCGCATTTCCCCAGCCGCCCAGATTCCACCAATAAAAGTCATCTCCCTTGCGACCAACCGTGATCAAGAATCCTTCGCTGCCGTTGAACTTCCGGGCCTTCAAGGTAAGAGTGTAATCCGACCAGTTCTTGTCGCCAAAGAAGGCCATGCCACGACCGACCGCCGACTGACGAAACGCGGCATCCTGCACCGTCCAACGGCCAATGCCGCCTTCACGCGGTTCGGTGATCCAGCCTTTTGCGCCTTGCGCAAAATCCGATTCGTACAACACCTGTCCGGCTTTTTCCACCCGAACGTCTTTGAACTCCGCCGAGGCATCCCAAGTGCCCAGGCCAATCTGGCCGCTCACCTTGTAGCCCTGCTCATCGGCAAACGAAACCCCGGTGTCGAGCGTGCGACTGGGCAGGTTTTCAGCCAGAGTTTTCCAAAGGTAATAGGAGACCGTGCCGAACACGCGCGAGCTGTCAAAATAGATCATTCCATGCCAGGCGGGCGGCGCTCCCGCCAGCGGGGTGCGGCCAGCAACATTCGCCAGAAGCGGCGCATAAGACACCATGCGGACGTGGTCGCCATTGCGCTCGCATCCCATCAGAAACACGCCCTCGGCGAGCGCCGCGATCAGGTTTCCCTTGTTCGCTCCGCCTTCACCGGAAGTCACGGCCACTTCGGCAATGTAAATCGGCGGCGACTGGCGGTCGGCGTTGTCATACATGTGGAAATTGTTGATGAACCATTGCGGGCTGCTGTAGTAGTGTTCGTCCGCCATGTCAGTGTGGGTGCGGGGCTGCGGAAAGCAGGCAAGCGCGAGCACGTTGGAATCCGCCGCCTTGATTTTGGGGTAAATGAACGAGTATTGATCTTCGTATTTTTGGCCGACGTTTTCGTTGCCGATTTCCAGCAATTTCATGTGGAATGGATCGGGATGTCCGGATTCCGCCCGCAATTTGCCCCACTGGGAATTCTTCGGGCCATTGGCGTATTCCAAGGCGTCGAGGTAGTTGTCCGCGACCCGCTTCATTTCTGACATCGGCAGATTGGTGCCGTTGCGGTAGATGCAGGTCTGTCCGGCAAACGAGACGTAGAGTGGTTCGGCTTTCAAGTCTTCACAGAAGAGCAAATACTCATAAAGCCCCATGCCGTGGGTGCGCCGGTAATCCCAGACATTCCAAATCTCCTGCCGTTGCTCAATGGGACCGATGGTCTGTTTCCAGTTGTAGGCGCTTTCAACCGTGGCGCCTTCGACGACACAACCACCCGGAAAGCGAACAAATCCCGGCTTCAGCCCGGCAATCATTTCGGCGATGTCTTTGCGTAATCCGTTGGGCCGGTTTTTGAAAGTGTGTTGTGGGAACAGGGAAACCACGTCGAGCCAGACCGTGCCCTTCGTGTTGGCAGCCAACACAAACCTGGCCTTGGGTTCCGTCTTCGTGCCTTTCAAAGTCGCCCGGTATTGCTTCCATTCCCGGCCCAAGCCGCCGATCTTGACCGCAGTGCTGGCCAGCTTGCCTTCCGTTGTTTCCAGTGTCGCGGTCAATTCCCCAGAAAATCCTTCGCTGCGCGCCCAGAACGAGAGTTCATAATTTCCCCCTTCCTTCACGCCGATGCCCCAGAAGCCTTCATTGGCAATGCCGACCCGGCCCGTTGCATCGTTAATCTGCAACCGGCACGAACGTGGTGTGGCGGCGTTCAGCGGATGACCTAGATCCAAGGACATGGAACCCTGCGCCGCGCCGTCCTTGACGAGCGACCAATAAGGCAGGCTCTTGTCCACCTCGAAAAAATAGGTGGTGGCATAACCTCCGGGATTCTGCCAGGTGGATCCGTCGGGATATTCTGACTGCACATTGTTTTTCGGCGGATTGGTGGACAAAACAAAACCCTCTGGCGCCTTCGCATCTTCAAACCCGCGGTTCCGAATCAACTCGGCGTATAACCCGCCATCCACCGCCGTGTTGATCTCCTCAAGGAAGACGCCATACATGCGGGGATTGATCTCTGGACCGGCCTTGCCCGCGTCAATGGTGATTGTCGCCGGCTCCGCGCCCAGCACACCAGTGGACAGGAGCAGCAGCAAGGAGGATTGTTTGATTGTAATTCGCATGAAGTATTCAGTCCGTTCAACAACTAAAGATTGGACGGGACGTTATTGTTTTTGCTCATCAACTTTGCTGACTTGAATCCGGCCGCCATAAAATGCGTCCATCAGCGCAAAGGCGTCCGGGTCGTATTTCTTGAGTCCATCGGGACCATTTTCCGGCTTGGGCCCGGTCATGCCCAAGTCGCCATGAGTGCCGAAATACCACATCGTCAACTCGGCAAAAAATTCATCCGGATTGGTGGCCGCATAGCTTTTGATCCAAAGTTTTTTGCTCAAGGAGCGGCGGTATTGTTCGTCGAACTTTGACTCCACTTCCTGATTGATGCCAAAGTTGCGGATGGCGTGGGCAAACTCATGCACGAAGATGTCGCGACCGTGATACTTGTCTTTTTCCAGCTTGAGCAGGTTTTCTTCGCCGCAGGAGGTCAGGAGTCCTCCCATGCCGCGTGTCCGCTGGTCGCGGGTCAACCCATTATATTCCGGGAGCGGTTTGCCCTTGTCCTCCCGCCATTCCGGCAGGTCGGTAGTGACCTGATCTTTTCCGATGATGTGGAGTTCAACCTTGGCGGCGACGAGGTTTGATACGACGACCGGCTGATTGCTGAGCATCATGGACACGCGATCGAAGGCGGCATACAAAGCCTCGTCCGAAACCACCTTGTGAGCCTTGATTGGAATCCCCCCAAATGAGAGTTGTTTTGAAAAAAACTCCAATTCTGGCGGGTTCAGGATTGTGATGGCTGGTTTCGTTTCGTTGGTCGTTCCAGAAATTGCGGCGTTGATTGCGAGCGGCGCAATTGCAAATACGATCAGCGTTTTGAAGATTGATTTCATGTCTCTAAATTCCTTCGCTGCACTGCTGCCTGATGACTGCCAGGTGTTTGTTCAGCAATGAATCTGCGCTGGGTTTGGCATTTTGCGCCACCTTTGGTAAACAATCATTGCAAGGTTTAATGGCAACCTTTGGTTTCAGCGCATCTTGATCCATGTATGCTTTGGGAACCGGATTGTGGCGGCACGATATGACCGCCTGATTTGCGTCCGCCCTACATTATTTGAATGAATCGCTAACGATTCGCCACCGCAACCTGCCGGGGTTTGTATTGCGCGCGACCGTTGCCAATTTTGCTGTTGGCGAACTTCGTCCCCGAATTCATGAGGTCCTCAATTTCGTCGGCCTCGATCGGAATATGCGCCATAAGATCCACCGGGCCTTGGTCGGTGACAAGAACGTCATTTTCCAGGCGCACGGCAAAGCCTTCTTCCCGGATGTAGATCGCCGGTTCAACCGTCATCACCCAGCCAGCTTCAATCGGGTTGACCGTGATGCCGACATCATGGACATCGAGGCCGATCGGATGGCCGACGCCGTGCATGAAATATTTTTTGAACGCCGGTTTGTCCGGGTCTTGTTGTTTGATTTGATACATCGAGAGCAGTTTCAGATTGACCAGTTCTCGTTCGACCATTTGCTCGGCTTCCTTTTGCCAGTCCTTGATCTTCTTGCCCGGCGTGAGTCCGGCGATGCACTGGCGCAGGACGCTGAGCACGGAGTTGTAAACTTCCTTCTGGCGTGGGGTGAACCGGCCATCCACCGGGATGGTGCGCGTCAGGTCGGAGTTGTAATTCGCAAAGCTGGCCGCGACGTCGAGCAGCAGCAGTTCGCCTTCGCGGCAGACCTGGTTGTTGGTGAGGTAATGCAGGCAGCAGGCGTTGAGACCGGTGGCAATGATCGGCAGGTAAGCGAAGCGACCGCCGTGGCGGATGAATTCGTGGGAGAATTCAGCTTCCACCTCGTATTCCTTGACGCCGGGGCGCGTGAATTTGAGCACGCGCTGAAAGCCCTGGTTGGTGAGGTCGCAGGCTTTGCGGATCAGGTGAACTTCAGTTTTGGATTTGACCGCGCGCAGACGGTGCATCAACGGAGCGAGCCGGCGGTAATTGTGGAGCGGATACTTGCGCATGGTGTGAATCACAAAGCGTGCTTCACGGCTTTCCACTTCAATGACCGTGCGCTTGTGTTCGTTGGTGTTGAGGAAGACATGATCACACTCGCAAATCAGCCGGTGGAACAAACGCGGAAACTCGGAGAGCCAGTGAATGTTCTCAATTCCCGTGAGTTCGCGGGCTTCCTTTTTGGTGAGCTTATGGCCTTCCCACAATTCGTTCTCTGCCGTTGGCTCGCGCAGGAACAGCAGTTCGCGATGCTTTTCGTCGTCGGCGTCGGGATAGACGATCAGGATTGACTGTTCCTGTTCGACTCCCGTCAGGTAAAACAGGTCGGAGTTGGGAATGGTGGCTTGTGTGCCATCGGCATTGGTCGGACAGGTATCGTTCGCGTTGACGACGACCAAGGCATTCCTTGGCAACAAGCTGGCCAGCCGCTTGCGGTTCTCAATGAACAGTTTCGGTGTGATGCGTTCGTAGCGCATATATTTTCAAATTCTTTAACTTGGGCGGTGGTGTGCGCTTGATAAAGCCGGTGTTTCGTTTCAGGGAAACGACTCAAAGCGGCTGCGTCGCGCTTCGCCACTGCATGGATCAGAATAATCGGAGATGCTTTTAATGCCCATGAATCAAATGCACAACCACCTATCGGATTTCACCCTAAACAGTTGTGTCCGCCAAGCCTTTTCTTATACGATAGGCATGTTGAGCATATTTCCGTCATGAACAATTTAACCCGAAAACCGAAGTTGCTAGGCGCGTGTAGCGGTGACGCCTCGTCACCACAGTGTGGCTGCGACGCCCCCGTCGCATTTTTTCAGACGCAGGGAAAGATGACGCGCCCA
>PMOA01000032.1 GCA_003161635.1 Limisphaerales bacterium
TGTCCCACGTGGGACAAAGTTTCGGATGCCGGTAATGATTTGAATAAGATAATCATTGTCGGCAACACGGTCATGCACCATTTGTTTTGCGGCGTAAACATCGCGCCGCTGGCCGGTCATCCGTTTGAGCCGCAACAGCCGGGGCGGTTTCAATTTTCGCCGGGCCAGTTGGAGTGGAACCTGCCGGAGAAAACGGTGGTGGAATTTCTGCCTTGTATCGGCGGCTTTGTCGGGTCCGACATTCTCGCCGGCATCGTGGCCACCGGTTTGCACGAAAGTCGCGGATTGATGGTATTGATGGATCTCGGCACCAATGGCGAGGTGGTGGTCGGCAACCACGAACGGCTGCTCTGCACCTCCACGGCGGCGGGGCCGGCGTTCGAGGGCGCGCGCATCTCAATGGGCATGCGCGCAGCCACCGGTGCCATCAGCGAAGTGCGCGTGCAGAATGGCGCGGTCGCCTGCCGCGTAATCGGCGGTGGCGCGCCACGCGGATTGTGCGGCAGCGGACTGGTGGACGCGGTGGCGGCGGGATTGGAATTAAAATGGATTCAATCCAACGGACGGATGACGCTTGATGGTTCAATGCCCCTGGCCGGTTCCGTATCTTTGCTTCCCGCGGACGTGCGTGAATTGCAGCTGGCCAAGGGGGCGATTGCCACCGGTCTGAGGATGCTGGCCACCCGGTTTGGCGCAACGCTCGACGACATCCAACAGCTTCATCTGGCCGGCGCATTTGGCAATTACATCAGCCGCGCCAGCGCNNTGCTCGGCGCAAAGCGGGCTTTGTTCGAGAAGGCAGCCGCCTGGGACGACATCGCAAGCCGCGTTGAACATATCGCACTCAACGAGGATGCGGAATTCCAGGACATCTACGCCGGGGAAATGCGATTTCCCGAAACTGCGAACACAAATCCGGGTTGACAGGGAAAAGCGGCGGTAAACCGCACGCAGTCCAGACGCTTCGCGAGGTCCGGAGACGTCCGGCAATCGCGAAACGTTTGGAATGCGGTGGCTTCAGCCCCGCTGTCCGAACCATGTTCTTGATGCTGTCGGTTACTACGGAACAGGTTTCACCGCCACGAAAAAAGCATCCAGACTGGCGGGCGGAGTGGTCGGTGGCACATCGCAACCGGAGGAAAGCACGTAATTTCGATGGGCGGCGGTGGCAGACCGAAACTTCAGCCCATGGCCTTTTTGGCGGCGTTGACCGCACCGGCGGCGCTTTCGCTGTAACCGTCAGCGCCGATTTCATCCGCATATTTTTGCGTGACCGGCGCGCCGCCGATCAACACCTTCACCTGCTGGCGCACGCCGGCCTGCTGAAGCGCAGCAACCGTTGTCTTCATCGCCGGCATGGTTGTGGTCAGCAGCGCGGACATGGCCACGATGTTGGCGCCTTTTCCCTTCACGGCGGCGACAAATTGCTCCGGCGTTACGTTCACGCCCAGGTCAATGACTTCATAGCCGCCGCCTTCGAGCATCGCCATCACCAGATTTTTGCCGATATCGTGCAAATCACCTTTTACGGTGCCGAGGGCAACGCGCGCTGCTGGCTTGACGCCGCTCGCAGCGAGCAGCGGCCGGATGAGTTCGAGCGCGGCTTTCATGGCGCGGGCGGCGAGCAGCAACTCGGGCACAAAATACTCGTTGCACTCAAATCGCCGGCCCACCTCGGCCATCGCCGGCATCATGTATTCCTGAACGAGCTTCATCGGATCGGTCCCGGCGGCCAGGGCGGCTTCGGTGGTGGCTTTCGCGGTCTTCGCATCCCCTTTAAGGATCGCATTGTGTAGGGGTTTGAGGTCTTGCATGGTGGCTTCTCCGTTTGTCTGGTTGTTCAAATCATTTCACGGCGAAATCGCCGGACTTTGGACGGGCCGCTTTCAGCGCGCCTGTCCTTCGACTGTTCTGCCTCTTCGTGTCGAACCTGCTCATGTATTGATTCTCAGCCGCTTTCGGTTCCCTCAGGTTGGGCGGGAATATTCATAACAGGCTTCCGGGTTATAATCAACTAACTTGGTTGAACCGCGAAAACTTCGTCCACCAGCGCTGCGGCGCGGCCGCGCGGCAGACGCCCCAGATGGAAAATCAAAAAGCCGTGCAAAAACCGGCGCAACTCGGCGGTTTGGACGGCCGCGGGCTTTAATCGCAAACACGCGGGCCAGTCGCTTTGCGTCAATGCCGCGGCAATTTTTTTTGTTCCGGCGGCGAGGCCGGTTTGCTCCCATTTCGGCTGCAGCCCGATTTCGCGCAGCAACTTGAGTTCAAAGGCCAGAACTATTTGCGGCGCGAATTTTTGCCGGCAAAGGCAGGCCAGAAAACCGTTCATCAATTCAAAAATGGCGGGCAAAGGCGTCTCGGTTTCCGTGGCCTGCTCGACGAACGACGCGGCGTATGCGGCCTGACGCAATCGGCAAATGTCTGAACGAAGCGCGCTGTGTGTCTCGCGCAAACTGACTTCACGGAGCGTGTGCAAATCGGAACGGCGGCTGCGGCTGAACGAAAAATCCGCCAGGTAAAACAAATCCAATTTGCCTAGAAACGGCGATTTGATCCGGCGCGCGCCTTTGGCGACGGTGGCGATGCGCCCGAAATCCGGCGTGAGCCAATGGACGATGAGGCTGGTTTCGGTGAGCGGTCGCGTGCGCAGGATGAGGCCGGTGGCGGACTCGATCATAATGAGAACGAGGATGGACGATGGAGGATGGAGGATGGCATGTGGTTTCAGCGCAGCGGGTTATTCTCCATCCTCAATTTTCCATTCTCGTTTTCCCGCCGCCGGGGGCGGCGCATATCCGTGGGAAATCGAGCCAAGGCTGACGATGTATTTGATGGCATCAGCGACGGACATTTCCAGTTTGATGACCTGCGTTTCCGGCACCAGGATCAAAAAGCCCGACGTGGGGTTGGGCGTGGTGGGCACAAAGACGCACACGACTTTTTCCTTCATTTTCGCCTGCACTTCGTCATGCTGTTCGCTGGTGATGAAGCCGACGGAATACATCCCTTCGCGCGGGAATTGGACGAGCACGACGGTCTTGAAGGAATGTTTGTTGCCGGAAGCCAGCGCGTCGTTGACCTGTTTGGTGGCGGCGTAAATTTTGTTCAGGAACGGCACGTGCAGCAAAGCGCGCTCCACCCATTCAATCATTTTTTTACCGAAATAATTCCGCGCCAGCCGGCCTGCCGCGCTGATCAGCAAAACCGCCAGCAGCAGGGCAACGAGACTCCAATACCAATACATCGGACCCTCGCCGTTATTTCGGTGCGTGATGGTTTGGGGAATAAAAATAAGCAACGTGTCGGTGATGTTGGAGATGGTGAAGAACAACCAGACCAAAACCGCAATTGAAATCACTCCGGGCAGCACAATAACCAAACCGGTCACAAAATTCGCCCGCCAGCGGGCAAAGAAGCCTTTCTGTTCCATGCGCCAAGTCTAAGGCCGCATCAGAGTTTGCTCAAGGGAAAGCGGTGGGTGATTTCACACAACCGGCGGTTTTCCTCCCATTTCATTTTGCGCCGGGCACCCGCACTCGAATCAGCAAAGCCGAGCAGATGCAAAATCCCGTGGACCATGTAGCGGATGACTTCCGACTGCCAGCTCGTGCCGAACTTGCGCGCCTGTAAAACCGCCTCATCCACGCAAATAAAAATTTCGCCATACAGCGTTTGTTGTCCCGGCTTCAGCCGGTTTTTTTGAGCCGGCACCACTCCTCGCTTGGAACCGCCTGAAGGCGGGACAACAAACCCGTAATCAAACGTAATCACGTCGGTCGAACCGGCATGCCGGAGAAAGGTTTCGTTTAGTCGCGTCATTTCCGGCGCAGCGGCGAGGCAGATTCCAATTTCGGCCTTTTCAATTTCCAATTCCGTGAGAAGCGCGCTTGTAATTTTTCCCAGCAGTCGCAGATTGATTTTTCGCGTGCGCTGACGGTTGACGACGGCAATGTTCATTTTGTCGGAGGGCGGAGTTTGGCTTCCCAAGCCCGCCACCAGATGGATGCCCCAAGTGGGCTGTTCGCTTCGCGAATTGTGGTCACAACGCCCCATTATATTGGGGGATTCGCGGTGCCCGCCCCTCCTGATTTCTTGCCGCGATGCTCTTCGTAAGCCGTGATGATGTGTTGGACGAGCGGATGGCGGACGACATCGCGCTTGGAAAATTCGATGATGGCGATGCCTTCGGTATTTTTCAGAACGCTATGTGCTTCGAGCAGGCCGGAATGTTTGTGCGGCGGCAGATCAATCTGCGTTTCATCGCCGGTGATGACGGTCTTCGAGCCGTGCCCGAGGCGCGTGAGGAACATCAACATCTGCTCGGTCGTCGAGTTTTGCGCCTCGTCGAGGATGATGAAGGCGTTGTTTAGCGTGCGGCCACGCATGTAGGCCAGCGGCGCGATTTCAATGGTGCCGCGTTCGGTGTGCTTCTGGATTTCCTCGGCAGGCAGCATGTCGTGCAACGCGTCGTGCAGCGGACGGAGATACGGGGTGATCTTTTCGTAAAGGTCGCCGGGCAAAAAACCGAGCGCCTCGCCGGCTTCCACCGCGGGGCGGGTGAGGATGATCCGCGCAACCTTTCCCTCGCGCAATGCCGCCAGCGCCATCGCCACGGCCAGATAGGTTTTGCCCGTGCCCGCCGGCCCGACGCCGAACGTGATGTCGTGCTTGCGAATCGCGTCGAGATACTTCTTTTGCCCAACGGTCTTGGCGGTGACGCCGGGCTTGCGGTCGTGCGTCAACACCCGGTCGCTCATCAAATCCTTGAGCGTCGAAACGCCCTCGTGCTTCACGACGTTCAGCGCGTGGGTGAACTCGCGGTTCCGCACCGGTGAGCCGGCCTTGAGCAAACTCTCCAACGACACAAAAAGCTGCTTGGCGCGTTCGACGGCATCGGCGGCGCCTTCGAGTTTGATCCAGCCGTCGCGCGACGTGCCTTTGACGCCAAGCTGTTCTTCGAGCAACTGAAGATTGCGCGGCTCGTGATTGAAAAGCTGCTGCGCGACGCGCGCATTCTCGAAGTGCAAGGTTTCAGTGGCCATTATAATTTTAACCATTTCCGCAGCCGTGCATTCAAAACTTTGGTGTCATTGTCGGTGAGTTGGCCGACAATTTTCACCACGAGTTTCTCTTCCACGGTCGCAAACTGGGCTTTGACGCCGGAAGGCACATTCAATCCCGCCGCGCGCCATTCATTCAACGGAAAATCCGTGTTCGCAATCACTGATGAAATCGGAACTAAAAACAAATCCGCGCCGTTTCCGCCAACCACGATGGCAGGACGAACTTTGCGGCTGGTCAGGTCCGTGAACGGAATCGGCAGGAGAACGACATCATTTCTTGAGCAGTTCATTGAAGACGTCGTCGGCGTCATTGTCCCAGGTGTTCATCAAGGCTTCCTCGGAAAGCTTCAACCACGTCTCGCGCTCCGTGTCGGATTCGATGGTCACGCGAACGCGCGATTTTTCCGGCAACGACAGCGGCTTCGACAAAAGAAGTTTGCCGTGCTCGTAAATGGCTTCAACAATCGTTGTCATTACAGGTTCATTATCCGGCGGAAAATAATATTTGGCAAGTCCGCATAAAACAGCCGCGAACTGTGCGTCTTAGAAGAGCAGGGTTTTAGTCGCCATTTTCGAAGGCGACAAATTTCATTTCGCCAGTTCCGCGCGCAGTTTCGCGGCGACTTCATCCAGCGCCGCCGGCAAAACGCTGGTATTGGCGATGACCGGCATGAAATTGGTGTCGCCGTTCCAGCGCGGCACGACATGGATGTGCAAATGTTCCGCGATGCCCGCGCCGGCAACCTTGCCCAGATTGATGCCGATGTTGAAGCCGTCGGGTTTCATCACCTGCGTCAGCGCATTGATGCAACGGCGGGTGAGCTTCCACAAATCCGCCAGTTCCTCTTCGGTCAGGCCGTTCAGATCGGCGACTTGTTTGTAAGGTACGATCAACAAATGTCCGCCGTTGTAGGGATAGGTGTTGAGCAGCGCGAAGCACGTGCGGTCGCGCACGATGACGCGGTTCGCCTCGTCGTCATTGGATTGCGCGATGCGGGTGAACAGGCTGGTATCGAGTTGTGGCTTCGGCGACAGGATATATTCGATGCGCCACGGCGCGTGCAGCGATTCCATGACGGCAGGGTAGCGATGGAAACAGGAAAAGTCAAAACCGTGTAGGAGCCGGGGTGACGAGGCTCAAATTCCGGAAATTGGGAATCAACGGACCAAACCCAAACCAGTTGGAGCCTCCTCACGTCGGCTGCCACGATTTTCAAACAAATAAACTCAAAATCACCGCCGCCGCGCGGGAGTTCGCGCCGGGTCCGCCCAAGGACGAAATAACTTCCGCCAGCCGCTTTTTAATTTGAATACGGCGCGGTTCGTTTTGCAAAAGCTCCAGCGCGGCTCCGGCAATATTGCCAGGCGTGGCGGCACCCTGAACGAATTCGGGAAAAACCTCCTCGTTCGCCAGCAGGTTCGGCATCGTCAGCGATTTCACCGTGACGATGCGTTTGGCAATTTGGTAGG
This sequence comes from Limisphaerales bacterium, assembly GCA_003161635.1. Classification (GTDB taxonomy): domain Bacteria; phylum Verrucomicrobiota; class Verrucomicrobiia; order Limisphaerales; family UBA11358; genus UBA11358. The sequence goes on from PMOA01000032.1 coordinate 6,537, forward strand.
TGCACCACGACGTTTTGTAGAGAGCGACCGTCGGCACGCCGAAGAACGCGCATTCCATCGTCACCGTGCCGGTTGAGGCAATGGCCAGGTCTGCCTGTGCGAGCGCTTGTGGTAGATTGCCGATTTGGATTTCCATTTCTTTCGTAACACCGGTTGATTTTGCCAGTTGAACCAGCGATTCGTTCGGCAAAACCATTTTGGCGCGAACTCCCGGCAATTGCGTTTGAATCAATTCCAACGCACCAAGCATCGGCGGAAGATGCCGTTGCAATTCGCTTTCCCGGCTCCCGGGCAACAGTAGAATTCTATTTTCGGAGGGTCGAGCTCCGCGAGACCCTGAATTATCGGAAATGGGGGCTCGTGGAACTCGCCCCTCCGAATTAAATCTTCCCACCATCGGGTGCCCGACAAATTCCACGCGCAATTTCGGCACGCGTTTCGCATACCAGTCTTTTTCAAACGGGAAAATGCTCAGGAGCAAATCGTAATCCGCCGCCATTGAATTTGCCCGGCCCGGCCGCGACGCCCAGACCTGCGGCGAGACGAACTGAATGATTTTCGGATTCCAGCCGCCCGGATGATTGCGGACGTATTGTTTGATGGCGTGGCCGAAGCGCAGATTGAACCCGCCGTAATCCACGCCGATGATGGCGTCCGGCTGGCGCTCAATCGCCAGTTTCAGCAATTGATTGAACAAACGCCGGAATTTGAAATATTTTCTCAGCACATCGGAAATACCGATGACCGAGTGCTGCATCATGTCGAAGGCCAGTTCGACGCCGGCCGCCGCCATGCGCGGCCCGCCCGCGCCAAAAAATCTTGCGTCCGGCAATTTCCCGCGCAGCGCGGAAACCAATTCCGCCGCGAGCATATCGCCGCTCGCCTCACCGGCGATGAACATGAACTGTTTGGGGTTCATTTGCTCTGCTGAACCTGCCGCGTTATTTCAAAGGCCAAATCCAGAGCGCGTTTGGCGGATTCGCCGCTGACCACGGGCGTTTGTTTTTCGCGGATGCAGTTGACGAAGCTTTGCAGTTCGAGTTTGAGCGGTTCGTCCTTCGCGATCGGCACGGGTTCGCGCACGATGCGCTTGCCGCCGAATTCGCTGACGATGGTTGAGTCTTTGCCGATGCCAAGCTTCGCGGCCAAAACTTTTTTCAGAATCGAACTTTCCTCCTCACCGTCG
>PMOA01000072.1 GCA_003161635.1 Limisphaerales bacterium
ATGGGCCAGAATTATCTGATTGCGGACATTACGGGTCGCGGGCACTACGTGGGCACAGTGCTGAGCGTTTATCTGACGTCGCCGGGCTGGTTTGGCGAGGGAAATGATTTCTTCTACATTGACGGCGAGCAGGAGCCCAGCCTGCGCGGAACCGGGACGGAAGATTATTTTTGCGACGGCTGGGGTTTCCGCGAGCAGTCCGGCCCATTTTATGGCACCCCGCTGTGGCAAGGCTATGACGCCGGCGATCGCGGCAGCGCCTACCGCTGGCATATTCCCGATCCGGTCGCGTTCAAGAAATCGTTGCGCGTGGAAATCCAACACAAGGGCAGCCAGGTTTTTCCGGATGGAACGTCCACCGGTTTCATTGAACGCGACGACTTGTTTTCCAGCGTGGCATTCTGGTATCAAATCGAGCCGCACAAACCCTGGCCGGCATTGCCGCCCGGGCCGGAGCGATTGCCGTTCCACGAATGGATTATGCTTAAAGGCCACACAACGGTGGCTACGGCGAAGCATTCCGACGATCCGATTGAAGTGCAGTCTTTGGATGGGGTAACCGATGGCAAACAACTATGGTTACACCCGCTCAACGACAAGGGATGGGTGGAAGTATCGTTCGAGAGCCAGACCAACCAAGTTGCCGAACTAACGCTCAAGATGGTGCGCTCTTACGACTATGGAGTTTATCGCGTGTTGCTCGACGGCAGGCAAATCGCTCAACTTGACCTTTATGATCCGGAAATCGTCCCCACGGCAGAGAAGCTGGGGACACAAAAACTGACGGAAGGAACCCATACCTTGCGATTTGAATGCGCCGGCAAGTCACCCAAATCAGCGGGGTATTATCTGGGCTTCGATGCGTTGGTGATGCGTGTTCCGGTTTACAGCCGTCCGGCAAATGTTGATTTGCGAACGCTGCAAATACACCAATGATCCGGAACCAGCCACCGCGTCGTGTAGTTGACCGTTTATAGAAACTCGGACATCCTTGTTCCATTGCTGGCCCGGCCGCCGGTGGCTGTGCCTGAGCTCTGGACGTTAGACCACATCGAGCATTATGACTATCACGGAAAAGTTACTGGTCATTCTTGCCATCACGATTCTCGCGATTGCTTTCTCTGTCACCAGGCGGTATTGGCAGCCACTCTTGTTGCGATATTGGCAGCCGCTTCTATTTTCATTTCTCTGCATTCTGGTTCCTGCTGCATTTCAGTGTTCCGGTCAGCTATACGATGAGTATGGCGACCTCCAGCGTCACTCTGCTACCGTTGGTTGTTTGATTTTTGGTGGACTTGCTTCATGCTCGCTTTTGGTTTGGTCTGTCTGGGACTTTCGCCACCATAAGGTGCGTGCAGTGATCGGCTTTGTTGTTTGTTCTGTTACTTTTTTATGGACGTTTCTTTATCTAAGGAGTATCGAGTTCAGCAAAAGTTGAGCCAGTGGTCTAACAAGGGCGCTGCAGGCAACAGCCTGCTGCCCTGCCAGTTGCGATTGACTTATGAAATTTGTTTGTCATATTTGCTTTCAATCCCGCATTGCGGGACTCGGCGGCTATGCCTGAGCTTGGTTCGTTAGACCACAAGACGCACCATGAGCTTTGATCAGATTTGCGTTGGCATAGTTGGGATTAGTTTTTCCGGCCTTGGCCTGATCATGCGAAAGCAGCAGAAGAAAGACTGGCGAGCTTTTCTTTTTGGTGGCATTACGATGTTGGTTATAGTCGTGCTGTCACTTGTTTTTGGTTGGAGATTATAGGTTTAGATTTTTGAGATGTGACGATTTTGTGGCCTAACAAATCGCTGCAGGCAACGCGGGATGGCGCTCTCAGTTCCGCTTCGCGGTTCACGTCATTTGGTCCCGCGTGCCTGAGCTNNGCTCTGGACGTTAGGCGGCATCGCACTCCTATGAAAATGAAACATCCCGTTGCATTGATGCTCGTGGTTAACGGCACGAATTTATTCACGTATGCGATTAAGCATGACATTCTTTTATGACTGTGATAACTTGTCATCAACCAAATCTCCAACCAGTGAGTACAAAAACAAATTCGCATGGGAATTCCAGGCTAAATTCCAGCTGGCTTTTCAGAGAAAGCAAGGTGATGCCGACCGACGTTGAGCGCGGTTTTACCTTGATCGAACTGCTGGTGGTGATTGCCATTATCGCGATTCTAGCCGCGATGTTACTGCCCGTATTGTCGCGATCCAAAGAAAGGACAAAGCGCATTGCTTGTGTGAACAATCTCCGTCAAATCGGAATTGGCATGACTGTTTATGCCGGCGATAACAATGATTATTTCGTTTCGGCACTAGCGGCGAATGCCAACACCCCCCCTACCACACCCCAGACGTTTAACCAAACCGCCATTAGCCCGCCGGAAGCAGGTTTGGCCAAGGATGTCGATTTGGATTTGACAGAGACCAATACCGCTTCAATTTGGTGTTGCCCGGACCTTGCAGATTATGGGACGTCCTACAATGCCAACCCCGGCGGAACTGGGGGGCCTCAATGGCAAATCGGTTATCAGTATTTTGGCGGCATCTATTGGTGGTATAATCAGTATTATACGGGCATTAAGTCGTGCAGTCCGATAAAGTTGGGCAATTCTAAACCGACTTGGGTGCTCGCGGCGGATTTGATTTGCAAATATACGGGAGGCACTGGAAATCCGTGGGGGGCGAGTACTCGCCCGGCGGGGACAAGCAATGGTTTAGTTGCCCATCAGCGGCCAAACGCGCGATTCCCAGATGGCGGCAACCATCTGACAGTGGACGGTTCCGTGCACTGGATCAAATTTGAAAACACTTTGGCAATCACGACTTTTTGGGTCGGTACCTATAATTACTATTTCTATCAAGAAGACCTTGGCTCGATAAATCCCGCCTTCGCTTCGGCGTTAAAAGCGATTGGTCCCTAGTTCCACAACAAGTAGTTATGCTGCCTAACCAGTCACTGGAGCCAACGCCGGTTGGCCGCTTCCGTTCCGCCTTCGCGGTTGACATCATCGGCCCGGCGTGGCTCAATTCTCGTCGTTAGGCGGCAGCGTGAGTCATAGCACTATGGACTGTCCGAACTACTGTGAAACTAAATTGTCACAAAAACACCGGATTCACTTTGATTGAAGTATTGGTGGTTATTGCCATCATTGCCATCATTGCCGCCCTCTTACTTCCGACTCTGTCCAGGGCGAAGGCCAGGGCAGATGCCGTTAATTGTATGAGCAACTTGAAACAGTTGCAGAATGCCTGGCACATGTATGCGAATGAGAATAATGATTTTATTACGGGCAACGATTGGAACAGTGAGGCGGGTGTAAACGGGACTATGCGCGGGAATTTGAATTGGGTGACGGGGCGGTTGGATCCCCGCCAGTCGGACAATACGGACAACACGAATACTCTTCTGTTGCTAGATCCACAATGGGCGTCGCTCGGGCCTTATACCAAATCGGCTAAATTGTATCGCTGCACGGCGAGCAAGGTCATGGCCAAGGAAGGCGATGGCTATTATCCGGTGGTGCGCACCATATCTATGAGCGGTTGGATGGGATATAACAGCACACTGTGGAACCGGGGCTATCAGTTGTTCCGGAAGACCGCAGACTTGGTCAGGCTTTCGCCCAGCGATGCGCTAGTTTTCATTGATGAGCGGGACGACAGCATTGATGACGGCTATTTTGCGATAGATATGGTGGCTCAGCAGTTGGTCAATTTCCCAGCCGGTTATCACGCGGGCTCTGGAGCGGTTACTTTTGCGGATGGCCATGCGGAAATTCATCGATGGCGAAGTCCGGAGGTCCTAGCCCGGCAGCAATCGGGTGTTGAGGCCGTAAAACATGAATTTCTCCCAGTGTCGCCGAACAACACAGATTTGGTTTGGTTGCGCGCCCATGCCACGAATCCCGAATAACTGGTTGGAGAGTTGCCATGGCTATGTCGCCGCCTAACCAGTCACTGCAGCCAACGCGGGATGGCCGTTCCAGTTCCGCTTTCGCGGCTTGCGTTTTGTTCCGGCTTGGCTCAGGTTTGGCTCGTTGACCACTTCGCACCACACCATGAAGTCGCACATTGTAGCAGACGGAGAGTTCAGGCTGCGCCAGAGCAAGGAGTTTCAGGCGCGCTTGCGGGAGTTGCGCGAGTCCATCCGTGCGCGGCACGCTGCAGATTAGGCTGAGGCTGGTTTTTTCCGTCGCCTTTTTTTACGCTGGCGCATCGCTGTGGAATTTCGGAGAGAGCGACGGAAGATTGAGCCGTCACCCCAGTCACTTTACAGCAGCCACATTGCAGCGAGTGATTCGGAGCGAGTTTGAGCAACGCCGGTTGGCCCGGTCAGTTCCGCATTCGCGGTTGACACCACGGCCCGGCGTGGCGGAGTTTTTTACGTTAGACCGTAAAGGGTATCGGTCGGATATACAAAATGTCGAGGGTCGGTGTCTATTCAGTGATGTGAATGCATTATTAGACGATTCACCGTGTTTTTAGGCCATTAGAGTGTTATGAACGATAACGAACAAACACCAGAGGTTCAGTCTTCTTTTCAACGAGCAATTGTCATTGCTTCAATCGCATGTTTTGTTTCTTTGATATTCTTTTATTGGGTCGCTAGACCTGCGGTAGAGCTGCTCGAAGTTCGTTGGGTCGAATTGTTGGTTTATGCAATCATTCCAATATCGGTGACTTTTATCATTCTTTATCGCAGTTGCTGGCATCGGGAGATTACAGGAGCGGCACGAACATGTTCTTTGCTTTTGCTTTCTTGTATTTTTCTGGGTGGTGAATTAATTGCCATTGGATTCATGCTTTGCATAGCATGGTTTTGCTTGATTGCGATTTGTGGCGGCAATCATTGAAAACCAGCCAACTTTGAGGAACGCGTTACGTTTTTAGATTGATTGATTGTGGAACGGCCTAAAGTCACTGGAGTCAACGCCGGTTGGCCGCTTCCGTTCCGCCTTCGCGGTTGACATCATCGGCCCGACGTGGCTCAATTCTCGTCGTTAAGCCACATCACGCGCACATCAACCAAACACACTATGAAAATTGACCTGGATTCAATATCGAAGCGTCTCTGCAACGCCGCTTGTGTGGCGTTTGTCATTCGTTGGCTTTTTCCAGCAGCACCAGATTGGCTCTTGGGGTTTGCCGCTATCGCTGCTATTGCCGGGCTTGTGTTTATGCTCGCGGACGAGATTACTGAGCCGAAGCAGAGAGGGCGGACAGTGAAGCCAGCAGTTGAGACGAAGTGATTTTTTGAGATTTTATGTGGCCTAAGTCACTGGAGCCAACCGCCGTTGGCGCGGTCAGTTCCGTCCCGCATTGCGGGACGGTTCACGTCACCCATCGGCGGTGGCTTAGTTCTCGTCGTTAGGCCGATTCGTCCATGTTTATGAAAACCATATTGATTACTGTTTCGGCGGCGGCTGTTGCACTATGGGGCGGATTCACCATCGGTTATCACAGCGGCGTTCGAGACACCGAAGCGATATGGCAGTCTATGGTTCCAGATGGTAAGCATGTTGTTTTGAAAGAGCCGCCGCAGCCGCGAGGGTCAGGCCATGTAAATTCTTACCCAGACCCAGGCACCAGTAAATGAGTATCCATCTAACAAATCGCTGCAGCCAACGCGGGATGGCCGCTTCCTCCATCGCCGAGGCTATGGAGGACGGGCCAGTTCCGCTTCGCGGTTCACGTCTTTTGGCCCCGCGTGGCTGAGCTTTTTACGTTAGGCGTCATTCGCACATCGAAAGTTTCGAGCTTAATCATGAACAGGACAACGATTATACTTATTGCAGCCGTCACCGTAGTCGCCGGATGTTCCCGCCCCGGGATCAAAGGCGACGGAGTAATCAAGACCGAGGAGCGCTCGATTTCTGATTTTTCCAAGGTCGTGATCGCGGGTGGTTACCAGATTAAATGGTCCAGCGGCAAACCCGCGCTCAACATTTCCACTGACCAGAACCTTCTTCCGCTTATCAAAACGGTCGTCAGCGGCAACACTCTGCAAATTGGCTCGAAGGAAGATCTGGCGCCGACCAAAAAAATTACGATTATTCTTTGCAGCGCATCTCTGGCGGACGTGCAATTGTCTGGCGGCATTAGCTTCAAGGCCAGCCGGCTCTCCGGCCATGACCTGAAGCTTGAATCCACCGGTGCGTCGAACATCAGCGTTGATGGTTCCGTTACGAAACTGGAAGCGAACCTGACAGGAGCAAGCAAGCTCAATGCGAAATCTCTGCAGACTCAAACCGCCACGTTATCACTACTCGGCGCTTCGGACGCCGATGTCACCGTCACCGACACCCTCAAGGTATCCATTATAGGTGCAGGCTCGCTCACTTATTACGGCAACCCAAAATCGGTGGAGAAGAACATCACTGGTATGGGAAGCATTCGGCATCGACCATGACGCCTCCTATGAGGGTTCAGATGTCAAGCGTTAGGTAAAAGGTTTCATGTTTTCTTTTCTTAAAAGCGCTTTTTTGCAGCATCTCCGTCCGTATCTGCGTTCCCCGATTGGGGGAAGCTCATCCTCCAATCCGTGCGTCGGCTCCAGGGCGCGAGCGGGCGGCATCGGGGCTGGCGCTTGGGCTTGTTATTCGTTTGATCTCATGTTTACCTTTGATACAACTCAACCATCATCCACCAAACAAGGAGACATCCCATGCGCAAACTGATTCAGATTCTAAGCTTACTGGCAATCATCAGCCCGGCGGCGGCCCAGCCGGTCCGCACCGAGGTGACCAACGCCACCACCACCGCCGTGGATACCAAACCGAACAGCGACACGGTGCCGGATGTTTATGCGCTCAGCGGGCAATTCGAGCGGGTCCTGGTGCTGCGCTTCAAAAATCAAGCCGACCTGCTGGCCGGCCTGGAGCGCATGGTGAAGGAGCACAAGATCCGGAACGCCGTGATCCTGTCCGGCATCGGGTCGGTCCGAAGTTATCATTACCACACAGTCAGCAATGGCACCTTTCCCTCCAGGAACATCTTTGTGAAGAACCCCACTGGCCCGGCCGACATCGTGGGCATGAATGGCTATGTGATTGATGGCCGCGTCCACGCCCACATCACCCTGGCCGACCCCGACAAGGCGTTTGGCGGACATCTGGAGGCGGGGACGAGTGTGTTCACCTTCGCAGTCGTGACGGTTGGAGTCTTCAAGGACGGAATTGACCTCAGCCGGGTGGACGACAAGAACTATCGGTAGGCGGCAACAGGTGTCATACCATTTCCCGATAATAATCGGCACCTATTCCAGACGGTAGGGCCGCGNNCTACCCATTGCACCGATTGTCTCTGGGAATTGGTGTCATTTCCCGATTATACCCGGCACATTTTCCGAGACGGCAGGGCCGTTCGGCCATCATGCCCGGCGACGCGGCAGCGCCGCCCTGCCATTGCGGCGATTATTTCTGAGAATTAACATGATTCATCAATACTGAATTTTGTCCGGCTTGCTTTTCCATTCCGCAAAAACTTTCAGCGCTTCGTTGCGGAACAGTTGTTTCATGGGAATTTTGCGGCGTAAAACCGGCCGTGTCACTTCGCGGTAAAGCCATTCGTCATCAAAACCAATCTTGGCCGCGTTTCGTCGTGTGTTGGCGTAATAAATCTTCCGCAGCCGCGCCCAATAACCCGCCGCCAGACACATCGGACACGGCTCGCAACTCGTGTAAAGCTCGCAATCGTCGAGCCGGAACGTCTTGAGGCGGCGGCACGCTTCACGGATGGCAATGACTTCCGCGTGCGCCGTCGGGTCGTTGGCCGAAGTAACCTGATTCCACCCACGCCCAACGATTTTGCCGCGACGCACCACGACTACGCCAAACGGCCCGCCGTGATTGCCGCGCATTTTTTGGAGCGAGAGACGGATGGCCTCGCGCATGAATTTTGTTTTCATGGAAAAAGTCCGGCGGCGTTCTTCGCGGCGGATAAAAATTTTCCGCGTCTCAACACGTTTGTCAGCCGGCCGCGCGACCATTGGCGGAGCCGGTAAATCGTGGCGAATGTAAAATCCGGCGCCGCCCCACCCTGCCCGCCGACCCATTCCGCGCCGCGCCGCACGTTGTCCATCATCCACGCCGGCAACAGCGCGTGATACGGATTGCGCCGGACTTCGCCGACGTGACACGCCAGCGCCGCCACGAGGTCGCCCACGTCCTCCACGCTCGATTCGACGAGCAGATTGGGATCGGTCATTTGCCCCCAAAATTCCGTTTCGACGACATGGCACTCGAAACCGGCGGGCAACGTTTTAAGCGCATCCAGAACCAAAAAATGTGTGCCGATGTGCGTCGGGTGCCGGTCGTTTTCGTGCGGAACAAAAATCGCGCGCGGCTGCTGTTCCGCCAGGATTTCGGCGACGATTTCCACTGCCGCCCGCCACGCCGGGCAATTTTCCCGGTGCGCAACCGGATTGATATCTTCCCAATCCGCCACCGCCAGGCCGAAGCCGAGGAAATCGCACGCGCCTTGCAATTCACGCAACCGCTCCGTGCGCCGCGCGATTTTGCCGCCCAGCGTCACGGCAACGTTGATGACGTTCCACTTCGCTTCACGCAACAGCCGCAACGCCAGTCCGCCGACGATGCACTCGTCGTCCGGATGCGGCGAGAAAATCAATGCTTTCGGCGCGTGGTCGGGCACCTTTCGATGCCGCGGGAATTTTTGAGGACGACCCGGCGGCAACTTTTTTCCGCTTTGGAAAAGCCGCGCGTGTTCAACGACAAATTTTTGAAACGGGTTCACAAATTCAACTGGCGCTGATTAAACACGGTCAAAACACGGATGAACAGAAAAGATTCCCCTCACCCGCCTGCGTAGACGGAGCCACTTCGGCGCGGCGAAGGCCCGTCGCTGCGCGACACCCTCTCCCCGCCCGGCGGGGAGAGGGACGGGCGCGATTATTTTTATTCGTGTTCAACCCAAATTTCATCCGCAGTTGAATTATTTCTGCTTTGTCGTTGCACCACCAAAAAGCAATCGCAAACTGTTCATCACCACGACCACCGTGCTGCCTTCGTGGCCGACCACGCCAATCGTCAGCGGAATTTTTCCGAGCAGCGCGAATGAAACCAGCACCACCACCGTGCCGAGCGAAATGACAAGATTTTGGCGAATGATGAGGCGCGCACGCTGGCTCAGGCGAAACGCGGCGAGAAAATTTTCCAACCGGTCGTGCATCAGCACCACGTCCGCCTGCTCCAAAGCCGCGTCCGACCCGCGCGCGCCCATCGCCACGCCAATGTGGGCGGCGGCCAGACTCGGCGCGTCGTTCACGCCGTCGCCGACCATGGCGACCTTCCTCCCCTGCCCGCTCAACTCATGAACCGCCTCGACTTTTTGTTCCGGTTTTAACTCGGCGCGCACGTCATCCAACTTTAATTTGTCACGCAAATGTTCGGCGGTCGCCTTGCGGTCACCGGTCAAAACCACTGTGCGCAAGCCTTCGTGACGCAGGGCTTCCACGACCGACGCGGCTTGGGGACGGATGTCATCGCGCAAAACCACGCGGCCCAGAAGATCACCGTGTGCGATCCAGATTTCGGAAAAGGCCGCCTCCGTTGGAGCGCCGATCTCCGAATCGGCGAGTTGTCCTGCAGCCGGAGAAACCGGTTCACGCCGAATCGGAGTTCGGCGCTCCGAAGCGATCCATTCGCGACGTCCCAGCAAACATTCAACGCCATCTCGTTTCGCACGCAAACCCTGGCCGGTGACGGATTCAAATTGCTCGAAGGCGACCGACTCAAGCTGCTGCTGTTTGCCGTGACGCGTAATTGCGCGGGCAAGCGGATGCGTGGAAAGTTTTTCGAGCGAGTAAGCCAGCCGGGCGATTTCGTTTTCGCGGCCCGGCGGGAAACTTTCGACTTTTTCGACGCGCAATTCGCCAGTCGTGAGCGTGCCGGTTTTGTCGAGCGCAACGACATTGACCTCGGCAAGTTTTTCCACCGCCGCGCCGCCGCGGAACAGAATACCGTGGCGCGCGCCCCAGGCGATGGCCGCGAGCACCGCCGATGGAATGGAAAGGACCAGCGCGCACGGCGACGCGACCACGAGCAGCGTCATGGTGCGGTAAAACGCGCTTTGCGATTCGATGGCGGACTCAAACGGCGCGAGCCGGAAGCCGAGCCACCAGACAAAAAACATCACGAAGGAAAGTCCCAAGGCGGCGTAAGTGTAGTAAGTGCTGACTTTATCGGTGAATTGTTGCGCGGGCGCCTTGCGCTGCTGGGCTTCCTTGATGAGCGTGACGATTTTTTGCAGCGAGCTTTCGGTCGCGGGCCGCGCAACGACAACTTCGACCGCACCCCAAAGATTGATGGTGCCGGCGAGCGCGATGTCGCCGATGTTCTTCTCGACCGGCGTGGCTTCGCCGGTGAGATTGGATTCGTCCGCGGCGGTGCTGCCTTTGACAATTTCACCGTCCACGGGAAACTGCGCGCCCGGCTTGATGAGCAAACGCATTCCGCGCGTGAGCTGCTCGACTTTGACCTCGCGCTCGTGCCCCTGGTCGTCCAGCACGGTGGCGACTTTCGGCGCATCGCGGAAGAGCGAACGGATTTCCTTTTGTGTCCGTCCCAGCGCGTAATGTTCGAGCGCGCCGGAAAACGAAAACAAAAACAGCAGCGTCGCACCTTCGGCCCACGCACCGATGCAGGCAGCACCGGCGGCGACGAAGATCATGAGAAAATGCACGTCGATGGTGCGTTTTTGGAGACGTTCCCAAACTTCTTCCGCCGGATAAAAACCGCCCGCGAGATAGGCAAAAACGTAAGCCGCCACCGACCAGTTGCCATTCAACAGAAAATGCGCGGTCAACCCAAGAACGCCGCAAAGAATCGCGGCGGCAAGTTGCGGTTTCCATTCGTCAATCTCCTGCGCGTGTTCAAGAAACTCGACGTCGCGCTGGACGACCTTGGGAAACGGAATATCGCGCCAGCGCCAGAATTTCGGCGCGGTCGGGCAAGTGACGCGGGCGATGGTGGTCGTCTGGCCGTCGTTTTGGATGGTGATTTTTTTCCGCTCGGTTTCGGACAACGGCCGGTCGCAACTCCGGCAATCGTCCTGGCCGGTGAGCAGGTTGCAATTGCGTCCGGCGGAGACGGATTGCGCCGTTTCAAATTCCCGCGTGATGCGTTCAGTAAGCCGGCCGACATCCGCGCGGCCGAGCGTGGCGACGGAGATTTTCTGGCGCGCGCGGTCAATCGTCACCGCTTCAAGCGCCGGTTCCTCGGCGAGCGTGTCCACGACGGAGCGCGCGAGGCATTGCCCGCCCCCGCTGCCGCGCCCGGGAGATTTTTCCAGCGATGAATTCATGCCTGAATCACTGTTAGCATACTGCCGGACGCGGCGCGACGCAAAAGGCAAGGGCGAAATGCAAATTTGGTCTGTTCAAACCGTCATGCTTCTGGCAGTTTCTCTGGACTTTATTTGGCATAAACGACGCACAATATGACAAGCACAATGGACACCGCACCAACTTCAAACCAAAAGGTTCTCACCTGGGTCAAGCAAATGGCCGAACTCTGCCGGCCGGAGCGCATTCACTGGTGTGACGGTTCGGACGCGGAAAATCAGGCGCTCTGCGACCTGATGGTGAAGAGCGGCACCTTCATCAAACTTGACGCCAAAAAACGTCCGGGCTGTTACCTTGCCCGCTCGCATCCGAGCGACGTGGCGCGCGTCGAAGACCGGACATTTATATGTTCCAAGACCAAGGATGAAGCCGGCCCCACGAACAATTGGGCTGACCCCGCCGAGATGAAGCAAAAACTTCTTGGCCTGTTCAACGGGTGCATGAAGGGACGAACCTTGTACGTTATTCCGTTTGCCATGGGACCCTTCGGCTCGCCCATTTGCAAAATCGGCGTTGAAATTTCCGATTCACCTTATGTTGTCGTCAGCATGCGCATCATGACGCGCATGGGCCAGGCGGTGCTCGACAAGCTCGGCGCGAACGGTCCGTTCATCCCGTGCCTGCACTCCGTGGGGGCGCCGCTCAAGCCGGGCCAGGCCGACGTTTCGTGGCCATGCGAACCCGATCCCAAGAACAAATACATCGTTCATTTCCCCGATGAGCCTTTGATCTGGTCTTACGGCTCCGGTTATGGCGGCAACGCGTTGCTCGGCAAAAAATGCCTCGCGCTCCGCATCGCCTCCACCGTCGCCAAAAAAGAAGGCTGGATGGCGGAACACATGCTCATCCTTTGCCTCACTTCGTCCCGCGATGGCGTGAGCAAAAAGCATTACATCGCCGCCGCATTCCCGAGTGCCTGTGGCAAAACCAATCTGGTGATGATGCAACCGACGTTGCCCGACTGGAAAGTCACGGCGCTCGGCGACGACATCGCCTGGATTCGCGTCGGCAAGGACGGGCGGCTTTACGCGATGAATCCGGAAAGCGGCTTCTTCGGTGTCGCGCCCGGTACTTCGATGAAATCGAATCCCAACGCGATGATTACCACCGCCAAAAACACCATTTTCACCAACGTCGCGCTGACACCGGATGGCGACGTTTGGTGGGAAGACATGGGCGTGCCCGCACCCGCGAAAGCGATTGATTGGGAGGGCCAGGAATGGACGCCGGATTCCGGACGCAAAGCCGCGCACCCGAACTCGCGCTTCACCGCGCCCGCGTCGCAATGCCCGGTCATTGATCCCGACTGGCAAAATCCCGAAGGCGTGCCGCTCTCGGCGATTCTATTTGGCGGACGCCGCCCCAACACGATTCCGCTGGTGAACGAAGCGTTTGACTGGGAACACGGCGTGTTCATGGGTTCGGCCTGCGGTTCGGAAACCACCGCCGCCACGTTCGGCCAGGCTGGTGTGCTGCGCCACGATCCGTTCGCCATGCTGCCGTTCTGCGGTTACAACATGGGCGATTATTTCGCGCACTGGCTTTCGTTCGCGCAACGCACCGACCGCGCCAAGCTGCCCAAAATTTATTTCGTGAACTGGTTCCACAAGGACGCGAACGGCAAATGGCTCTGGCCCGGTTACGGTGAAAACAGCCGCGTGCTCAAATGGATTTGCGAACGCGCCGAAGGCACGGGCAACGCGCAGAAAACACCCATCGGGAATCTGCCGGCCGCCGACGCGCTCGACTTATCCGGCCTGAACCTGCCCGCCGACGACCTCAAGCAACTGCTCGCGGTGGACGTTGCGGGCTGGAAAAAAGAGGCTGAAGGCGTGGCTGCGAATTACGCCAGGCTTGGCAGTCATTTGCCGAAAGCGCTGAACGACCAGCTTGACGGCTTGCGGAAGCGGCTCGGATAAAACTTGCATTTCAGGCAATTTGAAATTGAATCTGGCAAAAACCCATTCACCAACCATGAAAAAACAATTCTCAATACTTGCTTCAGCCGTCATTTGCCTGGGACTCCTTCCGGCGTATTCGCAATCCGGTCCGCCGGGCGGACCGCATTTGGGCGGCGCCACGGGCAAACTATTTGGCGACAACCAAGCCTTTTCCGCCGGACTCGAAATGCAAGTCACCGACAAATCCGGCAAGCCAATGACCATGCCCGGCAAAATCTCCTTTGACACGGGCAAGTCGCGCTTCGAGATCAACCTGGCTGACATGAAGGGCGGCCAGATGCCCCCCGACGCCGCCGCGCAAATGAAAGCCATGGGGATGGACCAAGTGGTGACCATCGCGCGCCCGGACAAAAAGGTCGCCTACCTCATTTATCCGGGATTGCAGAGTTACGCCGAAATTCAACCGTCGAAAGCCGATAGCGCCCCGACCAACAGCGACTACAAGGTGGAAACCACGGAAATCGGCAAGGACACCGTGGACGGCCATCCGTGCGTGAAAAACAAAAACGTCGTCACCGACAAGGAAGGCGTCAAACATGAATCCACCGTCTGGAATGCAACGGACTTGAAAAAATTCCCGGTCAAAATCCAAACCACCGAGCAGAGCGGCGACGTGACCATGCTGTTCAAAAACGTCTCGCTCACCAAACCCGCCGCCAGCCTGTTTGAGCCGCCCGCTGACTTTAAGAAATACGACAATGTGCAGCAGTTGATGCAGCAGGAAATGATGAAACGCATGGGCGGCGGCATGGGCATGCCACCCATGGGCCATTGATCCATTTGGCCGGGCAGCGTTTCACCGGCGCGAACGAACCGGAAGCGATGGAACCTTTGCCAGCCACGCCGCGTTTTACGGCGTGGCTTTTCGCTGGCGAACAAAAAAACTTTTTTTGCCGCCAGCAGCCGCTACTTTCCCACCATGCCATCCGCGCCAACCCATCCCCTGCTGCGCCGCGCGTTCATCTTCTGCGTCCTTTGCTTCGCGGTTTTTCGTTTCTCCGACAACACCGTTGACACTGACTTGTGGGGGCACGTCCTGTTCGGCCAGGAATTTTTGCAGACCCGCCACCTCGCGCGCACCGAGCCCTATTCGTGGACGGCGCCCGGCCATCGCTGGATCAACCACGAAATCATCGCCGAAGCCGCGCTGGGTCTGGCGCATCGCGCCCTGGGCGGCACGGGATTGTTGCTGCTGAAAACTGCCGCCGGGTTGCTGACGTTCCTCATTGCGATTACGATGGCAACGGAGCGGGGCGGCGGCACCGCCCAATCCTCCGGTGAACCGCGACCGCGTTCCGGGACCGTCGCCTGGGCATTCGGCGCGCTGGCCGTTGGGGAAATTTCGTACGGCTTCGCCGCGCGCCCGCAAATCTTCACCGCGCTGGCGCTCATCATGGAATTCTGGCTGCTCAAGCAAATCCACGCCGGACACCGGCGCTGGGCGTTCGCACTTCCCCCGCTCTTCGCCTTGTGGATCAACACCCACGGCGGCGTGCTGGCGGGCATGATGGTGTTGTTCGTCGCCGCCGCCGGCACGACCGCGCAACTGGCCGCCGGCAAAATCGCCCCCCGCCCCATCCGCGCCCGCCTCGCGCTTGAAACCGCGCCCGGCACGACGCTGTGGCTCTGGCTTTCCTTTGCGGCATCGGTCCTGGCATTGCTCGCCAATCCGTATGGCTTTGCACTGGTGCGCTGGCTCATCGGCAGCGTGCAATGGCTCCGCCCGGAGATCGGGGAATGGAACCCCGCCCGGCTCGGCAGCGGGCATGCAGCCTTTTTCCTGTGCGCCGCGATTGCCGCCGCCGGTTTTTTGTGCTCGCGCCGCCCCATCGCGCTGTGGGAACTCGTGTGCACCGGAGCGTTCGGTTTCATGGCCTTTCGCTCCCTGCGTCATACGCCGCTGTTTTGCCTCGCCGCGCTCGCCTTCGCGCCACCGCATCTCGCGGACGCGTTGGGGCGGTTTCCGGGTTCCTGCGCGCGTTGGACGGATCTTTGCCGGCGCCTGGCCGCGCAAAAGGTTTTAACCGCGCTGCTGTTGCTGGTCTCGTCGGGAATTCTTTTCGCCACCTTCACGCTGCAGAAGGAACGCGCGTGGACGATGGAAATCTCGCGCCAACAATACCCCGTCGCCGCCGTGGAATTCATCAAACAGCACGGCCTGCATGGCAACCTGCTTGTGTTCTTCGATTGGGGCGAGCAGTGCCTCTGGGAACTGCCCGACAGCCGGGTTTCGATTGATGGCCGCTTGGACACCTGTTACTCGCACGAGGTCATCTCCGCCCAGTTGAAATTTTACAACGCGGAGCCGTTCGACCCCGCGGCGCTCGATCTGAACCAGGCGGATTTCACCCTGTTGCCGTCCGACATGGCCAGCGCCGTCCAGCTCGCGCAACGCGGCGGCTGGCAGACGGTCTATTTTGACGACCGGGCGCTGGTGCTGGTAAAGAACGCGGGACAATTTCCAAAACTCAGCGGGTTGAAACTTCCGGTCGAAGGCGTCGGAAAGACCAGGGGCCGGGCGCCTTTTCCCGACCGGCCTTCGTTGCGGCTTTCGGCCGCAAAATAAGCCATCAGCCGAGCAGCGTTTTCGCTTTCGCCAAGGCTTCGTCCAGTTTGCCGGCGTCCTTACCTCCACCTCGCGCATTGTCAGGCCGGCCGCCGCCTTTGCCGCCGACGATGGGCGCGATCGTCTGAATAATTTTTCCGGCCTGAACTTTCGCGGTGAATTCAGGCGTGACCGCGGCGACCAGCGCCACACTGCCACGATGCGGGCCGCCGCCCAGGACTATGACCCCTTTAAAACGGCTCTTCAGTGAATCGGCCACCGCCTGGAGAAAATCGCCGTCCACTCCGCCGAGGTTGTGGATAATGGCCGGTATGCCGTTCACGATCTTGATCTCTTCGAGCAAAAGACTGGCGGCGTTTGAGGCTTCGCGCTGCTGCGCAATTTTGATCTGCTTCTCCATCTCCCGCTGGTGTTCCAGCAACGACTCAATTTTCTTTTCCAGCTCATGCACGGGTGAATTGATCTTGCCCGCCAGCGATTTGATGAGTGCGAGTTCGTCCGTGGCCTGGCGATAAGCTTCGAGTCCGGCGACGGCTTCGATGCGTCGCACACCGGCGGCAATGGCGTTTTCGCCGGCGATGCGGAACAGGCCAATCTCGCCCGTGGCGCGCGTGTGCGTGCCGCCGCATAGTTCCATCGAATAACCGTCGAGCTTCGCCGCATGGCCGCCGATTTGGACGACGCGGACGGTGTCGCCGTATTTGTCGCCGAAGAATTGCCTCACATCCTTGCGCGACTTCACGTTGGCATAGGGAACTTCCGTCCATGACACGCCCGCGTTTTCCAGGATGCGCTCGTTGACAAGCTTCTCAATGTCGGCGACCTGCGCCGGCGTGAGCGGTGCGCTGTTGAAGTCGAACGTCAATTTGTCCGGGCCGACGAACGAGCCTTTCTGCGAAGCTTCCTTGCTCACAACTTCGTGCAACGCCCAGTGCAGCAGATGCGTGACGGTGTGATGGCGCTGGATGGCGTTGCGGCGGGGAGCGTCCACTGAAAGTGTGACGACATTTCCTGGAATGGGGAGCGCACCCGCCTCGGGTGCAGTTGCCGACGCCTCATCGGCAACACTTGGGCGCACGATGTTCGAGGGAACGGCTCCACCTGCGGACGCCCCACTGCTGACCGCGAGGGCGCGGTCAGCTACACGCGAGGCGCGTGTGCTCCCTTCTTCAATGAAGTGTAGCCAAGTGTTACCCGACTTCTGCGTGTTGGTGATGCGCCAAAGCTGGCCGCCACAAGTTAACTCGCCGGTGTCACCGACCTGGCCGCCCATCTCGGCGTAACAGGCGCTGGTGTCGAGAATGACGGCGGTTTTGTCCTTCAAACCGACGACTTCCAAAACCTTGGCCTGAACCGCAAGATTGTCGTAGCCGACGAACTTCGTGGGTGTGGTGATCTCAATTTGCGAAAGCGAAATGACCTCCTTCTTCTGTGCGGCGCGGGCGCGGGTGCGCTGCTCTTCCATCAATTTGTCGAATTCATCAACGGCGACCTCAATGGAATGTTCCCGCGCCATCAACTGCGTGAGATCGAGCGGGAATCCGTAGGTATCGTAAAGGGTAAAAGCCCAACGGCCAGGCATAATACTGGTAGCAGGAATTCCTGCTTGGGCGAATTTCTGCCTATCTCTGCGCATGCCGTCCAAATACTCGTTGAAGATTTCAATTCCCGTATCCAACGTCTTGTTAAACGCCTCTTCCTCGGTGCGGATGACTTCCTGCACGTGCTTTTTCCGGGCGCGGATTTCGGGGAAGACGTCGCCCATCGTGTCGGCGAGCACGTCTACGAGTTTGTAGAAGAACGGTTCGTGAAAGCCGAGCGACCGGCCGTGGCGCACGGCGCGGCGCAGGATGCGGCGCAGAACGTAGTTGCGGTCGGTGTTCCCGGGCTGGATGCCGTCGGCAATCGCAAAGCCCAACGTGCGGATGTGGTCGGCAATGACGCGGAAGGCAATGTCCACTTTTTCCTGTTCCGATTGCGGAAGCGGCTGCGCCACTTCCGGGGGAGCGCACGCGCCCTCGCGTGCAGCGGTTGGCGCCCCGCCAACCGCATCTTCGGCGCGCGTATTTCCTTCCGGTGTCCACAACCACGGATAATTTTCCGTGTGCGGAACAACACCCGAATCCCACGGATTCCGGCAGATGTAATGAAATTTTTCTTCCATGTCCGACTGCCCACGAATCATCCGATCCATGGATTCTTTCTCCCAAACCTGTTCCTTCCGTCCGGAAGCTTTGTTAATCTGGTGCGCGCTCGTGGACTTGATACCTTGAAGGATTTCACTCAAGGACCAGAACACAGGTTTTCCTTCCTTATCCTGCTCCTTGATCTGCGGCTCAAAAAGAAGGTGAACGTGGTCAGGCATCACACAAGCGGCAAAGAGCTGATACTGGCGTTGTTCGTACGCGTAAAGAACGCTCTTGAGCACGAGATCCCGCTCGGAAGGATTGAGCTGACGGCGTTCGCGCGTGGAGAATGTGACCATGTACTTGGCCCATGGGCGCTCGAAATGAGGAAGGTTGCGGCGGGAGTATTTTGCCTCGCTGGTTCCGGACGCCTCGTGAGCAATCGGCGAGGGCGCCGATTGCGACACGCGAGGGCGCGTGTGTTCCCCAGGAAGCGTACTGCCGTATTTCTTGCCGCTCAATTTCTCCAACGCGTCGAAGATGGGGCGAAAGATGTCCGTCTCGTAGTTCGAGATTTTGGCGTGTGCAAAATCTTTGAAGCCTTTCGTGCATTGGATGATGCTCGTGACGCGCTCGAACCCCATACCGGTGTCCACGTGCTCGGCCGGCAACGGTGTGAACGTGCCATCGGGGTTCGCGTTGAACTGGATGAAGACGAGGTTCCAGATTTCGATGCAGCGGGCGTCGCCTTTGTTAACGAGCGAGCCTTTGGTGTCGCCCTTGGGCGTGAGGTCAACGTGGATTTCCGAGCACGGACCGCACGGGCCGGTGTCGCCCATCATCCAAAAGTTGTCCTTCTTGCCGCCGGTGCAGATGTGGACCTTGGGATCGAGACCGGCAGCGGTGAAAAGCCGCGCCCAATGGTCGTAGGCTTCCTGGTCGAATTCGGACGGCTCGCCTTTGCCCGGCTTATAGACGGTGGCATAGAGGCGTTCCGGCGGAAATCCGAACCATTTCTTTGACGTGACGAGTTCCCACGCCCATTCGATGGCTTCTTTTTTGAAGTAGTCGCCAAAGCTCCAGTTGCCGAGCATCTCGAAGAACGTTTGGTGGTAGGTGTCGAGGCCAACGTCTTCGAGGTCGTTGTGTTTGCCGCCGGCGCGGATGCATTTCTGGGTGTCGGCGGCGCGGCCGGGCGTGTAGGGGCATCTGACCTGGCCGAGAAAGATGGGCACGAACTGGTTCATGCCCGCGTTGGTGAACAGCAGGTTGGGGCTGTCCGGCATGAGGCTTGAAGACGGCACAATGGTGTGCTGCTTCAACTTGAAGAAGTCGAGAAACGACTGGCGGATTTGCGTGCTGGTCATCATCGTAAAATCAGATTCGGGCAGGGTCGTCGCGCTGCGACGACTGGACGGCACAACGCGCCGTCCCTACCAAAAATCAGGCGGGGAGATTAGCCC
Organism: Limisphaerales bacterium; assembly: GCA_003161635.1. Taxonomy (GTDB): domain Bacteria; phylum Verrucomicrobiota; class Verrucomicrobiia; order Limisphaerales; family UBA11358; genus UBA11358. The sequence continues at coordinate 19,478 of PMOA01000072.1, forward strand.
AAAACCGCCAGTCAAGGCGAGTTGGAAGTTTTGCGTTGCCGCCCCGGGTTCGACGGTATTGCCGGTGAATGGTTCTTGGCAAACGCAGGCGCTTGGCCCAGTATATGTCAGCACAGGCAATTAGGCCCGGGCAGCCAGACAACGTTTCATGCAGCAACCATCGGACATCCGCAAAATTGCGTTCCTCAGTGATTACCTGCCGAGGAAATGCGGCATCGCCACGTTCACGACGGACTTGCGCTGCGCGGTGGCGGCGGAGTTTCCGGCGATGCAATGCCTCGTCGTGCCGGTCAATGATCTCGCGGGCGGTTACGATTACCCGGCGGAGGTGCGCTTTGAGATTGCGGAGCAGGACCTGCCGTCCTACCTGCGCGCGGCGGATTTCCTCAACATCACGGACGTGGACGTGATTTGCGTGCAGCATGAGTTCGGCATTTTCGGCGGGCCGGCGGGCAGTCATGTGCTGGCGCTGCTGCGCGAACTGCAGATGCCCATCGTCACCACGCTGCACACGGTGCTGCGCGAGCCGAACACGGAGCAGCGACGCGTGATGCGTGACCTGGTCCGGCTCTCGACGCGGCTGGTGATCATGAGCGAACGGGGCCAGCAGTTCCTGCGCGAAGTTTATCAGGCGCCGGCGGACAAAATTGACCTCATCCCGCACGGCATTCCCGACATGCCGTTCTCCGACCCAAATTATTTCAAGGACGAGTTTGGCGTGGCGGGCAAGCAGGTGCTGCTCACGTTCGGCCTGCTTTCGCCGAACAAGGGCATCGAGTATGCGTTGCGCGCGCTGCCGGACATCATCCGGGAATTTCCCAACGTCGTTTACATCGTGCTGGGCCAGACGCATCCGAATCTGCTGCGCGACGAGGGCGAAGCTTACCGCCTGAGTCTGGAGCGGCTGGCCAAAGACCTCGGCGTGCAGAGGCACGTCGTATTCTTCAATCGCTTCGTCGAACTGGAGGAGTTGATGCGGTTCATCGGCGCGGCGGACATTTACCTCACGCCCTACCTGACCGAGGCGCAAGTCACCTCGGGCACGCTGGCGTATGCGTTTGGCAACGGCAATGCCGTGGTGTCCACGCCCTACTGGCACGCGGTGGAATTGCTGACCGCGGAGCGCGGCAAACTGGTGCCCTTCCGCGACGCCAAGGCCATCGCCGTCGCCGTGGTGGAACTGCTGCGCGACGAGCCGTTGCGCCATTCGATGCGCAAGAACGCCTACAAACTGGGGCGCGACATGGTGTGGAGCCGCGTGGCGCAGCTTTATATGAAGTCCTTCGAGCAGGCCCGTCATGACCACAGTTTCGTGGGAAGAAGATCCTCGCCCATCAAGACGCTCGACGAACAGCCCGGCCAGTTGCCGGGGATGAAGCTCGACCATCTGTTTCGGATGAGTGATTCGACCGGCATTTTCCAGCACGCAAGCTTCACGGTGCCGAACTTCGCCGAAGGCTATTGCACGGACGACAACGCGCGCGCGCTGGTGCTGGCGCTGATGTTGCAAAAGTTGGGCCATGGCTCGCAGCGCCTCGGCGCGCAGGCCGCCACCTACGCCGCATTCCTGAACCACGCCTTCGACCGCAAGCGCGGGCGCTTCCGCAACTTCATGAGCTTCGACCGGCACTGGCTGGAGGAAGTCGGCTCGGAGGATTGCCATGGTCACGCGCTGTGGGCGCTCGGGCTGTGCGTGTCGCAGGCGGGCCAGGGCAGTTTTCAAATGCTGGCGGCGGAATTGTTCGAACAGGCCCTGCCCGTGGCCGCCGAGTTCATGTCACCGCGCGCGTGGGCGTTCACGCTCATCGGCATTGACGAATATCTGCGGCGGTTCAGCGGCGACCGGCGCGCCAACCAGATTCGCGAATTGCTCACGGCGAAACTCCTGCAACGCTACACCGACGCCGCCACCGGCGAGTGGCAGTGGTTTGAAGAAGTGGTTTCCTATGCCAACGCCAAGCTGCCGCACGCGATGATTCTCAACGGACGCTGCATGAACAACGAAACGATGCTGGAACTCGGCCTCAAGACCCTGCGGTGGCTGATAAAAATCCAGACATCGGATGCCGGCTCTTTCCGGCCCATCGGATCGAACGGATTTTATCCGCGCGGCAAGGAACGCGCGATCTTCGACCAGCAACCCATCGAAGCCCAGGCCACGGTTTCGGCCTGCATCGAAGCGTATCATGCGACGGGCGACATGTTCTGGGTCACGGAAGCACGGCGCGCGTTCGAGTGGTTCCTCGGTCGAAACGACTTGGGCCTCGCCCTCTACGATTCGACCACCGGCGGTTGTCGGGACGGCTTGCACGTGGACCGTTTGAGCCAGAACCAGGGCGCCGAGTCCACGCTCGCCTTCCTGCTCGCGCTCGCGGAAATGCAGGCGCTGCAGAACATCATCACCAGCTTCAAGGAACCCATCGGCAAATGACCGGCGCTGGTTGGAATCTCACCGCAGAAAAAATATGACCACTCCCACCCGGCCATCCGTCCACGCCAAACGCATTGGACCCACCCTGGTTCCCAACCGGTCGCGCGTGCTCATGCGACCCTTTTATCCCAGCAGCGACGACATCGCGCGGAGGGTCGTCGCCCGCGTCATGGCCCTCCCGGACGAGGAAATCGCCCGGCTGCTGGGCCGGGTGCTGGGCGAGTTTGCGGACCGGCACGAGCGTGTGGAACAATTTTTCCGCAACCGCTTTGCGCAGGTGCGTCATTACCTGGGCGAGACGTGGGAGCCTTCGGCGGAACGGCAGGCGCTCATCGGCGCTCACTTCACGCACGAATACTCCCCGGAATCCGCGGCGCTGTTCAATCCGTCCATCGTGCCGCATCCCGACCAGTCCGGACTGCCCCGGGGCGCGCTCCGCTTCATCTTGAGCCTGCGGGCCACGGGCGAAGGGCACATTTCCTCCATCACCTTCCGCATGGGCACGGCGAGCGCGCAGCATCGCATCACGCTTACGCCGCCCGTGCCGTTTGTGACCGAACCGGAGCGTGTGCCCAACCCGGCTTACGACAAAAAGCTCTTTGCCAGCAAACTGCAGGAAGCGGGCATGCAGAATGAATTCAGCCAGCGCGTGCTGGATCAACTCCCCGAGGCTTTCATCCTGGACGACCTGTACCATATCCTGACCGTGAAGCGCCGGCAAACCGACCCGGCCGACGCCACGACCGACCGTGCCGCGCGCGGCATCCTGCTGCTCGCCGAGTCGAATTACGAAGTGCGCTTTGCTCCCAGCAGCCAAGTTTCCCAGCGCGTCCTCTTTCCGTCCACGGCCAGCCAGAGCAACGGCATCGAGGATGCGCGCTTCGTCCGCTTCCAGAACGACGACGGCAGCTTTGCCTACTACGCGACCTACACCGCTTATGACGGCAAGATGATTCTGCCGCAGTTGCTGGAGACGCCGGATTTTCTCCATTTCAAGTTCAACACGCTCAACGGTCCCGCCGTGCAGAACAAGGGCATGGCGTTGTTCCCGCGGAAAATCAACGGCCACTACACCATGCTCTCGCGCCAGGACGACGAGAACATTTTGATCATGTTCTCCGACAACATCCATTTCTGGGCGGAGCCCAAGCTGTTGCTCTCGCCCGCGCAGCCGTGGGAATTCATCAAGCTGGGCAACTGCGGTTCGCCAATTGAAACCGAACGGGGCTGGCTGGTGTTAAGTCACGGCGTCGGCGCGATGCGCAAGTATTGCCTCGGGGCGTTCCTGCTTGATCGGGATGATCCCACCAAAGTCATCGGTCGTCTGCGAGAACCTTTGCTTTCTCCGAACGAATCGGAGCGTGAAGGCTACGTGCCGAACGTTGTTTACACCTGCGGCGCGCTGCTGCACGGACGCGAACTTATCATCCCCTACGCGATGAGCGACTCCGCCACCAGCTTCGCCACCGTGCCGCTCGACGAAGTGTTGGGAGCAATGGAGTGAGCCGAGGCGCGCTAATCGTTCCAAAACGGCACAGCGTGTCGGTGCTGGTCTGCACCCCAAAAAATGTCCCGCTATGATTTTGGCCGCGGGCGGAACTCCGACCAGAGCAATCCGGCCAACTGCGCGCCTTTCATGAGGATCTGCCACCACGAAGGTTTCTCGTCAGCGGGCGCGGACCTGGTTCGCCGGAAGGACGCCAGACCCGCAATCAACGAGGCGGCGGCTGAAGCGAGGGAACTGATGGTTCTGGCCCGGTCGGCGAGAGAGCGAACTCCGTCAGCCATCGTCTGCCATTCCTGAACCAGTTGGCCGCGGTTGAGTTCGCTTTCCGCGATCAACAATTGCTTCCGCGATTCCAGCGGATTCATGCGAGGGTTTTTTCCAAACATGCGCGGTCCTTTCGGAGTTGATCGAGGGTGGCGGACAGAGTCTGCCAGTCGCGTAGGAGAAGGGTGAGTCGCCGGTAAAGACAAACTGCCGCCACACCGTAGAGGCCGGTCAGGGTCAGGAGAACCGCAAAGGGCGAGTATTGCCCCAGCAGGACCACGATGGCAGCCGTGAGCGTAAGGCCGGCGAGCAGACCGAACGCCGCCACGCCGAGGGCCAAAAGGAAGGCGTGCAGGAGACGCTCGCGCTCCTCCTGCACTTCCACCGTCAACAGTTCGAGCCGGTTTTCCCCGATGGTCAACAGCCGTTCCGCGAAACGCCGGGACGTCGCAGCAAGTTGCTTGAAGCTGCCGGTGGCTGTTTCCATATTATGATTGGTCGCAGTTGCGGGAACACCGGCGTGCGACGAGATAGCCGAGAATCACACCGACACCGAGAGCGATGCCGATGGCTTGATAGGGATGCTCGTGCACGGCCTCGTCGGCCGCCTTGGCGCCTTCGACCGCCTTCTCGCGGACACGGCTCGCGATTTCCTTGGCGCGTTCCAGTGCGGCGGCGAGACGCTTGCGGGCTTCGCTGACTTTTTCTCCGGCCACGTCGGCGGTGGCGGACATCAAGGCGCGCGCATCTTC
>PMOA01000088.1 GCA_003161635.1 Limisphaerales bacterium
GGGTTTCCGAGAAAGTCTTGGAAAGCTACAGGAACGGCATCACCGCCGGAGGGAAAGGGGCTACGGTGATTCGCAAGGGGGAGAGCCGCCGCCGAGGTTCTTTCGGAAAGGCCGAGTAGTCGCACGGCCTCATTATCAGCCAGCTTGACCACCATGACCGACAGCTATCGTATTCCGCTACCGAAGTTCTCGCTTGGACGGATTGTGATGACCGAGAGCGCCTCGCAGACGCTATCGCCCAACGACATCGCCACCGCCCTGTTGCGCCACGCTAGGGGTGATTGGGGCGATGTTTGCGCCGAGGACAGGGACGCCAATGAATCGGCTCTTTGGGACGGGGGGAAATTGTTTTCAGCATATCACGACCGCAAGGGCGTGAGGTTCTGGATTATCACCGAGGCCGACCGAAACACGACGACGGTGCTCCTGCCCGACGATTATTAACCGCATAACGAAACCACAATGGCATTAGAACAGAAAGACCTCGAATTGATTGAGCGTGTCATCTACAAGAACGGCGACGACATCGCCGTGTCCATCGGTCGCTCGTTTGAGCGGCTTGAGGAACGGATTGACGCCGCCGAGTCTCGCATTTATTCCCGTCTCGCCGAAATCGAAGACAAGATTGAGGCGAGCCGACAGGAATTGGCCGACAAGCTCGGCGATGTTCGTGAGGATATTCGGAACAGCATGGCGGACGACAAATAGCGTCCGCAGGGAAACCCCCGCTTTAGCGGGGGTTTTTCGTTGTGTGCGTGGCGGGGGGACGGCAACCCCGACCCCCAACCCCCTGCCAACGGCTTCCGTAAGCGGATGCCTCCCCCAGGGGGCTTTGATGAAAATTTTTGTCTTTTCATGAAAAAAGTGCATTAATGCAACCTCATGAGTCGGCCAGACATTTCGCCAAACCTCATTCATTTTACGAGAGGTATAACCCACGAACACGCTTTCAAACTCCTTCAGAAGATTATCCACGACAGGAGGCTCATTGGTGGCAATAATATGATAATGGGAAGACATCGGTGCGTGTGTTTTTCTGAAGCACCGTTGGCCAGTCTATCGGATGGCCTAGTGAACGAAGATTACTATTCCAAGTATTCGCCGTTCGGAATCATGGTTTCAAAGAAATGGCTTTTCGAGCAAGGGGGTCGGCCAGTGATCTATCAGCCCGCTTCCGAATATAAAAAACTGCTAGAGAGTCACTGCTGGCGACACATGACGTTTGAACTGCGGGATGATTATGTTTTTTCGGATTTTACTTGGGAACGCGAATGGCGGATCAAATGCAATGAACTGCATTTTGACCAGGCCACAGCACAAATCGTTGTTCCAGACGGTACTTGGGCTACCCGTCTCATTGAGGCGCATGACGACGATCAGGAATACACCGTCAGGCAATATTCAGTCATTATGGGGGACATCGCTCAACTTTATCGCAAATCATACGGGTGGAGAGTCCTTCCGCTCAGATGACCACAATACTGGTTCGCAATTCAGTTTTCAGCCGATGCCGCGTGCGAGCAAAACATGGGCAATATTTCTCTGATTTTGTTACAATTACCGCATGACAAAAGTGATCGTCGCAGTTGCGTTTTTGGTTTTACTGGTGATCGCAATCAAAGTGTTCGAGGAATTCACCCGAAACCGAAAGCCTCAATTTGAATACCGCCGCAAAGATTGCGTGATGACCGATGCAGAACAGGAGTGCTATCACGCGCTTGTTTCTGAAATGGGGCCGGATTATTATTTCTTCCCGCAAATACACCTCGACGCCATTGTGCAGCCGACCGTCACCCGGAAAGACCGTTTTTATGCTTTCCGGCACATCAATCAAAAGTCGGTGGATTTTGTCGCTTGCGACAAAAAACAGCTCCGACCGTTGTTCGCCATTGAGCTTGATGATAAGACGCACAATCGGCCGAAGCGGATTGAGCGAGACAGAGAGGTTGAAAGCATTCTGCGTGGTGCAGGAATCCCACTCATTCGACTTGAAAATCGCGGACGTTTTGAACCGAAGGAATTGGCGGCAGTCGTTCAAAAAGGCATGGCTGACTTTTACGCGAAACCAATCCAAACATAGCAATGATACGGCTTACCAAAGACAAAGTTGATGCTGCCCTTGCCCTGCCGAAATTGAACAGAGCAGTCGAAATATATTTGCAACTACAAAACGATCTTCATCGGCTGGATGTCAGCGCCGACCGGCCATTTCAGAAAAAATTCAACGGCTACTACCGTGTGCGGCGCGGGGCGGAATGGCAAAAGAAATTCTTCGGACTCCTTGAAAAGCACAAGGGCACCGAAGTTGATTTTGAAAGCGTGCTTGTCGAGTTGCACGACGCGACCGAAAGAATGGAGGCTTCTTTTTCAAGCAAGCTCGTTGGATCAATACACCCTGACTTGCCAATCATTGATTCCGTTGTCTTGAAACATCTCGGTTTGCGGTTGCCACCGAAAGGAACTGAAAATCGCGCGGCAAAAATCAATATAATCCATCAAACTCTCATCAGCACATTCGCCGATTTCCTCAAAACGGATGACGGGAAATATTTAACCAAGCGATTCAAAGAGGTTCACAAAACGGCGGCCATCACGGATGTAAAAATGCTGGATTTTGTGTTGTGGGTGACGCGAGAGGAGAAAAAGAGTTAGCCGGTTTGAAAGTGGGCGCGGTTCATGAAATCGGCTTTGGCCGACCCTTGCTTTTGAATTCAGACAAATTACATTTTCCGTTATGAAAGCGGACATATGGCGGTCAAGCAGCCAGGACATCTATTTGTTCTTGCCGCAGGGACATCCATTTTCTGCCTTGCCACAACGCGTTCTTGATCAGCTTCAATCGCTTCAATTCTACAAGACAATGGAATTGGAACCGAATATAGAGGGAGCGAATTCTGCCACCATTGAGGCGGATTTTGATATTCAAGGATATTCGGTTTACCGGCCTGATGACTATTTCGGAAAATTGAAATAGCGTTTCATGGTAAAATGGGCGCACGTTTTTCCCCATGCTCTGCGCCAAGCGAAAACTCACCGGCGAGATCGTCACCGCATACTTGGCGTCAAAAGCACACGCGCCATTCGTTTGCCCTGATTGCCGTGATGAAGTCATTTTGAAGACCGGCAAACGCACGGTGAATCACTTTGCCCATGTCAATCCCCTTGCGTGCCTGTATGCCGAAAACGAAAGCGAGGAACACCGGCGCTGCAAAATAGAGATTTTTCTAGCGCTCCAAAAGGAACCCCACGTCCGCAAAGTCGCGTTGGAACGCCCGCTCGGAACCAACCGCCCCGACGTGAGCGCGGAGATAAACGGGGTGCCGGTTGCCATTGAGGTTCAGATCAGTTCGCTTTCGCCGAAAACGATTCAACAACGGACGATGGAATACGCGCGGAACGGGATGTATGTCCTTTGGCTTTTGCAGTGGACTCCCGACCTCAATGCCCCGCGATACACCCCGCGACTGTGGGAAAAGTGGATTCACGCCGCGTATTTCGGACACGTGTACTACTGGCTAGAGGGATTGAATGTCGTCAGCTACCATTTTAACCCGCATTTCAAATCAATCCCGAAAAGATCATGGTATTCCCCGAAGGGCAAGAAAATCACAGCCGGAGGCTACAGCCGCAGGTCAAAGCGTTACCGGACGGCGATACGCGGCAGGACGTTCAACTTGGCAAGCGATTTCGGCCCCCGGAATCGCGACTGGTGGGAAGGAAAAGACATCACAATTCCCGCCGCAAAACTTTACGTTGACCGGCAGCGGAATTCAGTCGCCACCGAATTCTACGAAATCTGATTTGATCATAATTTTCCAAAAGTCTTCGCCATGCGGAAGAATTTATGATACATTCGCCTCGTTATGCGGCGCACTCTTGGAAACAGTCTGGAACTCGGCAAAATTGTCGGCCAAGGCACTTCGCTTACGATGTCCCCGAAGGATCGCGAGACACATCTTTACGTCTGCGGCGCGACCCGGACTGGAAAAACCAAATTTCTTGAAAACCTGATTCAGCAGGACATTTGGCAATGGCGCCAGAGCAAATGCGGTTTGCTGCTTTTAGACCCGCACGGATCGCTTTACGACAGCCTTGTTCACTGGCTTGCCAAGAAGGGTATCAATCGCCCCGTCATTCCGATTGATTTGCGACAGAACGATTGGACGGTTTGTTACAACATCTTGCGGCAACAGGGAGAAGCTGATCCGAACGTGATGATTTCTAATCGCGTTGATTCAGTTGCCCATGTTTGGGGAAAAGGCGATACGAAAGAAACCCCGTTGTTGGCGCGCTGGTCGAGCAACATTTTTTGGCCTCTTTACGAACAGGGATTATCATTGAACGAAGCTCAATATCTCATTAATTCGGCTGACAAGAGGATTCGATTTGCACTGACGGAAAACATCAAAAATCGGGCTGTTAGGCAGGCTTGGGCGGATGCCAATAAACTTTCACCAACGAATTTTGATGCACAACTTTCGAGCACCATTAGCCGTCTTCGTCCGTTTCTTGCCACGCAGGTGATACGGCGCATGTTCGGCCACATCGGCCCATCATTGGATTTAGGGGAGGCTTTGGAGAAAGGTCACATCATTCTTGTAAATCTGGCGACTGAAAAAGGACGCATATCACCCGATGACGCTTCGCTTTTTGGAACGCTTCTGTTGGGCGATCTGTGGACAGCGGCACAAGAGCTTGGCAGAAAGACTGATGGACGACCGACGAAGCCGTTCTACGTTTATGTTGACGAGTTTCAAAACTTCGTGACACCGACGATTGCCAGAAATCTTGACGAAGCGGCAGGATTTGGGCTTCACCTCACGCTCGCCAACCAATATCCCAGCCAGGTCCTCGACGCCGGGCCGCATGGACAGCAAGTGTATCGCTCAATAATGACGAACGCCCGAACCAAGGTGGTGTTCAGCCTGGAACTGGCTGAAGACTTGGAGCGGCTGGCCCGTCAACTGTTCATGGGGGTGATGAGTCCCGATAAGATCAAAGAGGAATTGTTTTCCACCAAAGTCATGGGATACGCAGAAGAATATCGAACGGCATACATGAAAGGAGGAAGCGACTCGCACTCTTCAAGTGTCCAGCGAAGCCGGAGTGAGGGCACGGGCATTTTCGCCGGACGAACGGTGGGTGGGAGCGCCGGAGGTATTGTGAAGGGCAATGAGCAACAGGATGCCAATACTTGGAATGAATATGATGCAGATTCCGACGGCACGAGCCGTATGTCTGTAGAATCTGAAGGCGAATCTGAAGGCGAATCGCACACCAAAAATTGGAGTGAATCGCGTGTCCCGATGCTTATCCCGAAAATGGGCAAAGAGCTTATCCATCGCACACCCGACCCCATTGCCGATCAGGATTTCCGCGCAATGGCAGCATTGCATGACCAAAAACAACGGCAATGCGTGGTGCGAATTGTGGAGCAGAATATTCCAGTTTCAATACATACGCCAACGGTGAACCCGGTTCCGTATAATAAACGGAGAATTGAATCGTATTTACACAAGCAATTAAACCATTGGCCGTTTGTGTTGGAGAGCGAGAAGGTGGAGAAGCAAATCCAAGACCGCGAGAAGATATTTACCGGAGAATTTCTCGCCGCTGCCGAGCCGGTACCGACAAAACGGAAAATTAAGTAAATGTTTCTTACACTTCATTTGCCGAAGTCACCACGTCAAAATCCACCTTGAGCGTTTCAAAGTGCTTGCGACCGCAACGGATTTTTTCCGCCTCGATGTTTCGCAGTTTTTCAAAATTCTTTGTGCCTTTGGTTTCCCGCACCAAATACAGCACCGTGTTATCGTGTTTGAGGATCGCCCAATCGGGATTGTAAGTGCCCAGCGGAGTTTCAATCTTGAACCAATCCGGCAACTTCACGAACAATTTTATGTCTTCGCGCTTATCCAACGCTTCTGCGAACTCGCGTTCTAATTCCGAATCATAAACGACAGCATCATAAACGCTCTTTTTGACTTCGAGCCGGTTATTCAGATAGCCCACAATCTCCTTTTCCTCAAAAAGCATCATGCTGAATTCTTCACCGGCAATGCGCTCGTATTTGATTCCGTCAATCATCAGCTTGTGCAATTGCTGCTTCAAAATCCCCGCGACCGCATCCATGAATTTTTGCGGGTTGACCAAAAATTCCGGCAGGCGGTTCGATTCTTTCAGAATACGGACGATTGTTGACCGCGTTAGCTCCGTTTCGGCCTGCAAATAGGCAATTACGTCGGGAACCGCGCCACCGAAGATGACCGTTTCGCCAGCCTCACGAATTACATTAGTGCCGATGCCTGCCTTTGCCACGGCAATTTGAACTTCCGAAATATGAACCCGCATCGGATTGATTTTCTCCATTGCCTTGATCGCCTTGACGGCATTTGCGACCAAAACATCCGTCTGATATTCGACTGAATATGTTGTTTTTGGTTTTATGCGATTCCAAAGCTCTTGAAATTCCGGGTCCAGTTCGACTTCTTTCTTGAAGCGTAAGCGTTGGCCGTCCTCATCCTTTTTGACATGGCGTTCCAATTGGTAAGATTGCAGAACGTCAATAATGTCCGAACGCAAAAGGGCATGTTCCGGTGCCAGGCCGAGGTCAAAACCCGGAGCTTGCGGGTCGAATGTCGGTTTGATCTTGCCATCTTCCCCGATGAAACCTTTTCCCACAAGTCCCTTAAAAATCTTTTCCGAAGTCTCCTTGCCGAGCGGCACACCCTCACCGTCAACAATTTGCATCAAAGTCGAGAATGCGGTTTTGGGGACTTTGCCAAACGTCACGCCGCAATCGTCTTCGTATTCCGTTTGCAGCTTCCGCGCGAAATCCTCATAGCTTTCATTGGCGACGACGAGGAGTTTGTTGACGTTCTCATCAAACACCCGCTCGCCATTTTGATTGACCGGCAGACGCAGGCCACGCCCGATTTCCTGCCGCTTTTTCATCGCCGAGCGAGTTTCATTCAGTGTGCAGATTTGAAAAACATTCGGATTGTCCCACCCCTCACGCAAAGCGGAATGGCTGAAAATGAAACGCAACGGCTCATCCGACGAGAGCAGTTGTTCCTTGTTCTTCATTATGAGGTTGTAAATGTCATCATCCGCTTGCGTGTCGCCGCTGGTATCCTTGAACACGCCTTTTTTGTCTTGCGCGAAATATCCGTTATGAAGCTTTTCCACCGGATACGGCAGCAGCCCTTTGTATTTCGGTTGCGCTGACAATTCCGCAAATTCCTCTTCAAAAAATTGCGCGAATTTTCCCTTCACCGGCTGGCCCTGCTCATCGTATGAGCGGTAATTCGCCACTTTATCAACGAAGAACAGGCTCAAAACTTTTATGCCCCGCCCTTTGAGGGCAATTTCCTTGTCGAGGTGACGGCGCACCGTGTTTTTGATCTGCGCTTTCCATAAATCATCGCGGACGCCGCCTAATTCCTGTCCGAGTGCCAGCGTCTTGCCGCTGTTGAATTGAACATACTCATTGCCAGGCTCGCCGTTGATTTCCGTAATGAGATAGCCGTCGCGGTAATTCTCACGCTCCTTTGAAGCGACGAATAAATCCGTTTCATCTTTAACCGTTACCGTTTTCCGCTTTGGCCCGTCATTCGTTTGCACGTCAATTTCGACTTTCGCCTTGATGCCATTCTTGCGATCCACGGAAACCAGTTTTACGTAGGCGTCGTTTTGCGCGCCCTCGCCCGTGACGCTCGCGACGATGATCTGCTTTACCAGCCGCAAGTCGAAAGCTCGTATCGGATTCAGCGAATAGACGAGGTTGTAGAAATTCTTGTGCGTTGCTGAATAGCGAAGCGTGCAAAGCGGATTGAGCGAGCGGATCGCTTCTTGCGCTTTGGGCGTGTTGTCCACGCTTTGCGGCTCGTCAATAATCACAATCGGATTCGTCGCGCAGACGAATTCAATCGGCTTGCGCCCCGACAGCTTGTCGGCCTCCTTGTGAATGACGGCGATGTCCTTTTTGTTGAACGCGTCAATGTTGATGACAAGAATCTGAATCTGATTGCTCACCGCGAATTGCCGCAGGCGGTTAACTTTCTTCGCGTCATACACGAAATACTCGTATTCAACATTGTTGTAGAGTGCTTTGAAATGCTCGCTCGTGATTTCCAGATTTTTCAGCACGCCCTCACGAATCGCCACACTTGGCACGACGATGATGAATTTTTTGAACCCATACTTTTTGTTGAGTTCAAAAATCGTGCGGAGATACACATATGTCTTGCCAGTGCCGGTTTCCATTTCCACGGAGAAATTCAGCGGCGCGGAAATTGTCGGACTATAATAATCTTCCGGCAGCAACTTTGCATCCGTGTCCAATTCGCTGCGCTCCTGCACACGCTGAAGGTTTTTGAGAAGGATTTCGCGATCAATCAATAGCGAATTGCCGAGGCCCAATTCTGTTTGCTCAAGACTGCCGAAAAGCCCCTGCCCCTTTGCCTCAAACGAAATCTGAAAATCCCCTTTGTTCAAGGGTTGCCCGTCAAACAAATCTACTGCGGCGTTCACAGCATCAATCTGAAATTCCTGCTTGGCGTCGAATTGCAGCTTCATACCGTTTGGAATTTCGTTACTCCCTTCGATTTCATCGTCTGGACGGCATTCGTTTTAAGCTGGTCATTGTCGGCAAAACCGGCGTCGAGACAGACGACGCGCTCCGGCTTTTTCTCCGCCATCGCCTTGATGACTTCTAGTGTCAGTTCCTTTTCGAGACAAATCAGCATCATACCATCGGCAACGGAAAAGACGTTTTTTTCAGCCAGTGTGATTTTTTCGACATTGGTTGTCAGCGGGAACCCGGACTTGAGCAGCAACTCATAAAGCACATCTTCCTGCGCACGCCCCTCGACGAGGTGATCAGTATGCAATGTTAATTGCTTGACGAGTTCAGCGTCGTCTTTTGGTTGTTCAGCATTCCACGCTTTGAAATTTGAGCTTTGCAACTTGAAGACTTTGAACCCTCTATCCTGTTTTTGGCTTTGCTTTAACAAATTTTGCTTTTCATCTTCTTCGTTCATTTTGTTGATAGCACGCCGGATTCTATCTTTCGTAATTTCTGCAATCGTCGAGTAGCCAGCTTTCCACGCATCCGATTCTTCCCATGTTCCATCTTCTTTCTTTGAACGAGTTTGCTCTGGCAACTGGACAAGAATAAACTTTCTGTTGCCGCCGTCCTGTTTGTTTTGTTCTAACACTGCGTGTCCGGTGCTTCCAGAACCTCCGAAAAAGTCGAGGATGATGGAATTTTTGTCCGCGCCTGAAATACGGATCATCTGTTGGATTAGCTTAATGGGTTTAGGGCTATCAAAGACTCCTTTACCACCCAATAACTCCTTTAGTGACTGTCTCGCTTCTTGATTATGGCTTACTTCTTCATGGAACCAGATCGTATTTGGGCGCAAGCCACTTTGAACCTCCTTCAGAAAAGTTTTCAATCTTGGGATGCCATCGCCCTCTTTTCCAAACCAAATTCGGTTGTCAGCAACTAATTCAGCGAATTTTGCTTTGCTCACGCCCCAATATCTCCCATCGGGAGGTAAACACTCCCTGCCGCTAGGGCTTTTGATGACAAATTTAAGATTATCAGAACCCGATTTTGCCGATAAAACCACCGATGTCCAAGGACCACGTGGATCATTGTCTGGGTTAGTATATCCCGCGTTATCTTCGTCAGTGCGTTCAAGGAGGTTTAATTTCCACCCAACAGAATCAGCCCTTATGGCATTTTTTGCGATGCAAAGTATGTAATCGTGCATCGTGGAAAAATACTCTGCGTCATTCTGACGTGCGAATTTCTTTTGCCAAATTATTGTTGCAACGAAATTGTCTTCTCCAAACGTCTCATCGCATAGCTTCCGCAAATTGGCTACTTCTCCGTCATCAATGCTTATGAAAATCACACCGTCGTCAGCTAACAAGTTGCGCGCAAGAAAAAGTCTTGGATACATCATATTCATCCACTTGGAATGGAAGCGACCATCGGTTTCCGTGTTCGTTGAAAACTTGCGGCCTTCATTGTCAACTTGCCCCGTGTAGCGGAGGTATGTTTCAAGGCTTTCGCTAAAATCGTCAGGATAGATAAAATCGTTGCCCGTGTTGTAAGGCGGATCAATGAAAACCATCTTCACTCTGCCGAGATACGCCTTTTGCAGCAGCTTGAGCGTTTCCAGATTGTCGCCCTCGATGATGAGATTTTCCGTTGTATCAAAATTCACGGATTCATCCCGCGCCGGCACGAGTGTCGCCATGCTTGGTCGCTGGATCGTCTTGAAACAATCCGACTTGCCCGGCCAGTTCATGCCATAGCGTTCCTTGCCGTTGTCCACCGTTTGACCGAGCGTCAGCTTGAGCCGGTCAAAATCAATCTTCCCGCCCTCTGTTACGATTTCAGGAAACAGCGATTCCAGCTTCGCCTTTTGCTCATCGGTAATGTTCGCCGAAGTCGCTTCAAATTTTTTAGGTTGTTGTGACATGAGCGTAATTTTACAATTGTTTGCGGTTTTTAGGAAGCTGCGCCGTCCGACTCATAAGCATTTTTCCAACAGTGACCCAGAGCGTCGAAGACGATCTTCATGTTCGTCTCGAATTCTTGCTGCGTGATTTCTTGCCCCACTTTTTCAGCCAAATTCCTTTTCGCCGCACTGCCACTTGGACTAACTGCCGGGCGCAATCTCGCCGGATAGTATTCCTCAATTTTCTCGACGGGCAGAACAAACAACTGCCCGTTTTTTTCAAGATGCTTGTAGCCCTTCTTAAATTCCTCAAATCGAGGCAACTTCACAGCATCCGGCTTATCACAAAGGAGCGTCAGCTTGTTTTTGTAAATTGGGCGAAGCGCGAGAGGTGTATAGACAAGATTGATTGCTTCCATGCTTTGACGCTGCTTCTCATCATCTCCTCTGGCGGGCACTATTTGGATTTCCGGCTTCGCCGGGTAAAAACGACTGATTACCTTTTTGAGGAAGGCTTGATCGGTTGGTCCTTCGACAATGAAAAAATTACATGGCAAAAGCAGATCAGCGGGATTGCCGCCAAGCAGTTGATACACCACGTCTTGCTTTCCCGCCCGGTCTATTGCTGTCACTTGCGTTGCGCCGTTTGTTTTGTCCACCTTGAAAACAGTCTGCTTGTCATTTTCATCCACCATCAACACCGATGAATGCGTGTTAATGAAAACTTGATCAACTGTTTGCGACAATTCCAGGAGCGCAGATTTTAATTGCCTTTGCGCTGTCGGATGAAGGTGAAGCTCCGCTTCATCAATAAAGAAAATAAATGATTTGCCGAGCGCGTCATTGCGGCGGTAATCCGCGTGCGTCTTGATTATCGCCAGCATCAAAGCCCGCTGCATTCCGTCGCCCTTTTCTTCAGCGTCTGTTTCCACACCATCATTCAAGCGCGTCGTAAAGTTTTTGAGCAAATCATCAAAGGAAGGCTCTTCGACCGCAAAACGGACTTCCGAGCAGTCCGGGAATTGTTGCTGAAGGTGCACTTTTACCTCACCGCTCAATCCCTTGAGCTTCGCTTGAATGCCAGAGGACTCCGATTGGAACAGTGCTTCAAATTTCTCGCGAAACTCCCGATAGGCTTGATCCTTTTCCAAAATCTCGGTTAGCACACCACTAAGCATTTGTCCTATCGGGCTTTTGGCAGAAAAGCCGGACACGTCTTTCAAATTCTTGGTTGCCTCGACGAACTCAAATCGCGGAATACAATTATTGAATGCGCTGTCCGTGCCAGTCGGCTGCTTTTGCCATTTGGTCGTCTTTGGATTCAAGAGTTGCCGGATCTTCGCATCTTCGGAAGAACGCTTCACGCGCATCGTATCATTTGTTTCAAGAATGTTTTTGAGTTTTGTTTGATTGTCAGCGTTGCTGATCTGCTTCAAACCATCTTGAACACCAGAAAAAGTGATTTCCACCTCGACAATGGAATCTTTCGGGGCGCTAGTGTTCCGAATATCTGCCAATTCGCCTTTGCCGCCATAGAACCATTCTATTGCTTTGAACACATTCGTCTTTCCGTGATTATTCCGGCCAACCATTACGTTGAAGGCCGCTGGCTCAAATGTTGTAGATTGAACCGACCGGAAGTTTTTGATTTCAATTTTTGCGATTCTCATAATGCTTTTGTTACGCGACGCGCCAACGAATCTTAAAAAGCGTTTGCTCGCTCAGCTTATCACGGAGTTGCCGTGATGATAAGGGCTTATTTTTTGAAGGCAACAAAACATCCTCTGACGTGGATTTTTGGAAAATCCTGCTATACTTCCCCGCATGGCGACCTCGAAAATGCGAACTGGTTCTTTAGAACCTCAAGACCGCGATTTTGACCTTCTGCGCGGCCTTTTTGAATCTCGCGTGATGACCACCGAGCACGCCGTAGCCCTGTATTTCGATGGCAAACCGGACGCTGCCAAGAAACGTCTGCAAAAACTTAAAGCCGCCGAACTCATCACCGAACGCCCCCGCCGCCCCTTTGAACAGTCCATCCTCTTTTTAACCCGTAAAGGCTTAATGCTGCTTCAGGAGAAGGGCGTTCTGACCAAATATCCATCATTTGATTTGCCGGTGCTGGAAAGGCGCACCCATGTGAGCGACCGCACGATCAGCCATGAGCTTGAAGTCATGGACGTGAAGACGGCGTTCCATGCTGCAATGAAAACGACGGGGTCATTCACCATTGATGAATTCAGCACATGGCCGCTTTTGAATGAATTCAGGGCGTATCGCCCCGGCTACGACGGTGCGGAGGCCCCCGTAAAGCCAGATGGCTTCATCCGTATTCACGAGAAGGCGAAAGACGGCAGCGTGTGGGAGCTTACACCATTCTTTCTTGAGTTGGATCGTTCCAGCGAAGTCCAGGAAACGCTTGTCATCAAGGCTGTCTGCTATCGTGATTATTATAGGCGCGGCGGATTTGCCGTCCGCAACGGCGCGACCCGTGACGATTTCAAAAAATTCCCGTTCCTTGTGCTCATGGTACTCCAAAACGCGGAGCGCCGGAATAACACCGCCCTGCATTTGCTTCAAAACATCCCGCCCATATTGACATTTGTGTATCTTTCCACATTTGAGGAAGTGACCCGCGATCCGTTGGGCGCAATCTGGATTCGACCCCTCGACTACCGCGAGGCGACCGATGGAACGCAATTCGCACCGGAACGGCAGAGTGTTTCATTCGGGTATCGCAGCCAGCCGAAGCGTGAGGCATTCGTGGAACAAAAAGTGCGAAAACAGTCCATCCTTGCGGATGACGCCGAGGCGTAACCGTTATTTCAGCGCGGTTTCGATAAACTTGGCAAAATCGTCATTTTGAAACGGCTTGGTTTTTTCCCAAACCGACTTCGGAATCGGCAGCGAGAAAAATTGTGCAATGTCCCGGCGCAACCCTTCCACTTTGATGACAAGTTGATCGTTCATGGCGCAATACACGCTGTTGATATGTTGAATCACCAGATTGACAAACACCCGCTCTGCGTCAGTGACCGGTTGCTTTGCCGTGTCCGCAGCGGGGTCGCGAACGCGCTCCAATTTTTGATTGTTCAGAAATTCTTTCCAGATTTCGCGATGGTTTGCAGTAATTGTAAGCAAATTGGCAATCCGCCGTGTCTTGGTTTCAGAGCGCAATGAAAAAGCTGTGAACCACAGGCCAGCGATGATGCCGATAGCACTAAAAAGATTGAACCAGTTTTGAGAAACCCATCCCCCAATTTCCATGCCGCCATTTTAGCACAAATCAGAGCCGGTCGGGAATGTCCCGCTTGGCGTTCACCAGCAGATGACGCGGCAGACGGACAATCCGCTCATCCCGCCCACATCCGGCAGTCGGCGGCAGTTTCGCAATCGCCTCAGCCGTGATGTCTATGCCGATAACAGCGAAGTCGCCATTTTCGAGTTCCCAAATGTCCGGGCATCCGTCGCAACCGACGCTTTGTGCGCCGTTGGCGTGCGGGTCCGGGCCGAGTCTGCGAAGAAATGTGATCTGCGTATTCATTACTGCGCAATAATCGGCGAGAGACGGGAAAAATGCAAGAACAAAATACCAGCTATAGCTGTTTTTGTGCCGGTTTAATTCGGCTACCCTTCCGCATTGTGGCAGAACGTATTTCGCATCGTAAATCACTGGCCCAGGCCATTCGCCAATACCGCAAGAAGGCGAAAATGACCCAAGAACGGCTTGGCGAACTTGCCGACTTGAATCCGAAATACATCGGTGAGGTGGAACGCATGGAAAAGACCATTTCCGTTGATGCCCTTGCGCGCGTCGCGAAAGCGCTAAAAGTCCGGCTACGAGACTTGGTGCGCGACGCCTAAAAGCCTGACCGTCAGTCACAAAAGCCGATTGACCGTCAGAACCGATGCCCCCGAGCGCAAGGACTTTCGGCCTGACTCGCTTCACGGTCACACCAAAAGACTTTGCGCCGACCCGATTTGAGCGCGACCAAAGCGGTGTTGCCATTGTCCGAAACACTGGCGCGATTTCTCCGAAGCGCAACCCCGCTTCCGTTGCACGGGGCTGGCGCACATCAGCATCACTGGCTTTGCCGTGCCCGTGACCAGAGAATTTGATTAAGAGCACTTCAAAATTTTTCTCGACAAAGTCTTTTCCAGGTTCAAAGTCCCAAATACGGAAAGCAAATTTCGTCGGAAAACCCGAACATACATTTTATGGAAATGTGCAAGTGTATTTTAGTATTCCCAGACCGCAGTGTCGATATGGAAGCGTTGCCGCTGATCCCTCGCGTTGGAGAATTTATCCAACGTAAAGGCGAACGTTTACACATTCTTGCTGTTACATACGACACGACCTCCAAACCCGTTAACATTCTCTTGGATGTTGAAGCCCTTTCGTCGCAGTAAACCCGGCCAAAAGTGTAATCATAGTCATGTTTCGATTCGGAGATTCAAAAAGCAAAAAGGCTGCTTCCGAACAAATTCGTGTATGCGTCACACACACGCGTCAGTTTGAACTTGAGATGGTGCTGGGGCGATACGACTACTTGCGGGAAACCGCGGCGAGGATGCCAAATTTTCATCCGCAGTCTTGGTTTCGACTGATGACCGTTGCAACCATGGTACAGAATCTTATGAACATCTACGCTCGCTATCAAACGGAGCAACCACAGGATTTGAATGAATTTAACAAAGTCGTTGGTTACATGCGCGAGATGATTCGTGATCACGCAGAGCTTGGACCCGGTGCCTTACAAAATATGGAGGAACTTGGGACATTTGTAGAAGCTCCAGCGAATAAGGATATATTCCCACGTTTCGGATGGGGAAAATGGGTTGTAAATAATTTGAAATGCGAGTTAACAAGCCACCCCCTAGACTCCCACGCGCCATTAAATGCCGACGAGAGAAAGGTGGCTGAAGTAATTGACGACTATATAACCAGACCGTACCACGCTTACTATAAGCAGTTAGCAAAATAGTATCAGAAGCAAAAAGTGGACAAACTGTTTGGCGATTGAGATAACTCAAACAACCACATGAAATCTATATTCCTTATCGAAGATGATGTTGATGGATGCGAACTCATCATTTCCGGCAAAGACCAAGCGCAAATTCAAAAGGACGCTGTTGCACTTTGGGAAACAGTAATGGATACGCCAAACAAAGGGTTTTCAGCGCCAGAACCTCCCCGCGCCATTGAGTTGGATGAAGAAGGAAATCCCTATTGTGTGCTCATGTTGAGTTGGCCTATTGGCATCGTCACAGAAATCGTATCAGATTGGTTGAAAGAGCACGCAAAAGAATTCAAACGCACGGAAGGAGGATTTGAATACGAGTAATCACCTTGAATTCTCGCCAGTGTACCAGGCTCCGCTGTGGCCGCTGGCGAAACAACGGCGGCCACGCGTGATGCTTCTAGGGTCGCCTACTGCTTCCCGATAACATTATTGATTAAAAAGCGACCCCTCACGCGGTCGCTGTGTGCTTTATGTTGTGAAGCGGGTTTTCAATTGTTCAGCCAACAAATCCGTTGGCTGTTTACCCTCATCCATTTTCACCCACCGCACGAAGCGATGTGGCGAAATGAGGGACAGAAGCGTTTGAGCGTGCCGCTCGCCAGCCTTGTCGCCATCCGGCGCAATCCACACCCGGCCGTTTGGCTTTACCAAGGACACAATGAATTCAGCCTGCCTTTCGGAACAGTCCGCCCCCATCGTTGCCACCACGTTTGGCAGCCCGTTTTGATTGAGCCACTAGACGCCGGTGAATCCCTCGACGACAATCAGATCGTCAACCGGCGCTTTGACCCGATAGCCGTTGTATAAAAATAACGTCCTTCGGAATTCAAAGTGTTTGTCGTCACGCTCGCGTTTGCCGGGAAAGCGGTAGCGCGGATTGTCTTCATTGATTGACGCGTCATCCACCACGCGCCCGGCATAGCCCACAAGTTTGCCCTCGTGATCATGCAGCGGAATCGCCACCCGGTCTTTCAGGAGTCCGCGCGAGCAGAAGCCGAGGCCGAAATGCTTGATCGTTTCCGGCGCGAAGCCCCGGCCTTTGAGATACGGATGCTCCGCGTCCAGCCCCTTGAGTTCAAAATNNAAGCGGCGCGTTGACAACGACCGGCAGATCGCTTTCCGACTCGGTTTTCTCCGGCTTCTTCGCCGGGGATTTTGTCTCCGTGGAAGCGCCGAGTTCCGGGCAGAACCGCCTTTGCAGTTCGACGGCCACCTTACGCAATGCCGCGCCGTCTTTCGGATCGGTTTTTTCCATGAGCGCGCCGAAGTCCAGGACGTTGCCTTTGGCCCCGCAGCCGAAGC
This sequence comes from Limisphaerales bacterium, assembly GCA_003161635.1. Taxonomy (GTDB): domain Bacteria; phylum Verrucomicrobiota; class Verrucomicrobiia; order Limisphaerales; family UBA11358; genus UBA11358. Next base: position 16,802 of record PMOA01000088.1, read on the forward strand.
ATTGGAAAATTCCTTTTTCCAAGTTCGCGGAAAATGAAGGCGAGTTTTTCTTTCCGTTGTGATTCGGCAGCGGGCAGAAACCTTGATGCTGATTGCCTTTGCGTTTGACCTCGACGCCGTAGTGGCGAAGCACCTGCTCGAAATCAAGTTTCGCGCGCAGTGCCTTGAAGTCTATCCATGTTTTCATTCAGTAGTCCTTTGGTTGAGTGTGTAAGGAACGAAAGTTCCGCCTGTAATTAAAGCAAGGCTCAACAAAGCCGTCAATGTAACCACTTTGTTATTAAGTCGTTACTATTGACTTTTTGGCGATTTTGGTGCTATAATCCAGGCAGATTTCCATCCAGTGTTTCCCGCTCCCGTTGGCAGTTGCATGAAGCCCGTCACACGAAGTGATTGGTTTCATTAACTGCCAACTAATAAGGAGTTTCAAATGGCCGCGACTAAAAAACCAATAACGGAACAAGAAGCAGACGAGACCGATTTGTCGTTACATGCGAAAATGTGTGACGCGATACGCCATTCAGTGCCGGGGAAAAACATGAAGCCGAAAGAGGTACTGGATACACTGGCCTATTTGCGGGTGCGTAAAGCCTGACAGGGGCAAACCGTCTCAAGGGACTATGAAAATAGTCCCTTTTACATTCCCAAACGATCTTTCATAGATTCGAGATGTTCCTTAAATTTTTCGATTTGGTCTTCTTTCTCGTCATCTGAAATGTTTTTTCGTTTGATTTGTTCAATGCCAGCCTTTAATTCCTCATCGAATTTGTCCTGTATGCCCAAGTATTTTTTCGATTCGTGACTGACCATTTCCTTTGGATCGCGTACGATTTTTTCAGCTCTTTTGAACAAGGCTTTGCTGTCTTCAGACAATGGGACTGCCACTTGGAAATAAATGCGGTCACAGAAGTTCTTTGAGTATTCCTCCACGGTGCATTTTCCCATCTGTTCAACGTCATCGAAGAAGAACTCGAAATAATACGAGCAGCCCTCTTCCAAGTCTAATTGGACTGAACCTTTCCCGTCCGCTTTCGCGACGAGAGAATCCATGTCGTAGCTCGGATCGGGGATCAAACTCATCTCCCTCATGAGGCCCATCACATTATATTTGTTTGGATTTTCAATGAATGGCCTAAACTCCCAACTGATAGTAACTGCACACTCTTTACGTATCACATCTACAACTGCCAAGTGTCCCCCATACCGCTGCTCCAAAATGTGCCTCACAGTGCGTTTCTTCTGTTGCCCCCGGAGTGGACGCATTTCCTCCCAATGCTTAAGCCTTATCTGTTCTATGGTTTCCTCATCCATAAACTTATCTTTCTTTCTATGACGCTCCGGCGGATTGCATATTTTTCCCGCGACCGGCGAATAATCGTTTGACGCCGGCCATGCCGCTTGCCATGTGGCGGCAATGTCTTGCCTAAAAATGGTTCACAATCCTGCCCGTCGGCAAGCAATTTCGCGCACACTTCATAGTTGCCGAGGCTCGTCAATTGGCCCGCGCGGCAGGTTTCCCCAAATGCCTGTTCAAGCATTTTAGCGTCACGGTGCCCGACGCGAAACGCCACGATTGAGCCGACATTGCCAAATACCGCATCCCGAATTTCAGGCCGCACTTGGTCAACGTATTGATGCGACAGCGTGAGGTAGAGCCGATATTTTCGCGCTTCCGACAGAATGGACACAAAAGAATCGGAAGCGAACGATTGAAATTCATCCACATAAAGAAAAAAGTCCCGGCGCTCCGCTTCCGGCACGTCCGCCCGCGACATGGCGGCTAGCTGGAATTGTGTCACGAGCAACGCGCCCACGAGATTTGATTTGTCCGCCCCCAATTTTCCTTTGGACACGTCCGCAATGAAAATGCGGCCGTTATCCATCATGAAGCGGGCGTTAATCCGGCTCCGCACCTGTCCCAGAATATTTCTCACATGCGGTGACATGAGCAATTTCCCGACCTTGTTTTGGATCGGGGCAATCGCTTCATGCAGGAACTTTTTGTCGTATCCTTCAAATTCATTCACCCAAAACGACCGCACCATCGGGTCTTTGATTTGCTTCACCACCCACGCCCGATAGCGGCCGTCAGAAAGCATTCGCTGGACGCCGAGCAAGCTCACATTATCGCAGTCCAGGAGGGCAGCGACGGCGGCGTATAGGATGTATTCCAAGCGCGGCCCCCAAAAGTCCAGCCAAATGGCTTTGAACGCGCTCACGATGCCGGAGGCCACCAAATGCCGCTCATCAGGTGGGGTATTTCCAAGCAAATTGAAGCCGACTGGATATTCCATGTCGGCGGGATTGAAATACACCACGTCTTCGATACGGTGGCGCGGGATATGGTCGAGAAGGTCATTCGCCAAGTCGCCGTGCGGATCAATGATGCCGACACCGCGCCCGGCCTCAATGTCTTGGAGAATCAAATTGCGGAGCAGGGTCGTTTTACCTGTGCCGCTTTTCCCGATGGCATAGAGATGGTGCCTCCTGTCGTGTGGAGAAAGAACGAAGGGCAATTCCTGCCCCCATCCATCCCGCACCCCTAGGATAATGTGCTTTATCATATTCCAAGCGAACCTCTACTCCATAAAGATATTCTCGCCAGACCTGTAATTGGCGGGAATATCGTTGTTGGCGACATGCGATTGATTACGAGCCGCCAAGGTAATAGAGGCTCGGCTGAAAACGAATCGAAGGACTCGTTCAGCGAGGACACATTATATCACCAGACAAATGCTTTTTGAAAACTGTGGATTACTTTTCCCGTTGCTCAACTCGTGAACACTTTCGCCCATAGCTTCCAGTATTCACCAGTTTCGCAGTTTTTATTGTGTCCATCACTCGCTCACGTCCTCATTGCATTGCTGATCGCGAGAGATGGAAAACGCATCACGCAAAACGCTCATCAAAGATGAGCGGAAAATATTTTTCACAGAAAAATTTATAACCCGTCCGTGGGTGAACCC
>PMOA01000047.1 GCA_003161635.1 Limisphaerales bacterium
CCCCCCCCCGCGTTCAATCTGGTTTGTTTTCAATCTGTGTTTATCTGTATCCATCCGTGGTTAAATTTCAATCCAGAAAAGCCGTCAACGGGCTCGTCGCGCTGGCGGTTTCCTGCGTTGCACCGAGTCCGGCTTCAAACGCCGCGCGTCCGGCTTCAACGGCCATTTTGAACGCGACGGCCATGCGGTTCGGATCACTCGACACCGCGACGGCGGTATTGACCAGCACGGCGTCGGCACCCATTTCCATCGCCTCCGCCGCGTGGCTCGGCGCGCCGAGCCCGGCGTCCACGACGACGGGCACCGTGGCCTGCTCGATGATGATGCGNNCCGATGGGCGAGCCCAGCGGCATGACGGTGGCAACGCCGATGTCCTGCAGCCGTTTCGCCAAAACCGGATCGGCGTTGATGTAAGGCAAAACGGTGAAACCGTCCTTCACCAATATTTCGGCGGCCTTGAACGTCTCAACCGGATCGGGCAGCAGATAGCGCGGGTCGGGATGGATTTCGAGTTTCACCCATTTCGGCAGACCGGCGGCGGCGGCGAGGCGCGCGAGGCGCACGGCTTCCCCGGCGTTCATCGCGCCGCTGGTGTTGGGCAGCAGGAGAAATATTTTCGGGTCAATAAATTCCAGGATGTTGGCGAACGGATCATTTTTTCCGCTCAAATCGGCGCGGCGGAGGGCGACGGTGACCATTTCCGCGCCGCTGGCGGCGAGGGCATCGCGCATGGCTTCGGGCGACGAAAACTTGCCCGTGCCCATGATGAGGCGCGAGCGGAAAATCCGCCCGGCGATGACCAATGGCTGGCTGGCAGACGACATTGCATCCAATTTAAGAAATAATGCCGGTTTGTCGAGCAGCGAAGGCAGCCGGGTGATCTGGATGTGAAAACAAGGCCATGGGCGGTCGGCATCGCCTGCTTTCAGTCTGGAAACCGGTTCCACGCCAGCCAGTAGAAGCCGAAAACCTCCATCAGCTTGGTGAACTTCTCGAAGTCCACCGGCTTCACCAGGTAGCTCCCCGCGCCATGGGTGTAGGCGTTGACTATATCCGATTCGGCGCCCGAGGTCGTGAGCACGACCGTCGGGAGGCTCTTCAATTCCTCATCCTCTTTGATCCGGCGCAACACCTCCAGCCCGTCCACCTTGGGCAGGCGCAGGTCCAGGAGAATCAAATTCGGTCGGGGACTGGTCTTGGGGGCGGCATAGGCGCCTTGGTGGAAGAGATAATCCAGTGCCGCCTGGCCGTCGGCCACGTGAACGATGCGGTTGGCCACGCGAAAATCTCCCAGGTTGCGCCGCACGATCTCGGCGTGCGCCGGGTCGTCTTCCACGAGCAAAATGGTGATGGGGTTTCCTTTGATCATAACGAGGTCTCCAGGGTTTTATTCAGCATTGGGCGATTCGGATTTCGAGGATGCCGGGCGGCAGGGATGCCGCCGGTTACGGCAGGCAGGATGCCTGCCGCTACCGGGGCGGTGTGCTGGTTAATGTCTTCATTGGGTGTCGGGGTAGTCCCCCTCCAGTTTCGAGAGATACTTCTGGCTGCATTCCGGGCAGTAGCTGTGCGTAAATCGGGCGTCGGTGTGCTTCTGGATGTAGCCCTCCACCTGGCTCCAGTAGCCTTGGTCGTCGCGGATTTTCTTGCAGGCGGAGCAGATGGGCAACAAGCCGCTCAAGGTCTTGACCTTCGACAGGGCCTCCTCCAGTCGGGCAATCAATTGCTTTTGCGCCGCCACGGTCTCCCGGCGTTCGATGAGCAGCTTCCACTCGCGCAAGGCGCGCTCCACCGTGCGCGGCATCATCACAAAGGCCTCTGCGGACTTGACGACGTAATCCAGCGCGCCCGTCTTGATCGCTTCCACCGCCACCTGCTCGTTGCCATAGCTCGTCATTACCATGATGGGAAACGGCCCGGCCTCGGGCGGATTCGTCATGACCTCCACGGCGCGGCCGTCCGGCAGGTTCAGGTCCAGCAAGGCGAGGTCCGGCGGGTGGTCGGCGCTGCAACGGCGGAATTCCTGCAAGGTGCGCACCACCTCGATTTGAGTTTCGGCCCCGTCGGCCTCGAAGGCACGCTGGATCGCGGCGGCGTGGGCCGCTTCATCTTCCACAATCAGCAAACGCAAAGGAGATTTTCCCATAACAATTCCCTACGACGATTGTTCCGGCTCAAGGATAACCGCTCCGGGCAAAGTAAACAGGAAATTCGCGCCCTGTCCGGGACCGGCAGATTCGACCCAGATTCGGCCTTCGTACAGCTCCACGATTCGCTTGACCAGAGCCAGTCCCATCCCCGTTCCCTCGCCCTGCGGATTGAGTTGCTCAAACAAACCGAACACTTTCGCCTGGTAGCGCGGATCAATGCCCGCGCCATTGTCGCGCACGAAAAACACCGTCTCTGGTCCGCGCTTCTCGATGCCGATCTCGACCTGCGGCTGGGGCTGGTTCCCCATGAACTTGCAGGCGTTCTCCACCAGGTTCTGCCAGATTTCCATCAGCCGCGGACGGTCACCCTCCAGGGTCACAACCGCATCGGCCACTTGCACCTTCACGGCGCCCGTGCTGATGCGCCCGGCGACCAGCCGGACGGCCTCCTGCGCCAGTTCCCGGAACGTGACCCGCACGGCCGGATTCTCTTTGCGGCCAACGCGCGCCAGATTGAGCAGTTCATCGAGCAACTGGCCCATCTTTTCCGTCGCGGTGTGCATGTAGGCCACATCCTGTTTTACCCGTTCCATGTCCGGGCGGGCCAGGTCCTGCTCCAGGTAGCCGAGGAAGGTCTTCACCGTCACCAGCGGACTTTTCAGGTCGTGCGACACGGTGTAGGTGAAGCGTTCCAGTTCGGAGTTTTTCTGCTTCAACTCATCTTCCTGCCGCTTGCGCTCAGTAATGTCGCTGACAATGAGGAGCAAATGCTGTTCGCCTTCGTATTGGAACGGCACAAAACGACAGGAGAACCAGGCTTTCCGGCCGAAGGTGGTGACTATTTGGGTCTCCAGTTTGCGCTCCATTTGCGCGGCCAGCGCGGCTTCAGCGGCGGCCAGCATGCCGGAGTCCTTCCACGATTCGAGCTGGCGGAAGTTTTGTTTCAGCACCTCTTCGCGCGAGCCACCGATGATTTGCCCAATGGCTTCGTTGGCAGAAACACACGGACCGGTGGCTTTGAAGACGACGATGCCCACGGGCAAGGCACGGAGCATGGTCTGGTTGAAGTTCAACGCATCGGCGACGCGTTGCGCGGCTTGCTTGCGCTCGGTGATGTCACGGAACGACCACACCCGGCCAAGGACCGCCCCTTCCATCATCATCGGGAAGTAATAGCGCTCAAAAATGCGGCCGTCCTTGAAGGCCAGCGTGTCCATCTCCACCGCGTCCGTGTTGTAGAGCGACTGCTCCTTCTTCAAAAACGCGTCCGGATCGGACAACTGCTTCAGCACGAAATCCAACAGGGCATGGTCGTCTCCGGCATCCATGAGCGACTGGGGAATCCGCCAAAGCTCGGTAAACCGCCGGTTGGCTTTGATCACCTTCCCCTTGTTGTCCACGGCCAGAATGCCATCGGCAGTGGATTCCAGGGTTGCCTGGAGCTCGGTTTTACTCCGGCGCAACTCCGCCTCGACCCTTTTTAAGTCGGAAATGTCAGTGGTGATGCCAAAAAGCTCCCAGCGATTTTCCGCCAGTTTTCGAACGGTCACAAACTCCTGCATCCAATGCCCAACCCCGTGTTTGTCAATGCATCGGAACACGTTGCGGTAAAAAGGCAGATCATTCAGAAAGGCGTTCCCTGCATTCCAATTCATCTGGGTGCAATCGTCACGATTGCGGCTGCGGAACCAGGCTTCCTGGTATCGTTCGCCGGCCGCCTGTTCCAGCGGTAATATCTTTTGCGCTGCTTCTTCATTTAGCACTGGAAAATCCCAGTGAAACGGCGATTCTGGTTCCAACGCCCGTTCCCGCCAGCCTTCCGGACCTTCCACCTGGCCGGAATGCAGGATGCAGCGGGTTTGCGTAATAACCTTGAGCAGCCGTTCCTCGCTCAGGCGCAACGTTTCCTCCGCCCGCTTGATCTCGGTGATGTTGCTGGAGATGCCGCAGGTGCCGATGATTCGCCCCGCGTCATCCCGCAGGGGCAGCTTGGTGGTCAACACCCACGTTTCAGAGCCATCGGGCCAGGTCTTCTTCTCTTCGATGTTCACCAGGGACTGGCCGGTGCGGATGATCTCCTGCTCGTCAGCCAGCGCCTTGCTGGCGTGTTCCTCGGTGAAGAAATCCGCATCCGTTTTGCCGACCACCTGCGCCAGGTCGCCCAGGCCAAGCTTCCGGACCAAGGCCGGATTGACGCGGAGAAAACGACTGGCGGCGTCCTTAAAATAGACGGGATCAGGAAGGGTCTTCATCAGGGTCGCCATCAAGGTCTGTTCGTGGTTTAGCGCCTCCTCCGCCCGCTTGCGCTCGGTGATGTCGCGCATGGTGCCCGTGAAAAACCGCTCTCCGCTCACGCGCCACTCGGCCACCGAAATTTCCATCGGGAACACGCTGCCGTCCTCGCGCTGGCCCGCCAGCTCCACGGCCTTGTCGAGGACCAACGGTGAACCGCCCGCTTGGATCCGCTGCAAATCGGTGAAGAAATGGTTGTGCCCGGCGCGCGGCAGGATGCGCACGAGCGGCTGCCCCAGCATTTCGGCGGCGGTGTAATGGAAAATCTTTTGGGCGGCGCCGTTCCAGCCGGCGATCTCGCCCGCGGTGTTGATGGTGACAATCGCATCGTTGGCGGAATCCACCACCGCGCGGTAGCGCGCCTCGCCCTCGCGCAGCACCTCGGCCATCTTATACCGCTCCTTGTAGAACTGGACGCGCTGATGCCGCCAGATCACGCCGATGCCCGCGCCCGCGCCGATCAGCAAAAGGCTCACGAGCAGGATGGTCAGCCACAGCCGCTCGTGCACCGGTGCATAGACTTCCGCCGTGTCCATCTTGGCCACCAGGGACCAGGGCGAATCGGACACCGCGCGCACGGCGGCGATCACCGGCGCGCCGCGATAGTCTTTGCTTTCAACAATGCCTTCCTGCCCCAGCGCGGCTTTCACCGCGGGCATGTTGGTGTTTTCAAGAGAACTGCGCAGGTTGAGGGCGGTGTTGGTCTGAAACCGAAGTTCATTCAAGAACACCGCCTCGTTCCCTTCCCGGCGGATGAGCAGCGTCTCGGCCGTCTTGCTGGGCACGGGCCAGTGCTTGATGAAGGGATAAAGATACTTATCTGGGTCAATGCGCATATAGAAAACGCCCAGCGGCCGGCTGGCATCCTGTTCGTCGAAAATGGGAACCAGGATATCCAGATAGACCCGCTGGTCGTGTTCGTTCCGGTGGAAATCCTGGAAGGTTACTTGACCAGATCGCAAGATTTCAGGAATGCGCTGCGAAACAACGGAAGACACAGGCGGCCGCCCGGTGGGGACTGACATGCGAGTGACGCCTTGAGCATCAAGCAGGCGAACATGGTCATACTGATCGGTCGCCATGAATTTGACTGCCCACTCCTGAATCTGCCGTTGCGCGTCCGCGTCCTCCGGGTGTTCGAGAAAGCGCCGCACCAGCCCGGAAAAAGCAGTGTTGTTGAAAAATACCGCGCCATCGTCCAACCGCTCCTTGCGCCAATTCACCAGTTCGCCCACCTTCAACTCGGCGATGGCGGAAAGCTGGCGCTCGACTCCGGCGCGGAATTGCCGCTCGTAGTTCCGATAGTAACGGTAGCCGACCGTGACAATGCCCGCCGCCAGGAGGGCGAAAATCAGGGCGAAGGCAAACGCAGTTCTGGAACCGATTGCCGGCGATCCGCCAGACAGCCCGGCCGGGCGACCGGCCAAAGCCAGAAGCGCAAGTCCCAGCATCACGAAGGCGAGGACGGTGTTGAGCGCCGGGGGGATGAACCTTCCACCGTAGAGCAGTGGTGCACCGTAGAGGTAAGCCAGCAGGAAAATGAAGCAAGTCCCCACGAGCACGCCCGTCGCGCCCAACGCCAGCGCGGTCCGCCAAGACCGGGTTGCGGACGGCGAAAGCGAGCCCAGAAACGACACGCTGGCGAGCAGGAAACAAAAAGCGGCCACCGGTGACATGTGTCCGATGGGCGCTCCACCAACCGTTCGGGAGGTGCTCAGGCCGAGGTGTTCAACCTCCCAATAAATGTTCAGGCAGCCCAGTGTGAACAACAGGAGCGCGACCATCGTTCCCAAGCCGACCATCGCCACGCTGATCCGAAAGGTGCGGTGGCTCAACGGCGTCCGGGTGCGCAAGCAGACAGCGACTCCATACAGAAGAAACAAAAGCGCCGTGCCTGGCGCCATCGGTATCAGATCCGCTCCGAAGCAGGCCAGTCGCGGCAAGTCCAGGATCCATCCCAGCAGCGCGAGAAGACCGGTGGCTGCCGTGGCAATGCCCGCCGTCAGCAGGAGAAAAATCAAGACGAGCGGATACCCAACACGCCGTTCTTCCTTTGCAACGGCTTTCATAAGTGACTCCGATTATGAAGCGATGCCAGTAATTGGCAATCTGCAAACTGCAATATTTTCCATTCTTTGCGGTGCATCTGCACACTGCCACTACCGTGGTGGCAGTGCCCGGACGCACCCGATTGCTCCTCCCAGTCAACTTGGAACTTGGAACTTCGCACATGAAACTTTAGTTCGATTTGATCCGGAAAAACGCGCGGTTGGTGCTGTTGGTGGTGGTGACGCGGAATTGCGTATTCGAGACGATGGTCTGAACGGTTGCCACCGTGTCCGTCGTCCAGCTTCCGCCCAAGTCTGATGTCTTCAGCAAGAGAAACGGCGTGCCACTCCGGTAATTCGCCACGTTAAAATTGGCTTGGAACTGGTTTCCGGAACGTGCCGGCTGGCCGGTGAATTGAATCGTCATGGGCGGGAGGTTGGACACCGAGACGCGGATGGCCGGGCCCCAAGGAAGTGTCCGGCCCGGGAGTTGTGCGCAGACGCTCAAAAGATAATCACTCGAATTAGTCGGGAAGAAAATGAACGAGTTGCCGGCCGGGACATTGTTGGTGACTGGTGGCTGCGGCTGATCGGCATTGGAGATGGCGATGTCATCCAGGTACAAACCGACACCCGTGCTGGTCTGTGGAAAATAGCTGCCGCCAATGAAGTCGTAAATAAACCGGATTTTCGAGGTCATGCCGGCGAAGGCATTGAGCGAATTGGTGATCCGGCTGAAACTCGTCTCGCCGCTGCCACCGCTGCCGGCCTGGCTCCACAAGTCCTGCCACGAACTGCCGGCGTTGGTTGAGATCTGGGCGCGGGCGACCTGGGCCGACCCTGCCCAGCCGAGTCTCTTGGCAAAAGTGATCTGGCTGTTGGTGCGAGGCCGGATGGAAGCGTTCAAGGTCAGGCTCTGCACGGCGGCGTCCGGCTGGCAGAAATGGAATGAATAACTGCCGGACGCCTTCACGTCGCTGGCGAACACGGAATAACCCGGCGAACTTACAATGGTGACATAGTTCGATCCATTTTCCGCGCCTTCAACCGCGGTATAAGGCTGCAGCCCGGTCATTTCCCACAGATAATTCGTGGCGGCCCCCACCGGCGTGAACGAGTAGGTGTTGTTGTTGGTCAGCGCCGCGGGATTGGGGCCGGAGATGACGGGCGCGGAGTACGCGGGAACGTAGTCCACCTTCACGTTGTACTGGTTGGTCACCCGGCCGGTGGTTTGATTGGTCAGGCCGGATGCCGTGAAGGTCATAGCGTATGTTCCGTTGGTGGTCACCGGCACGGCATAGCCGCCCGAGTTGGCCGTGATGGCGAAATACGTCGAGCCGGGCACCTGCACCGTAACGCCGCCAATCCCCTCGCCCACGTCGTAAAAACCGTTCCCGTTAAGATCATAATAAACGACGCCGGTGATCAGCGGTGTGGCCGATTGGCTGGTGGCAAAATCTTGCGTGACCAATTGTGGCCCCACCGAGCCATTGGCGCCATCGACCACTCCAATACCGACTTCACGAAAAGTGCTGTTGTGAATGCTGCGCCGGTGTCCGGGTGGAACTTGCATCCCCCCTGTCCCCGGCCCCCAATCCACTTCAAACCCCGCATGGCCGTAAAAGACGGACTCGGAATAGGAATAAACATTCTCGCCGTAAGTGTACCAGTTGTATCCCTGGGCTGTGATCCGATCGCCCGGGCTCGAACCATCTGTTCCTGTGTGGCCTTGATATTGGTTTACGAACATGTCCTGGCTGTGCCCGCGCGCGGCAGCCATGAGTTGCCCGTTCATGGCCACCGGCGGAGAGGAGGTGATCGCGTTGAACTGCGATTGCATCAGGTTCGTGTCCACGCCGAAATAAGCATACGCCGCCAGCACGTCGGGATCGGTCGTAGTGGCCAGAATCCAACCTTCGTGCGGCGGGTTTGCCCGGGCACGGTTGATGTATTCGAGATAAAGCTGCTCTTCATCGGTCGGACTGCCGATGGAATAAGGTGTGTTTCCCTCGGGTGGCGGTGACAGCTTGAATTGTTTGATCTGTGGCGAGGCCACTTCCACCGGCGGCGCGGTGGGCGGAGCTTGTGGCGTCCGGCCGCTGGTGGTTGGAGGAACGGGCTGGCCCGGAGAACAAAGCGGCATCAGAACCCAAAGGCAAACCGCCCAGATGACCGGCAAAGTGGTTTTGTTCTTGATGGATGAAGACCCGTGGAATGGTTTCGTGCGCATCATGGCATGTCTTGTTTCATTTGATCCGGAAAAACAACCGATTTTACAGCACGATTAATACCAGCTTTGCGCGGTGAAGCGCCGTTTGCAAACGGCACTCCGGTTCACCGGCAGCCTGAAATTTGGGAGCTTTGATTGGCCAAAATGACACTTGGAACTTCGCGGCTGCAATTCTAGTCTGACGCCATGTTCCGTCCGTGCATTGACCTGCATGAAGGCAAAGTGAAGCAAATCGTCGGCGGCTCGCTCGGCGATTCCGGCTTGCGCACGAACTTTGTCTCCGACCACTCCGCCGCGTGGTTCGCGGAACTTTACAAACGCGATGGCCTGGCGGGCGGCCATGTCATCATGCTTGGCCCCGGCAACGAAACCGAGGCGCGCGCCGCGCTCGCGGCGTATCCCGGCGGACTGCAAATCGGCGGCGGCATCAACGCCGGGAACGCCCGCGACTGGCTTGAGGGAGGGGCATCGCACATCATCGTCACCAGCTGGGTCTTTCGCGAAGGCCGCGTGGATTGGAACCGGCTGGGCGAGCTGGTCAAAACCATCGGCAAAAACCGGCTGGTGCTGGATTTGAGCTGCCGCAAACGCGGCGGGAATTATTTCGTCGTCACCGACCGTTGGCAAAAATTCACGGAAGTGGCCATCACGCCGGAAACGCTCCGGAAACTCGCCGGTAGCTGCGCGGAATTTTTGGTTCACGCCGTGGACTTGGAAGGCTTATGCCGCGGCATTGACCGCGAACTGGTCGGGAAGCTTGGCCGCTGGACGCCGATTCCGACGACTTACGCGGGCGGCGCAAATTCGCTGGCGGATTTGGAGGAAGTTACACTGCTGGGCGAGGGAAAAATTGATCTGACGATTGGCTCGGCACTGGACATTTTTGGAGGCAATGGCGTTCTTTTCGCCGACGTGGTAAAATTCAACCGCCGCCAGAGCGAACAGTCCGCCGGCGGTTAAATATTAAAACCTTTCCGAAAAATTGAGCCGCAGGATTATTTCACCGGTTCAATCTTGGAGACCGTCAGCATTTTCTTGCCTTTCTTTTCGGAAACCGTGCCAGTGGCCGTCACTTGTTCCGGAGTGGAACAGATGTTCTTGTGAAACGCCGTGGCTGTATCATTCGGCGTCAAATAATAGGTGACGGTTTTGCCGTCTATTTCCCTTTGAATGGCCGTCTGGCACTCCGAGGTTTCGTGCAACGCGCATTTGGCGCATAGCGCTTTGCCGGTGATGGTGACTTCCTTGCTCGAAGCGTCCACCGCGAGCAGGCGTGAGGTGGAAACCGCCAGCAAAAGGCCGGCGGCGACAGTGAGAAACAATATGGATTTTGTCATAATTATTTGGATTTATGGTATTCGTTATTAAGACAACTTAACTTGAATTTCATTCAAACAAAATTTTGCCCGGCTGGTGCGCCTCCGGCGGCACGGTAAACAGCTCGGCGACGACGATTTGAAATTCTGGAATCAATGTTTCCGCAAGCACTTCACTGCCGGCCAGAATCCCCTTCAACGCCAGACCCCATTCGGTGCTGTGATAAACCTCCACGTTGTCGTAGCGCGGATCCACCATCCACAACCGCGGCACGCGAATGTCCTCGTAAATTTGCTTTTTGATGACCGTGTCGGAACGGTGATCGTCCGTGCTGACGATTTCCACCGCCAGCCAGAGCTTGCCCGTGGCCGCCGTCACCAGCGCGAGGTCGGGACAAAGCGTCGTCGTCCGGGAAATGCGGACCTGCGCGCGCGGGGCGAGCAGCCGGGTGCTGGGAAGATTCGCGACACCGGCGGTCATCATGGTGTGCAGGCGGCTGCAAATCGCCTCGTGGCGGGCACCCGGCGCCGAACGCGGCAAAGACCCGCCGTCCAAAATTTCCTCATACGGCCCGCTCATGGGCACCAGCAAAGCAGTGATTGGCGCGGTCGGCAAGCGGACCTTTCGTCCGACCGATTGGCGGGGCAAGATGGCCCGTCTTCGCGTCGAACCCTTCGCGCAGCGGACGAAACAGTTCGCACACACGCACGCGAAAACCGACGACGGGGGCGTCGTCGGCTGCATCCGAGGCAGGCGCGCTCCCAATTCCGGCTGAATTGTTCCGGCTTGGAATACCCGGCTGGAAGCCGGGCGATCCGGCAGCCAAGGATGGCTGCCGCTACGGTAGCGGCGGGCATCCTGCCTGCCGTAGCCGGCGGCCCCTGCCACCCGGCCCAAACCCGCACTCATGCCCATGATCTCGTTTTCACAAATTGAACTGCGCCTTTGGTGGAACGTTTAACCCCACGAGCGTGTTTTTCCATTTTTGCATTAAAACAGGCTTGCAAACCGGCGCGCGGACGGTTAATCTCCGCGCTCTTTTGACAAATTTATGGCAGTAAAAATTCGCATGAAGCGCGTCGGAGCCAAGAACGCTCCGGTGTTTCGCATTGTGGTGACTGACGGTCGCAGTCCGCGCGACGGCAAGTTCATCGAGGAAATCGGCACGTATCAGCCGTTGAAGAAGGGCGATAATTTCACGCTCAAACTTGATCGCGCCCAATACTGGGTCAGCAAGGGCGCACAGCCGAGCGACACCGTCGCCAGCCTCATCAAAAAGGCGGGCAAGACGGTTCCCGTGGCGGCCTGATTTTAATTTTTCGAAGTCATGCAGGCGTTCTTGGAATACGTCGTCAAAGGCCTCGTGCAGCATACCGACGCGGTGAGCATCACGCCGGTGGAGCGCGGGGGCATGACGGTTTATGAACTGCGTCTGGACCCGCAGGACGTGGGCAAAATCATTGGCCGCCAGGGCATAACGATCAATGCGATCCGCTCGTTGTTGCTGGTCGGCAGCGCGAAGAAAGGCCTGCGTTGTTCGGTGGAAATTGTCGAAGACAAAACGGTGTAAATGTTCTGCCAGCTCTTGCTGGCAGAACTGTCTTGCCGGCAAGATGCCGGCAACACGTTGGATGAAAATTGACGTGCTCACTTTGTTCCCGGAGATGTTCGCCGGGCCGCTCGACGAAAGCATCGTCAAACGCGCGCGCGATGCCGGTCTGCTGGACCTGAAAATCCACAACCTGCGCGACTGGACGCATGACCGGCACAAGACCGTGGATGACCGGCCCTTCGGCGGGGGACCGGGAATGTTGCTGAAGCCGGAACCGCTCTTTGAAGCGATTGAAAGTTTGAAGCGCGAAAAAACGCGCGTGATTTTATTGTCGCCCGCCGGGCGAAAATTTAATCAGGCCATCGCGCGCGAACTGGCGCAACAGGAAGATTTGCTGCTCGTCACCGGCCATTACGAAGGCTTTGACGAGCGCGTGCGCGAAGGGCTGGCCGACGACGAATTGTCCATCGGCGATTACGTGCTGACGAACGGCGCGCTGCCGGCGATGGTCGTGATTGATGCGGTGACGCGGTTGCTGCCCGGAGCGCTGGGCGATGACGAAAGTTCGCACGATGAATCCTTCAGCCATGGGCTGCTGGAATATCCGCAATACACGCGGCCGGCGGAATTTCGCGGGAGGAAAGTCCCGGACGTTTTGGTTTCCGGCAACCACGCCGAAATTGAAAAATGGCGGCGCGAACAGGCGAAGTTGCGGACAAAAGAACGAAGACCGGATTTGATGAAATAAAATCGGTAGGGACGAGCTGCTGCTCGTCCGGCTGTGCGGCAGCGCAGCCCTACCAAGAAAGAAAATTTATGAACCAGGCATTACAAGACAAAATTGAATCGGAACAATATCGCAAAGACGATGCGAAATTCGCGGTCGGCGACTCGGTGAAAGTGCATACCAAGGTCGTTGAAGGCGACAAGGAACGCATCCAGATTTTTGCGGGCGTCGTCATGGGCAAACGCGGACACGGCCTGAACGAGACGTTCACCGTGCGCCGCATCAGCTATGGCGAAGGTGTGGAACGCGTGTTCCCGCTGCACTCGCCGCGCGTGGACAAGATTGAAGTCGAGCGCCAAGGCTCGGTGCGCCGCGCAAAACTCACCTACCTGCGCAAGCGCCTCGGCAAAGGCGCAACCCTCGTGCGCGAGAAGGAAGAAAAGATTGTGGAAGCGGTGAAGTAATTCCGCGAATCAATTTCACCAAGGCGGGGCTTTGGCCCCGCCTTTTTTGTTTCACTTTCCGGCCTGATTCAATAAACTGGATTTTTATGAATCGGGTTGCTGTTCAATTTCTGGATCAGGGATTTCACCGAATGCTGTTCGATGCCATGCCCATGCCTGTTTTTGTGGTGGACGAGGATGTGCGCATTCTGGAATGCAATGCGGCGGCGGCCCGATTGTTTGGGCCGGACAAGCAAACGGTCGTAAAGCGGCGGGTCGGGGAAGTGTTGCATTGCGTGCATGCGGTGGAGGTGCCGGAGGGGTGTGGTCGTGCGCCCGCCTGCCCCGATTGCCCGGTGCGCAAAGCAGTGCAGGCTGCTTCCCGAGGCCGGCGCGTGACGCGCCAAAAGGCGCGAATGGAACTGGTTGTCGGGGGCAAGATAACCAAAGTGGATTTGCAAATAAGCTGCAGTTCGTTCACGTACGAACGATCCAAGTTCATCCTGCTGGTCCTCGAAGGCTTGAACGACTGAGACGGCGGACCCATTTTATCAAGCGGGGCTAAAACTTCGCCTTTTCTTGTTGGGGTGGTACAGGCATCACAGGCAGGAAAGCGGCGGAGGGCCGCCGCACTCCAAAACCTGTCGGTTACTTCGACGACTTTCCCGCAACGCGCCAGCTCTTGGACTGCGCCAGTCCTCTGGCGCTTTTGCATCACGAATCGTTATCCGCAAATTTCCCGCAACGCCACCTGGTGGATTTCCAGCGCGCTTGCACCGAAGCAGACGAGAAACACCTTTTCCACCAACTGGTTTCGATCCAGAAAATTTTTCGTCTCGCGCACGGCAATCCGCGCCGCGCGGTCCATCGGGAAGCCATACGCCCCGGTGCTGATGGATGGGAACGCCACGGTCTTGATGCCGTGCTGTTCGACCAGCGCGAAACAACTCCGATAACAACTCGCGAGCAGTTCATCCTCGCCGTGATGGCCGTCGTGCCAGACCGGGCCGACGGTGTGAATGACCCATTGGGCGGGAAGCTTGTAACCGCGTGTGATTTTGGCCTGACCCGTCGCGCAACCGCCGAGCGTGCGGCATTCCGCCAGCAACTCCTGCCCGGCCGCCCGATGGATGGCGCCGTCCACGCCCCCGCCGCCCAGCAACGTCGTGTTGGCGGCATTCACAATCGCATCCACGCGCTGTTGCGTGATGTCGCCGGCAACAACGGCGATACGTTGGGGAACGGACTGGTTGGTCATCGCCGATAAGGCAATCCTCGCCTTTCTACAAAGAAACGGAGTCAACTTGCGCATCCGGGCTGCTTGATGAGCCAAATGGATTTTTAATCGTGAGTTGATAGCCATTTCCAGGCGGTGCTTTAATTGGTTTTACAATTTGCTTCCAATGCCACCTTGCTGTGCCAAAAAACGTAAGTTGCCATTCTGATTTGGTGGGAGTTATGACTCCGATTATTTCATGGCACTTTTCAGGGACAGCATTGAGTTGGGTGAAAGTAAAAATTCCCGTCCCAGTTTTTGTGCTAGCGTCATATTGTTGCTTTTCAATGAAACTACGAAAGAGTGCTATCAAATTTCGAAAGTAAATTTGATATTCTTCAGGCCAGACTAAGCTGGACAGCTCGAAGACAATCTTTGCCAAGCACCATTCGGTTTCCCAAGGAAGCATTTCACAAGTTGCCACCACCGGCCCTTTTGCTTCTGTTAACTGGAAGCCTTCTCCAATTGTTTTGTTGAAATGTCTCTTGCTTGGTTCTGCATCGACGGCTTGCAGGATCATTTCGACTTCTGCATGAATTTGTTTGAGTGTGAGTGGTAGATTTTTAAGAAGCACTTTTGCGATTAAAGATTTCTTGGTATCGCTTCGCAAACATGGCCAGTCATTCGCTGGAATCATCAAATCCTGTTTTGGTGACAATTGGGGAAGCGGTTTGAATTTGCCGTCTTTATATAGGGTGCGAATCTCTTTTCCGCTGTCTGTCTTTTGCTTCCCTTCAAACTTTTTATTCAGGTCTTTGAACTCAATACCTGCTTTATTTGCGGCTTCATTTATTCGCTGGTCTTTTAGCATTGCATGATCGCAAATACTCCCGAACATGGAATTGCAACTGATACACACGTCGCGCGTAATGATTCTACCAAAAACGGACCTTGGTATCATATGTTCCTCTCCTCGCTGCCTCGGACCAAAATTAACCTTGGACGACGAGGCATAGTTGACCAATCGCTTGCCACACCAGATGCAGGACGTTTTTCTGTTTGAAAGAACCATAAATAATTCTTCTAGCTAAACAGAGTTTGCTAACGTAAAAGTGTAGCCGCTTCGGTCAACACGATAGTTTTTCCCTCACGCGCTTTCAGATTTCAAACTCGCACAGCTGTTTCATCCCAGATGATTCGTCACGTCATTCGCACCAGCGACGATTTCCTCGCGTGACTTCAGGTTGCGGATGCGCACGTAGGAGTCGCTTTCGAACTTGGCGGTGTAAGTGGCTTTCAATTCCTGTGCGCGTTTGAATTGTTTGTCCGGTTTTGCGGTCGTGAGCGGATACTCGACGGCGTATCCCGCCGTGCGCAAGTCCTGCACAAGTTTGAGCGATAGCCGGCGGAGATTTTCGTCTTCGATCAAAATAAAAACTTCCACGTTCGCGTCAAATTTCGGCAGCAAGCCGCGCGACTTGAGCAATTCCAGCAACACGACGTCACCCATGCCGAAACCGAGCGCGGGCAGGTTCACTTTGCCGCCGCTGACGAGTTTGACAAGATTGTCGTAGCGCCCGCCGCCCGCGATGGCGCGGAACTCGCCCTTGCGGTCGAACGCCTCGAACACCGTGCCGGTGTAATACGCCAGCCCGCGGATGACGCGGTAATCCACCTTCACGAAGTCGCGCAGGCCGCGCGCGGCGAGATTGTCCAGGATGCTCTGCAACTCCGCCGTCGGTTTGCCCGACTTAATGAACGTGTTCACCGCATCGAGCGAGAAACCCAGCGCGATAAGTTTCTCTTCGTTCTCTTCCGGCGACGTGCGCTCCAGTTTGTCAATCGCCTGATAAAATTCGTATTCGCGCGCGGCATCTCCGCTGCCCTGCTTGAAGAAATCCGACCACGCATTGCGGCTGCTCAGTCGGATGACAAAATCCTGTTCGGTCAAATCGAACGACCGCAGCGTGTCAATGAGCAGCGCAATCAATTCAGCATCCGCCGCCGCGTCCGTCTCGCCGATGAGGTCGGCATTGAACTGAAAATGTTCGCGCAACCGGCCTTTCTGCTGGCGTTCGTAGCGGAAGAGTTGCGGGATGGCGAACCACTTGATGGGCTTTTTGTAATTGCGTTCGTGCGCGGCGACCATGCGCGCGAGCGTGGGCGTCATTTCCGGCCGCAACGCCACGGCGCGTTCGCCTTTGTCGGTGAAGTTGTAGAGCTGGCCGACGATTTCCCCGCCGCTTTTGGTGGTGAAGAGTTCGAGCGGTTCAAGCGGCGGGCCGTCGTATTCGCGAAAGCCGTAGCGGCGGGCGGTCGCGCGCCATTTGTCGAAGATGAACTGGCGGGCGTCAGCGCTCCAGACATCGGAATGCGGAAGCGGTTCGGGATAAAAATCGCGGAATCCAGGCAATCGTTCCATGCCGCAAGGGTAGGGAAGATTTCTAATTAGGAAAACAGGAAATCAGGAAATCATTTTCCCGCTTTCCTGCTTTCTTCATTTTGGAGTCACGCCTGCGGCGTCAATTTCTGGGGCGTGAGCTTGAGCACGTCGGCCCGCATTTCCTTGCCGGCCCTGAATTTTACCATCGCCCGCGCGGGAATCGGCACGTCGGTTTCCGGCGCGTTGGGATTGCGGCCGACCCGGGCCTTGCGGATTTTGATTTCGAAGACGCCGAAGTTGCGCAATTCCACCTTGTCGCCCTTGGCGAGCGCCCCGGCAATGTGGTCGAGCGTTTTTTGCACCACGTCGAACACCTGCTGCTGGACGAGGCCGGTTTCATTGCTGATGCGAACGACCAAGTCACGTTTTGTGAGAGTCATAATTTTTTATCGGGGTTTTATCGGGTTAAATTCATTATCATTGAACCACACGGATTGTCCAGAAGTCGCTGGCCAGATTGTCGTCGGTCACATACGCGTAAGGCAAGGTGAAATAACCCTTCATGCCCCATTTGCCGCCCCACAAATTGCGGACGACGAACCACTGCCGGGCATCGTCGTAACCGACGCCGGCAACCGCATGACCGCCAATGGCCGGCTCGCCGGATTTCGGCAACGACGCGTGACCGGTCCGGGCCACTTGCGCGCTTTCAAAACTTTCGTAAACCGTGAATCCGAACACGAACGGATAGCCCGAAGCGAGGCAGCCTTTGAGCTGACTGAGCAGCGGCGTCAGGCGTTGATACAAAATCGCCCGGTATTTCAGCGCGTCAGCGTAGCATCGGGGCGCCGGCCTGGTCTTGAATCTGGCTATGACATACGGCCATTCGGTTTCGGGGCAATCGCCCTGCTTGCCCACGCTCTTGATGCCGTCGCGAATTTGCGCGCCGCTGTCGGAATCAATCGTGTGTTCGATGGCGCGTTCGTTGTAATAAATGAACAGGCGCGACGGCGTGAAAATCTGCGCGAGCCTTTGCTTCATCCGGTCAAACTCAATGGCTCCGGCAATGGCGTTGGCGGTGCAACTGCCGAGCTGGCCTTGATCATAGACCGGCGGGCATTGCGGGCGAAGGTCAACTTTGGCCGGCAATACACCGGCCAATTCCACCGGTGCGGCGTAAAAATAGTCGCGCTGATCCGGTAAATCAGGCAGCCAGCCGTAACGAGCAATCTTGTAGCTCATAAGTTTTGTTGCCGCTTTTTACATCAAACGCTTCCATTCAATTATTGAAGTTGACCGGGCTTGTCCACAATAAAAGCGGATTACGGCTGAACCGGGGTGCAACCGGGCATCGCATCGAACTGAAGCGGCAGGCATCCCTGCCGCCCGGGCCACAAAACCGAACCCACGTCATGACCTCGCTTCCACATCAGACCCCCCGGCTGGAAGCCGGGCGATACGGCAGCCAAGGATGGCTGCCGCTACAGTGGGAGTGTCAAGATGCGCCCCCGGACTGGCACTTAAAACTTTACAGCTTTGAGGTGAATTCGCAGAGTATGCGTGTGATTGAAAGCAGTTCAAGGGTTCAACCGGCGCAGTCGTCTTCGGCAACCCGTCTGCCAACGGATTTTGCCGGAGATTTGGGAACCGCCATTCTGCGGGCGCAGAAAAATCTGCTCCATTTGCAGCGACCGGAAGGCTACTGGATCGGCGAATTGATGGTGGATTCCACGCTCGTCTCGGCTACGGTGGCGTATCACCATTGGAACGGCAAGGTGGACAAGGAATGGCAGCGCAAGGCGGTCAATCACATCTTCTCAATGCAATTGTCCGACGGCGGCTGGAACATTTATTACGGCGGCCCGTCGGAAGTGAATGCCACCATCAAAGCCTATCTCGCGCTCAAACTCGCCGGCGTGCCCGTCACCGACCCGCGCCTGCTGAAGGCGCGCGAAATGGCGCTCAACCTCGGCGGCGTGCCGCGGATGAACACGTTTTCCAAATTGCATCTGGCGCTGCTCGAACTTTTTTCGTGGGAATACGTCCCGACGATTCCGTGCGAGGTCATTCTCATCGGCAAATGGTTTCACGTGAATTTCTGGGAGATGAGCAACTGGTCGCGCGGGATGCTCGTGCCGCTGGCCATCATCAACCATTTCAAACCCACCCGCCCGGTGGAGGTGGACCTGGACGAGCTTTATCCCGAAGGCGTTCATGAACGCGACCTCGCGCTCGCGCCCGACCCGGAAAAACTTTCGTGGCGCAATTTTTTCCTGTGGCTCGACCGCCTGCACAAATTCGCGGAATGGTTCGCCGAGCACAAAATTCATCCCTTCCGCAGGACCGCGCTCAAAAAGGCCGAGCAATGGATGCTCGACCGTTTTGAGGGTTCGGATGGATTGGCCGCCATTTTCCCCGGCATTTTGTATTCGCTCATCGCGCTCAAGGCGCTCGGTTATCCGGACGACCATCCGCAAGTCGTCCGCGCCGCGCGCGAGTTGAAAAAATTGGAGCACGAAACCGACCACACCGTGCGCCTCGAGCCGTGTTTCTCGCCGGTCTGGGACACGGCCATCGTCGCCATCTGCCTGCGCGAATCCGGCATTCCGGAAAATCATCCGATGATGAAGAAAGCCGCCGAATGGCTGATGACGAAGGAAATCCGTTTTCGCGGCGACTGGGTTCACAAAAACCCGGCCGACGTCGAACCGAGCGGCTGGGTCTTCGAATTCAACAATCAGTGGAACCCCGACGTGGATGACACCGCGATGGTGCTGCTCGCGTTGCGAAACATTTCGACGGACGACCCGAAAAAACGCGACGAATGTTTCCAGCGCGGGTTGAAGTGGATGATGACGTTCCAGTGCAAGGACGGCGGCTGGGCGGCGTTCGACAAGGATTGCACCAAAAACATCCTGGAAAAGGTCCCGTTTGCCGACCATAACGCCATGCTCGACCCCGAATGCGCCGACATCACCGCGCGCATTCTCGAGTTGCTCGGCTACGAAGGCTGGAGCCCGGACCATCACCAGATCCGCGACGCGCTGGATTACATCCGCGAGCAGCAGGAAGAGGATGGCTCATGGTATGGCCGCTGGGGGGTGAATTACATCTACGGCACGTGGCAGGTGTTGCGCGGTTTGCGCGCGATGAACATTGACCTGAACCAGCCGTGGCTGCTCCGGGCGCGCGACTGGCTGGAAAGCGTCCAGCACGAGGACGGCGGCTGGGGCGAACGTTGCAACACCTACGACGATCCGGTTTTCAAAGGCCGCGGTCCCAGCACCGCCTCGCAAACCGCGTGGGCCGTCATGGGTTTGTGCGCGTTCGACGACCCGGACAATCCCGCGCTCAAACGCGGCATCGAGTATTTGATGCACACGCAAAACGCGGACGGTTCCTGGACGGAAAACGAAATCACGGGCACCGGTTTTCCGAAGGTTTTTTATTTGAAATACGACATCTATCGCAATACCTGGCCGTTGCTCGCGTTCGCCACGTATCGCAAAGTCCTCGAACGCGCCGCTATCAGGTGCAACGACGAAGTGAAAGTTTTTGGTTCCAGTGTCGTCCACGCCAAATGACGAATGACTAAATCCAAATGTCTAAAAAAATGACCGGGTCCGAAATCCAAATCGCGTCGTCAAACCATTCGTCATTTAAAAATTCTTTCGGGATTAGGATTTAGTCATTAGGTTTTCATCAAATGCTTGAGCAAACCGTCCAGATTGTTTCCAACGAGCGCGATACCGATTCTCATTTTCGCCTCGTGGTGCGAGCGTCGCGGATTGCTCCGCTGATTCAACCGGGTCAGTTCGCCCACGTCCGCGTGTTGCCGATGAAGGACGCCGTGCTGCGACGGCCGTTCAGCATTTTCCAGGTCGAGGGTGATACCTTTTCCATTCTTTACAAAAGTGTCGGCAAGGGCACCGAGGTTCTCGCGCGGATGGGTCCCGGCAAAGAACTCAGCGTGATTGCACCGCTTGGCCATGGGTTCACCGTCCCGAAGCGCGGCGGCGAAACTCCGCTGCTCGTCGCGGGCGGCTACGGCATGGCGGCGATGTATCTGCTGGCGCAACGCTCGCCGCAGAAAGGCATCGTCTTCGTCGGCGGCCGGCGGCACGTGGACATCCTCTGCGAAAAGGAATTTCAGGCGCTCGGCTGGGACGTGCGCGTGACGACGGAAGACGGCAGTCACGGCGAGAAAGGACTCGTGACGAAACCGCTACAGGCCGAATTGAAACGCAGCACGGCTCGACGCAAGTTGTTTGCCTGCGGGCCTACCGGGATGTTGAAGGCCGTCGGCAAAATCGCCGAAGAGTCCAGGGTGCCGGCGGAACTTTCCATGGACGAACACATGTGTTGCGGTGTCGGTGTCTGCCTGACGTGCGTGATCCCGGTCAAGGCCGGCGACGGCTGGGAATACCAGCGCACCTGCACCGAAGGGCCGGTGTTTGATTCGCGCAAAATTTTATGGGAGATCGCGAAATGAATTGGGGAAATATTTCCAACCCCGGAGTTACCTGGCGCGGGCGTGGCGGTGACGCCGCGTCACCGAAGTATGGATGCGCCGCCCCCGGCGCATTTCCCCGCACCTTGGGAGCGTTTGACGGCTCAACTGGCGACGAGGCGTCGCCTTCACCCAGTCTGCGACGAGGCGTCGCAGCTACAGGCAGACTGGAGGTGCGTTCGTGAATTTGTCCGTCCAAATCGGCAAACTGACGCTGCAAAATCCGGTCATGGTGGCCTCGGGCACCTTCGGCTACGGCGTCGAATACGCGCAGCTCCTCGACTTGAACCAGCTCGGCGCCGTAGTCGTGAAGGGCATTCGGCTGCATCCGGTTCGCGGCAACCCCACGCCGCGCACGGTCGAAGTCGCCAGCGGACTCATCAACGCCATCGGCCTGCAAGGACCGGGCGTGGACGGGTTCATCAAAAAATACTGGCCGTTCCTCAAAAAACTGAAGGTGCCGACCATCATCAACATCTGGGGCACGACGGTTGACGAATACGCCGAGGTGGCGCGGCGATTCGATACTTTGGGTGGCGTCGGCGCGCTGGAACTCAACGTCTCCTGCCCTAACATCAAGGAAGGCGGCGCGCAGTTCGGGACGGACGTGAAACTGCTCAGCCGGGTGGTGGCCGCGTGCCGGAAGGTGACGGAGCTGCCGCTCATCACCAAGATGAGTCCGAACGTGGTGAGCATCGCGCCTTACGCCAAGGCGGCGGAAGATGCGGGCAGCGACGCGCTGGCGGTGACAAACAGTTATCCGGCGATGGCCATTGATATCGAGACGCGCAAACCGAAGCTGGCGAACGTTACCGGCGGCCTGACCGGCCCGTGCCTCAAACCAATTGCCATCAAACTGGTCTGGGAAGCGGCGAAGGTGGTGAAGATTCCGATCATCGGCATGGGCGGCATTCAGAACGCGGCGGACGCCATCGAGTTCATGATGGCCGGTGCGACGGCGGTGGCGGTGGGCACGGCAAATTTTTACGAACCGCAGACACCCTTGCAGGTGATTGCCGCCATCCGCGAGTTCATGCAACAGCGCGACATCCAGGATGTGAGCGAAATCACCGGCAGCGTGCAGACGACGAAGTAACAATGTAGCGGCGGCCTGTGACCGTCGCATTTCCTCAATTTGCGACGCTCACAGAGCGCTGCTACATGCGCTGGACACGGCAAACCCATTTTGAAAATATGCCTTGAATCTTTATGTTCGAGCATCGTTCAAAACCATTGTTGCCACGCCGGGCATTTTACGCACGATTGGCGCGGAGCGCATGCATCGGTCTGTTGGTCATCGCGCTTGCACTCGGCATCGGGATGATCGGTTACCGGGCCTTCGAGCCAATGTCGTGGGTGGACGCCTTCGTCAATGCGGCGATGATTTTGTCCGGGATGGGGCCGGTGTCGTCGCTGCAAACCGACGGCGGGAAAATTTTCGCCGGTTGCTATGCGTTGTTCAGCGGCCTGGCGTTCCTCACGAGTCTCGGCATCGTTTTTGCACCGGCCTTTCACCGGTTCCTCCATAAGTTTCATCTGGAAGAAGCGAAACGCGATCAAGGAAAGGACAAAGACCCCAAGGTTTCGAGTTGAGCTTCAAGCGCACACCAGTATTCTCCATTCAACAAAACGCCATGAAATATTTGCCATCGGATTCCCGTTACCAAGGCATGCGCTACAACCGCAGCGGTCGCAGCGGTCTCAAGCTTCCCGCCATTTCGCTCGGGTTTTGGCATAACTTTGGTGGCGTTGACGTCTTTGAAAACGGCCGGACGATGGTGCGCCGCGCGTTCGATTTGGGCATCACGCATTTCGACCTGGCAAACAATTATGGACCGCCGCCCGGTTCGGCGGAGGAACATTTCGGGCGCATTTTCCGCACCGATTTGAAATCCTACCGCGACGAACTGATCATCTCCAGCAAGGCAGGTTATTTGATGTGGCCGGGGCCTTACGGCGAATGGGGTTCGCGCAAATATCTCGTCGCCAGCCTCGACCAGAGCTTGAAACGCCTGAAACTGGATTACGTGGACATTTTTTATTCCCATCGGCCCGACCCCGACACGCCCCTGGAGGAAACGATGGGCGCGCTGGATTTTATCGTGCGCAGCGGACGGGCATTATACGCGGGCATTTCCAATTATCAGCCGGAGCCGGCCCGTCAGGCCGCGCAAATTCTTCATGCGCTCGGCACGCCCTGCCTCATTCACCAGGCGTCCTACAGCATGTTCAACCGCTGGATTGAAGGCGGCCTGCTGGAGACGCTTGCGCAGGATGGCATCGGCTGCATTGCGTTCTCGCCGCTTGCGCAAGGATTGCTGACGGACAAATACCTTCGTGGTATTCCCAAAGGCTCGCGCGCTTCCAAACCGCACGGTTTTTTGTGGCCAGAACAGGTCACCCCCGACAAAATCGCCAAGGCAAAACGGCTGGACAAACTGGCCAGGGCGCGCGGCCAGACTCTCGCCCAAATGGCGCTGGCCTGGGTGCTGCGCCATCCGGGAATGACGTCCGCGTTGATTGGCGCCAGCCGCGTCGCGCAAATCGAAGACGCCGTCGGAGCATTGAATAATCTGACTCTCGGCGCCGATGAACTTCGGGAAATCGAGGCCATACTGAAAAGCTGAATTGCCCGCGCCATTCTTCTTTTGCGCTTCCCGCGCGACGCGCTATTCTTCGTTCATGCTTTGGGCATTCACCAAGTATCACGCGCTCGGCAATGACTACATTGTCATTGACCCGAAGAACCTGCCGTCGCCGCTGACGACTGCGCAGGTCAAAACGATTTGCCATCGCAATTTTGGCATTGGTTCGGACGGCATTTTACTCGGTCCCCTGCCCTCCAAAAAAGCGAAGTTCGCACTCCGCATTTTCAATCCCGACGGCAGCGAGGCCGAGAAAAGCGGCAACGGTCTGCGGATTTATTCGCGTTACTTGTGGGACCGAAAACTGGTCGGCAAGGAGGAATTTACCATCGAAACGCCCGGCGGCCTCGTGCAAGCCGAGGTGATGGACCGCGGCAAAACCGTGCGCGTCGAAATGGGCAAGGTCAGTTTCTGGAGCAACGACATCCCCGTGGCCGGCCCGCGCCGCGAAGTCATCAACGAACCGATCCACCTGCGCGGACAGCAATTCACCTTTTGCGCGGCCACCGTGGGCAATCCGCATTGCGTGCTGCCGCTGCCGAAAATCAGCGCCGATCTGGCGAAGCAAATCGGCCCGCTGCTGGAAACGCATCTGCGTTTCCCGAACCGCACCAACGTGCAATTCATGAAGGTGCTCGACCGGAAAAACATCCAGATTGAAATCTGGGAACGCGGCGCGGGCTACACGCTGGCCAGCGGCAGCAGCAGCAGCGCGGCGGCGGCGGTGGCGCACCGGCTCGGCCTGTGCGACCGCGAGATTTCCGTCCACATGCCCGGCGGCGTCATTGCCATTGAGATCGGCGACGGCTTTGCGATTCGCATGACCGGCGCGGTGACGAAGGTGTCCGATGGAGTCATTGCCCGGGAAATGTTCAGCGCCTCCGTCGTTGCCTGACGGCGTGCCGTCGCCGGAACGGGGACCGGTTGAACTACCGGACATCCAGTTGGGCCGTCGCAAACCATTTATCGTCCGCCAGCACCACCGAGGTTTCAACCTGACGATCGGGAATTGACCAGTACTTTTTGAGCAGCCGATCCTTTTCCGCCGGGGTTACCGTCCGAAAGCCGTGTTTCTCATAGAAGGCAACGGCCCAAATTGCCGCCGCCCAGGTTCCAATCAAAATCGGCCGGGTCGTCGAGGCGCGCAGATGCTTCAACAAGTTGCCGCCGATGCCCTGATTCCGGAAGACCGTGCGCACATAAGCGTGCCGGATTAGCGTGACATCCCGGACGGGTTGAATTCCCATCACCCCGGCCAGTTTTCCGTCCAGCTCCATTCCCCAGAAAACCACACCCCTTTCCATCTGCTCCTTCAGTTCGGCAAGCGACACGTAGGGTTCGTGCCAGCGGTCTTCGGGAATGACCCCCTGATAGGCTTGGGCTGCATCGTTGATGATTTCCCAAATCACCCCAAACTCATCAGAGCGACAGGGGCGTATCATCCCATTTTTCTTTGCCGTCACGGCTCAACCAATTACTCGACGGGCACTCCGAACGCACTGGATGCCGATTGGATGGCATTGTTTTTTTCGGTCTGTTCCAGCTCCGCTCGTTTCCGGGCATCCTCCCTGACCAGCCGCACCGCATTCTCAGCCGCATTCAAAAGGTCGTTGACGTTTTTGGCCAGCTCCGGCGTGAATGCGGGATGAATCACAACCAGACATCCTTCGGTCAGTTCCACACCCACACCTTTTAACACCAACGACTGTTGTAACAATCGCCGGATCTGTTCAAACACCGGAGCGTCAATCTGCGGTTCCGTGCGAAAAGCGATTTTGCGTTTGTCGGACAATTCCTTGTTAATGGATTTTATTTTCATAATCGTGCGAATGCGACTTAATGGAGCAAGCATGAACCACGCCAGGTTGTTGACGCAAGAACTAACATGAATGCTCTCGGAAAACTAAGAAGTTGGGAGTCGGAAGCCGGATGACTCCCGGTCATTTGCCGGCTGAAATTTGTCGCGCAGGACGTGGATGAGGGCCTTGACGGTGAGTTCGATGAAGAGAAATGGTTTGGCAATGAAGTCGTTGCCACCAGCCATCATGGATTTGGTGCGGTTGTTAAAGTCGTCGAGGCGGGTGACAAAGACAACGGGGGTTTTCTTGTGCATCGGCAGACTGCGCAGCTTGTTGCAGAGTTCGTAGCCGGTCATGCCCGGCATGTCGACGTCGAGAAGCACGAGGTCGAATTGATTTTCGGAAAGCAGTTTGAAGGCGGCGTTCGGGTCTTCGACGCTGACGGACTGGAGCTGCGCTTTTTCGAGCGCGTAAATGATGGCGCGGCGGGAAATGACCTCGTCGTCCACGACCAGAATGCTGGCGGGGGGGATTTCCTGTTCTTCGGGCCGTGTACCGTGTTCAAACAGGAAGCCGAGAAAATCCACCGCGGCGGCGACGGTGTGCAGGGTTGAGGAGTTGATGTTTTTCGGTTTTTCGTGAAGTTCCTTGAGCAAGGCCTCGAGCGCGGCGGCCAGGTGTGCGATTTGGACGAGGCCGGCGATGCCGGCGTTGCCGTTGACCGCGTGGACGCGGCGGTAGAGTTCGTGGATGTGTTTGAGCCGCGCCACTTCGGTGTCGGACTTGATGAGGCTTTGCAAACCGGCGCGCATGACGGTGAGCGTGGCGGGCAGGCTGGCAATGAATGTTTCCCGGAATTCGACCTGAAATTCGGCATCAGTCTCGCTGGTAAACTTGGCGGGTTTGGTTGCCAACGCGCCTTCAGTCTTCGGACGGGCAGGCGAAACCGCGACGACGCCGCCGATGGTGCGGCGCATCAGCTCGAACAGTTCCTGGGGCGGACAGTTGATTTTGGAGACACATTTCGTCGCGCCGGCCTTCCACGCATCCTGAATCAGGTTGGTCAAATAGGTGTTGGAAAAAACAATGATCGGCAGTTTGGAAAAGTCCGCTTCGCTGCGAATTTCCTTGATGACTTCGACGCCTGACATTTTGGGCAGCACGAGGTCAAGCACGATGGCATCAGGCTGGAATGTGCGCATCACCTTCAGGCCCGTCTCGCCGTCAAGCGCGACCTCGGCCTGATAACCTTCCACGGCGAGTTTGTTTCGATAAATATTCGCAACAATCTGGTCATCTTCGATGATGAGGATTTTTTTCATGAATGAGCGGCGTCCGGCGGCGGCGCGGCGGGATTCAACTGCGCCGCCAGAAAATTTTGAATGAGTTTGAATTCGCGCGCGGCATCTTCGTAAACCTGTGCGGCGGTGGTCAGCGCGCCGGAAGCGCCTTGCTTTTCCAATTCACGGAGCAGCGGCACGAACCGCGTCATGCCCAGCGTGGCGCTCGCGCCCGCGCAACTATGCGCCACGCGGCGGACGTCGTCGGCTTTGTTCGCGCGCACGGCGGCTTCCAGTTGCGCCAATTGCCGGGTGGTCTGCTTGAAAAACAAGTCAACCAATTCGCGTATGCTGTCCGCGTTGCCCTCGGTTAAATCGTTCAAGCGGTCCATCTCCACCGGCAGTTCTTCAACGGCGGGCGCGGGCGCGTCGGCTTTGGGTGAGGGCGCAGTTGGTGCCGCCGGAGTCATTTCGTCTTTAATGATGGGGGGGTTCATAAATGAACAGTGGCCGGCGGCGGCGCGGCGGAATTTAACTGCGTCGCCAGAAAATTTTGAATGAGTTTGAATTCGCGCGCGGTATCTTCGTAAACCTGCGTGGCGTTGATCAGCGTGCCGGAGGCGCCTTGTCTTTCCAATTTACGGAGCAGCGGCACGAACCGCGTCATGCCCAGCGTGGCGCTCGCGCCCGCGCAACTATGCGCCACGCGGCGGACGTCGTCGGCTTTGTTCGCGCGCACGGCGGCTTCCAACTGCTCCAATTGCTGGGTGGTCTGCTTGAAAAACAAGTCAACCAATTCGCGCAGACTGTCCGCGTTGCCGTCGGTCAAATCGTTCAAGATGTCCATCTCCACCGGCGGTTCTTCAACAGCGGGCGCGGGCGCGTCGGCTTTGGGCGCCGGCGCGGCCGGTGCCGCCGGAGCCGATTGCGAACCCCAGCGTTCGATGACGGCGCGAACGTCCTTTGGGCGGATCGGTTTGGCGAGATAATCATCCATGCCGGCGGCGAGGCATTTTTCACGGTCGCCTTGCATCGCCTGCGCAGTCATGGCGACAATGACGATGCTGGAATGGTAGTTGGTCGCGCCGGCCTTCTGTCGTTCACGAATGGCGCGCGTGGCCTCCAAACCGTCCATTTCCGGCATCATTACGTCCATAAAAATTAAGTTATATGGCTCTCGATCCAGCGCGTCGAGCGCTTCGCGTCCGTTCGCGGCGAGACCAGGCTGATAACCGAGTAGCTGCAAAATGTGCGCGGCAACCTTTTGGTTTATGGCGTTGTCGTCGCACAAAAGGATGCTCAAGGGCAATCGCTCGGTGAGGGGCTGCCCTGGTTTCGATGTCGGTTCCTGGCGCGCGGCGGCTTTCGGACTGAGCACGGCGCGAACGAGCACTTCGCAAAACTGCGCTGGTTTGACGGGTTTGTTGACCGTGTGGGCGAACACGATGTGCGTGCTGCCGGGCGCATCCGAGTGCAGGCCCAGCGGCATGAGCAGCACCAGCGGCATCATCGCCGCGCCGGGCAATTTGTGAATTTCCATGGCCAGCGCGAGGCCGTCCATGCCGGGCATTTGTAAATCCAGAACGCCCAGATCGTATTGTTCACCCTTTTTAAGCCATTCGAGGGCCTGCTGCGGACTTTCGGCGCTGTACGGTACCATTCCCCATTTGGCCACCTGCTCGGCAACCACACGGCGGACAGTGGCGTTGTCGTCCACAATCAAAAGCCGCAAATCAGCGAGTTTGGGTTGAGGTCCCGCCAGGGCAAATGGCGCCGACTGCGTTTCGGCCTGAAAATTGATGGTGAAATGGAACGTCGAGCCCGCGCCGGGCGAACTCTCGGCCCACATTTTGCCGCCCATCAATTCGACGAGTTGTTTGCTGATGGCCAGACCCAGGCCCGTGCCGCCATAGTGCCGCGCGGTCGAGGCATCCTCCTGCGAGAATGGTTTGAACAACCGCTCCAGCCGTTCAGGTTGAATGCCAATGCCTGTGTCGCGCACGGAAAAATTCAGGTGCAGCAGCGAATTGTTCTGCGCCTCATCCGGCTTCATCGAGAGCAATTTGACCTGAACGAGCACGTCGCCTTTTTCAGTGAACTTGATGGCGTTGCTCAAGAGATTGGCGAGCACCTGCCGCAACCGCAGTGAATCGCCTTCGACGGTCACCGGAATCTCATCGTCCATCTGATATGCAAGATCGAGATTTTTTCCAAAGGCGCGCGCGGCCTGTAGGTCGAGCGCATCCTCCACGCAGGTGCGCAAGTTGAATGGCCGCGAGTCCAGTTCCAGTTTCCCCGCTTTGATTTTGGAAAAGTCAAGAATGTCGTTGACGATGGCCAGCACCGATTCACTGCTGGTATGAATCGTTTCGAGGTAGCTGCGCTGCTCGGCGGTCAGCGGCGCCTCGAGGAGCAGGCTGACCATGGCGATGACGCCGTTCATCGGCGTGCGAATCTCGTGGCTCATGGCCGCAAGAAAATCGGATTTGGCGCGCACGGCCGCCTCGGCGGCGAGACGGGCCTCGGTCAAATTGTCGTTGTGCCGGCCCAAGTCATCGTACCGGCGCTTCGTTTCCAGATGGGCGCGCAAACGCGCGCGAAATACCAGGGCTTCAAACGGCTTGCCCATGCAATCGCACACACCAAGGTCGTACGCGCGCAATTTGTCCACCGTGTTATCCTCATCGGTAAGCGCGGTGACGAGCGTGAAGGTTGCCGGCGGACTTTCCTGGAGCTGGCGCAGGAATTCAAAGCCTTCCTCATTTGACGACACCAAATCAACCAGCACCAGATCGACCGGACTGGCGCGAAGAAATTGAAGCGCTTCAACGGCACGGCGTTCCAAGGCGAAGGCGATGTTGTCCGCATGCAACACACTGGACAACGTCGCCAATAGTTTTGGGTCGTTGCTGACCAACAGGATCTGGAATGCCGGCTGACTCATGTTTCAAATGTCAACATTTTTCAAGAAAAGAGCATGAATCATTCCTTAGTAGACAAGATTCCCTATTTAGCCAATCCGATTTTTAACGTGAAAAACCCCTGGTTTGGAAAGAAACATTGCTGGCGCGCGCCGGTGGCGATAAACTTCCGCCATGCTCCAAACGGTGCTCGACGCTGACCCCGTGGGTGACGCGACCTCTTTTCGCGACACGCACCTCACCGCGTATCGCTTCATGCTGCTGGCGCGCATGTTGGACGACAAATGCGCCGGCCTCTACCGCGCCGGCAAAATTCATGGCGGCGTTTTTATTGGCCGCGGGCAGGAAGCCTTGAGCGTTTCCATCGGTTTGTCCCTGAAAAAGGGCGACGTGTTCGCACCGCTGATCCGCGACACGGCAGGACGGCTGGCGTTTGGCGAACCGGTGGTTGACGCCTTGCGGACGTATCTGGGTTCCGTGCTCGGCCCGATGCGTGGCCGCGACGGCAACGTTCATCGCGGCCGGCCAAAGGAAGGTTATTTGCCGATGGTCAGCCATCTCGGCGCGATGGTTTCCGTTGTGAACGGCACGTTGTTCGCCCGCCGCATGAAAGGCGTCACCGGCATGGTTGGCGCGACGTGCATTGGTGACGGCGCGACTTCCACCGGCGCAGTTCACGAAGCGATCAACCAGGCCGCGGTCGAAAAACTGCCGCTCGTTTTGATTGTGGCGGACAACCAATACGCGTACTCAACGCCCACTTCGCGCCAATTTGCCTGTCGCGACCTGGCGGACCGGGCCGCCGGTTACGGCGTGGAATCCCATTCCGTGGACGGCACGGATTTGTCCGCGTGCCTGAAGGTGGTGGGTGATGCCGTTGCGCGCGCCCGCGCCGGTCGCGG
Organism: Limisphaerales bacterium; assembly: GCA_003161635.1. Taxonomy (GTDB): domain Bacteria; phylum Verrucomicrobiota; class Verrucomicrobiia; order Limisphaerales; family UBA11358; genus UBA11358. The sequence goes on from PMOA01000047.1 coordinate 30,416, forward strand.
CCCGCAAATGGTCGTCGCCACGCTGCTCCGGCTTTGCGGTCACGGCGAACACGACGACGCCAGTTACATTGATCCGAAATTAAAGGCGTCGCCGGTCGGGCGCGATTGTTTGAAAGTCGCCGAGGAACATCTGCTCCGCCAAAAATGGGCGGACGCCACAGCGTTGGCCGCGCTACGCGGCGAAATTGTCCGCGAAATCGAGGAAGCCGTCGCCCAAGTCCAACGCGAACCCACGCCCGATCCGTTTACCGAGGACTGGCGCGCGATTTCAACCGGACATTTGAACGAGGGGCAGGAGAAATGAACCATGAATGAAGAAGTAAGAATGAAGAATGAAGAATTAAAAAACACTGCCACGTTGCACGCAGGATTTGTTTCTTCCTTCCGCGTTCCGCCTTCGACATTTTCCAGGCCATGAGCATCACGTATCTCGAAGCCATCCGCGAAGCGCAGGCTCACGCACTGCGCGACGACCCGCGCGTGTTCATTTATGGTCAGGACGTCGGCGCGTTCGGCGGCGCGTTCAAGGCCACGAAAAATCTGGCGAAGGAATTTCCCGGTCGCGTGATTGATGCGCCCATCAGCGAGGATGCGATGATCGGTCTGGCCGTTGGTGCGGCGATTGAAGGCATGAGGCCGATCATCGAAATGCAGTTCGCGGATTTTTCCACCGTCGGTTTCAACCAGATTGTCAACCAGGCCGCGACGCTTTTCTGGCGCACGAACGTGCCGTGCCCGATCACCGTGCGGTTGCCCTTCGGCGGCACGTCCGGCAGCGGGCCGTTTCACAGCCAGAGTCTGGAGACGATTTACGCGCATTATCCCGGCCTGGTGGTGATGACGCCGGCGACCGTTGAAGATGCTTACAGCATGTTGCTCGAAGCGGTGGCGATTGACGATCCGGTGATTTTTTGCGAGCACAAATTTCTTTACTACCATCTCAAGGCCGAAAAATTACCGAGCGAAGCACTGCCCGTCGGCAAAGCCCGCATCGCGCGTGAAGGCCGCGACATGACCATCGTTGCCTACAGTGCCATGGTGCATGAAGCGCTCGAAGCCGCCGCCGAACTCGTCCCTGAAGGCTGGGAAATTGAAGTTGTGGATTTGCGTTCGGTGAAACCGCTCGACACGGACACCGTGATGGCCAGCGTCGCGCGCACGGGGCGTTTGCTTTGCGTGGGTGAAGCATGGCCGTGGGGAGGAGTGACGGCGGAAGTCATCGCCCGGGTCACGAGCGAAGGATTTGGTTTGCTCGACGTGCCGCCGCAACGCCTCAATGCCAAGGACACGCCGGTACCGTATCATCCGAACTTGTGGACGGCGCATCGTCCGACCGCGCGCGCCGTCGCCGCCGCCGCGCGAAAACTTTTACGACTGTGAAATTGAAGAAAATGAAATATTGGAGTGATGGAGCAATGGAGTGCTGGTATTGGCGGGCAAACAATACTCCAGCACTCCAACCCTCCAACATCCCATCCTGATCCCATGCCGCGAATTCCCATCATCATGCCGCAACTGGGCGAGTCCATCGCCGAGGCCAACATCATCAACTTTCTCGTCAAGCCCGGCGACACCGTCGAAGCCGACCAGGATTTGATCGAAGTCGAGACCAACAAGGCCAGCATGACCGTCACGTCGCCCTGCCGCGGGCGCATTGAAAAATTCACCGCGCAACTGAACGAAAGTTACGCCGTCGGCGTGGTGCTCGGCCACATCGAGGCGACAAAGGAAGAAGCGTCGCGATTGGGACTTGACGTTCCCGCGCCTGCGAAAACAGGTGACACCGACCATATTTCCGCGCCGGACGCGAACGGCGGCAGGAACCGCGTTCAACCGACGGTGCGGGGATTGCCGGTGCCGGCGAACGCGGCGGGTGCGAGTTACCTTTCGCCGCGGCTCAAGGCGCGCATGAACGAACTCGGTTTGCACGCCGCCGATCTCGCGGGCGTGGCCGGCAGCGGCGCGGCGGGCCGGGTGACCGTTGAGGATTTTGAAAGATTCATCGCGCATCTCGAAAAACAAAAGATAACCCCGGCGTCATTCATGCGCGTGACGGTGGCCGACGCGATGCGCCGAAGCTGGACACGCCCCATTGCCCATGTCGGTCTGCCGGTCTGTCTTGATCCGCTTTTTGCCTATCGCAAAGTCACCCGGCCAAAACCCGGGCCGGCGCTTTGCGGCTTGCGCGCGCTGGCGGTGGCGCTGGCGGAAAACAGCGCTCCCGCAGGCCGGCTGGTGGGAAATAAAATTGTGCATCCCTCTTCGATTGACATTGCGTTCGCAGTCGAAGCTGAAGAAGGCGTCCTGGTTCCCGTCATTCGCCACGCGGACAAACGGTCGCTGAAGGAATTGATCGGGCCTTACAACGAACTGGTCGAACTGGCGCGGCAATGCAAGCTGCCGCCGGAAGTGACGGGCGGTTCCATTGCCACCGTGACGAACTTTGGCACGTTCGGGCTGACCTGGGCCACGCCCATCCCGTTGCCGGAACAATCGCTGGTGCTCGGCATCGGGGCGGCCCGGCGCACACCCAGTTGGGATGCGAGCAAAGACCGGTTCGTGCCGGTGATGGAAGCGAATCTCACGTTGAGCTTCGATCATCGCGTGATTGACGGCGGCGCGGCCGGGCGGTTGCTCATGCGCATCGCGGATTTGATAACGCACCCGGAACAGTTGTGATGGGAGGGCTGGCATTTTGCCGGCCCGTTTTTTTATTTGGGAACGGCGACACGCCGTCCCTCCCAATTTCTAATTATTCTCCGTCTTGAACGTCGCGACAATGGGCCGGTGGTCGGAGCCGACGCCCCAATTCGGAATCGTCAGCGCGTATGTTTCATTCGTCACCCAATCGCGCGTCATTGCCGGACTGAGCAAAATGAAATCAATCCGGCTGTAAGTGTCTTCCACCCCATAGTAATGCGTCCACGTGACGTTGCGCGGCTCGAAACGCGGGATTTCGTTCGGCGTGTTGTCGCCGTTGCGCTCGGCCGGGCGCGTGTCGGTGAGCTTGAATTTTCCGCGCCCGATGATTTCTTTTGTGGAATCGGAACTTTTCACGTTGTTGAAATCGCCGACCACAATCAGTTTTGCGTTCGCGTCAGCCTTGAAATGTTCATCAACGATGCCGCGCAGGACTTTCGCTTCTTCGAGACGCAATTGAGCCTCGTCAGCTTCGGACACGGGCCGGCGCGATTTCAAGTGCGCGGCAATGAGTGTGAAGGTAAAATTCGTCGCGGCCTTAATGTCCACTTCGGCAAAACCGCGGCTGACGGAAAAACGGCGGCCATCGAGCAAGAAGCTGTCATTCGTGTGCGGGTGGCAGGCAACGATGGGCAGCCGGCTCAAAATGGCAACGTGAATGTTCGTGTCCCAGCCCTGAACGTGTTCCCAATACGGAAAATCCAGTCCGTCGGCCTTGAGCGAACGGCGCAGTTCCATGAGCGCATTGGTGCTGCCCATTTCTTCGAGCGCGATCACGTCGGGGTTCAGCGCATGGATGCTTTCGCGGATTTTGGCTCGCGCCCCGTCGGATTTGACGAACTTGCGCGATTCGGTCGGCTGGTCGAGATAATTTTCCACATTGTAAGTGGCGACGCGGAATGTTTCGGCGGCAAAGGAAACCGAACAAAACAACGCGAACGTCAGACTGATGAACGGAAATGAAAAACGTTTGGGCATGGATTGGTTTGGGCAACGTTAAACTTTCATTTTTGCTTGTCCAGATGCGTTTTGTTTTTCAAAAGAGAACACTTTTGCCAAATTCCGCAAAGCTGCCATTGTTTTCTGTGTCTCGAAGCAATAATGGCATCTTGACGTCCATTGACCCCGGGATAATCTCCCCCCACATGTGCATACAAATAAGCACCGATTCCCGACTTCTTGCATGATGTTAGTAGCAAGTTCTTTGACCAGGGTTTCGCGAAAAGTTTCGGCAAAGCATTGCCAGCAGACTTTGCTCGCCTTCTTTCTCGCGGCCTTTACGATTTCGTGTGATGAGAAGCACCAATCGCAAAATGTGGAGTCAAGGCCGAAGCGTTTCCAGACCGTTACCATCAACAATATCGAGCCTCGGCGCGATGTTGCCGGGGAGATTATTGACGCGCACGGTGGCTGCCTTCAACTCTTCGACGGACGTTTTTACCTCTACGGGACGGCCTTCGGAACAAATGAAAGCAGTTTGGCCTTGAATTGCCCGTTCCGGGTTTACAGTTCGCCGGATCTTGAACGGTGGACTTATGAAGGTGAACTGCTCAAGGATCAACCGAGAGGTGTTTCTTATACCCGTCCCTGTGTGGTTTTCAATCCGCACACTCACAAGTACGTGCTTTGGTACAACTGGTTTCCCAAACTGTGGAACGGCCAAACTGCAGTGGCCACCAGCGACACGCCGGTTGGGCCTTTCACCATTGTTAACCCGAATGTGCTTGTCTTCTGGTCTCGCCCCGGTGACACCAATATCTTTGGCTCTTGCCCCGGTGACGGCAGTCTCTTCGTGGATGATGATGGAACAGGTTACTACATCTACACTTCCATGGGCGATGGATACGCAGTTCGCGTGGAGCACCTGAAGCCGGACTACCTGGGTCCGAGCGGCGAGACGAGCAACATTCTAGCCAAAGGGGCCGAAGCTCCCGTGCTTTTCCGACGAAACAATCTCTACTACGCCCTCTGCGGGCCCCTCTGCCCCGATTGTCCCGAGGGCAGCATGGTGCAAGTCTTCACGTCCACTTCACCATTAGGTCCCTTCACCGCGCGGTCAAACATCAACCGCCGTTCTGAAAATGGCGCTCCAATCATATCTGCTCAACAGACTTGGGTCGCGAGAATTCCAACGTCCGAGGGACAGGCATTCGTCTGGATGGGTGATCGTTGGGAATCACGCCCGGATGGTGTCAAGGGCCACGATTCCCAATTCTGGAGCGCGCCCTTGAAGTTCAGCCCGGACGGCGACATCCTGCCGATCGAAAATATTGGGCGGTGGGACATAACGTGGGCATGGGGTGACTGATCCGGCACCGGGTGACCGTGCACTGCGCGCCGGTTCCAACAAAGAACACTTTTGCCAAATTCCGCAAAGCTGCTATTGTTTCCCCATGCTTCGAATCAGCCAGAACGGCGTTGCGTTGCGCGGGGCTAAAAAGAACGCGGCGGCGCGGAAGCTTTACGACAAGCAGAGCGAGCGCGATTACCGTGAGTTGCGGATTGACAAGGTCGGCGTGCGCGAGCTGCGGTTTCCCATCCAGGTGCGCGACAAGGCGCGCAGTGTGCAAAACACGGTGGCGACCATCGGCATGTTCGTGGATTTGCCGAAGGAGTTCAAAGGCACGCACATGAGCCGGTTTGTCGAGGCGCTCAACGCCCACGGCAGCGTCATCCACGTGGAAAACATCATGGACATTTTGCGTTCGTTGCAGAAACGGTTGAACTCGGCCACGTCGCACCTGGAAATCGAGTTTCCATATTTCATGTCCAAACAATCGCCGGTGTCGCGCAAGCGAAGCCTGATGGATTACATTGCGCGGTTCGACGCGGCGGCGTGCGGCAACGAAATTGATTTCGTGCTGACGGTGAAGGCGCATGTGACAACGCTGTGTCCGTGTTCCAAGGCGATTGCCAAATACAGCGCGCACAACCAGCGCGGGCTGGTGACGGTGGCGCTGCGGTTCTCGAAACCGGTCTGGATCGAGGACGTGGTGGGGATGATCGAGAGTTCGGCGAGTTCGGAGCTTTACGCGTTGCTCAAGCGGCAGGACGAAAAGTTCGTGACGGAGCGCGCCTACGAAAACCCGGTGTTCGTGGAGGATTTGGTGCGCAACGTGGCGCTCAAGCTCAACGCTCATCCGCGGGTGACGTGGTACAAGGTCGAAGCGGAAAATTTCGAGAGCATCCACAATCACAACGCCTACGCCTGCATTGAGAAGGGGTGAGTTTTTCCCAAAAACATTTCTAAATATTTTTATGGCGTATTTGTTTTCCTCTGCTACATTCCCGCGCCTTTGACGAAACAAAACTGATTTTTAATTTGTGACCATAAAGAAAAAACAGACCGGCAAACCACAGGTTTCCGCCACGGCGGCGGCGATTCTCGGCCGGCCGGTGTTGAAAGCTAAAAACATCGCCGACCCGAAGAAGGTCAAGGCTGAGTGGCAGAAGTATTGCCAGCGGCTGATGGAATTGCGCGAGCAACTGCACCGGCAGATGAACGGCCTGGCCAAGGAATCCGCGCAGGAACTGCCCGGCTACAGCCTGCACATGGCTGATTCAGGCACGGATAACTTTGACCGCGACTTCGCGTTGAGCCTGTTGTCGTCCGACCAGGACGCGGTTTATGAAATCGAGGAGGCGCTGAAACGCATCGAGAAAAAGACCTATGGCGTCTGTGAATTGACCGGCAAGACGATTCCCAAGGCGCGCCTGGAAGCGATTCCGTGGACGCGGTTCACCGTCGGAGCGCAGGCGCAATTGGAACGTGAAGGCGCGCTGCGTTCGCGCCGAATCGGCCAGCTTGGCACGGTGGACAGCACCGGCGCCACCGAAGTGGAAAGCGAAGAAGACGAGCCGGAGGAAAAGGCCAAAGAGAAGGAATAATTTATGCCGCGCGAAATCATCACCATTGAATGCACCGAAGCGCGCAAGGAAGGCAAATCGCCTTCGCGTTACACCACCACCCGCAATAAAAAATTGAAGACGGAGAAGCTGGAGATCCGAAAGTATAATCCGGCGCTTCGCCGCCACACGCTTCACCGCGAAATCAAGTAGCCATGCCACGCAAAACCCATGCCGACAAGGACCGCCGCAGTTCGCGTCGCGGCCAGATGGAAAAACGCACGCCGCGTCCGAAGCCAAAGATTGACTTTACCGCCGACGCGCTTGATTTCAAAAACATCAATTTGCTCCGCCAATATGTGACCGACCAGGGCCGCATCCTGCCGCGCAAATACACCGGGATGCCCGCGCATTACCAGCGCCGTCTGACCCTCGCCATCAAGCGCGCGCGCCAGATGCTGCTGATGAAGTAGCCTGTTTTCCGCCGTTCGATTGCCTTTGCAGTCGGGCGGCATTTTTGTCAAATTAAGATGCAAACGATTTGCATTTAAAATGATATGATCACGACATCCATTTTATTCCAAATTTTTGCGGCGTTTGCCATCGCGTTGGCGGGCGGCGCATTGAGCGCGTGGCTGGCGCGGACACATGAACAGCTTTGTGCCTTCATCAGCCTTGGCGCGGGAACGCTGCTGGGCGTCGCCGTTTGCGGCATCGCGCCGGAATGTCTGGAGGCGTTGCACTGGTGGCAATTCCTGCTGGCGGGGGCTTCGGGCTATTTTCTTTTCGCGTTCGTCACCAAATATGTTTACCACGTCTGTCCGGCATGCGCGGCCAGCCATTTTGACGAGGCCACCACGCATCGTCTGGCCGAATTCGCCACGGCCATGATGATGGCGCTGTCCATCCATTGCCTTGTGGACGGGCTGGCGCTGGCGGCCGGAAACCGGGAAACCGGGCCGGAAACCAAGCAGGTGAGCCTGTCCATTGCGTTCGCTATCTGCGTGCATAAATTTCCGGAAGGCCTCGCGCTGGGCGCGTTGCTGCTCGGCGGCGGATATCAACGCGGGAAAATGCTGTGGCTCGTGGCGGCGGTCGAATCCACCACCATTCTTGGCGGATTGCTGGGCTGGTTTGTTTTGCGGAGCGCTTCCGATTTCTGGCTGGCACTGGCGCTCGCGAACGCAGGCGGCGGTTTTTTATATCTGGCCGCCCACGCCATGCTGGGCGAAATTTTCCGGCACCATAAAAAACTCGTGCTGATAAATTTTGCCGCCGGTTTTGGCACGATTGCCGCCTTGATTCTCTTTTTTCATTTGAAGGCCTGACCGCAACATGAAAAACGCCGTTACAAAAACGAAGCCGCGCGCACATTCCCACTCCCACCAGCGGCAGGAAATGTCTGCGCTGACGGGTCGTTTGCGCCAGCAGGCGCGAAAGATCACCGGCCCGCGCGCGGCAATTCTTGAAATTCTCCGGCAACATCCGCATCCGCTCACGAACAAGGAAATATTTGCCGCCATGTCAGGGGGCCAATGCAATCTGGCGACGATTTACCGCGCCATGCATCTGCTCGAAGAGATGGGGATGGTGAAGCGGTTCGACTTCGGCGACGGCACGGCGCGGTTTGAACTGGTCGGCGAAGGCGACGACGGCCATCACCATCATCTGGTTTGCACGCGTTGCGCGGAAGTGGTCGAAATCGAGGAATGTTTTCCGAGCGCGATTGAATCACGCATCGCCGCCGCGAACGGCTTCACCAGTGTGACCCACAAACTTGAATTTTTCGGCATTTGCCCGGAGTGCCAATAGACTGCCCGTCACCAAAGAAAAAAGCCGCGCTCGCGCGCGGCTCATTTATTGTTGATGGGCAAAAATTTTCACACCATTATTTCTTCCTGCCAATCACCCAGGTGCAAATACTCCTTGATTTTTCTGCGTTCGTAGCGGTTTTTCAATGGTTTTTTGGGCTGATGATCCAGTTTGCGGAATGGGTGTTTTGGATCCCGGACAGCCTCCGTGATGACTTCCATCATTCTTTTCATAACATAACTCATGTTACCTCGTGTTTCAGAGCTTGGCAGCGCCACAACCTTCCCTGTTGGCCGACGGCTAACTGCTTACGCTTGTGAGTATAAGACCGATCGCAGTGTTTGTCATTCAAATTTTTATCAAATAATTTAAACGAACCTAAACGAACCCGATCGCCACTCTTTCTCCGTTTTGCTGGCAGCAGGTTTTAAACCAAGTTTCACGAAATCCTTTTGCACCGCCAAAAATTCCGACTTCAGAATGCCCGCCAGCACCAGCCTCCCGCCCCGTTTCAATTGCGCCACAATCCGGCGCCGCTCGGCAATCAGCAGCGTCGAAATCAAATTCGCGCAAATCAAATCGTATTGCCGCACCGGCTGAATCGGCAGTTTTGTCACGTCCCGGCGCACAATTCGCAGTTGATTATGAACGCCATTCGCATGGGCGTTGGCGCGCGCGATGCGAACCGCATCGGGGTCAAAATCGAAGGCGTGAACCGGCGAGTAACCCAGCTTCGCCGCCGCAATCGCCAGGATGCCCGAGCCGGTGCCGATGTCCAAAAACGACCAGCCTGCTTCTTTTTTTCCACACCGCGCCAGTTCGCGCAGACAAAATGCCGTCGTCGGATGCTGGCCGGTGCCGAAGCTGAGTCCGGGGTCCAGCACCAGGACCGCCTGGTTTTTGCGGGCGCGGCGTTTACTCCAGCTCGGTTTGATCAGCAATGATCTTCTTTCGGAGGGACGAGTTACACGAGTCCCACTTCCACGACGCCCTGATTTCCCATGCAAAGTCAGGGACTCGCGGAGTTCGTCCCTCCGACTTTGAAATCTTATTTCGATGGGCTTGAAATGCCGTTTCCACGATTCGGCCCAGTCTTCACGGCGCATTTTCGCAATTGTGACTTTGCCGGGCCCAGTTTTCAGCCCGCAATTTTTAATTTGGTCCAGCCCAACGCAGATTTTTGCGCGCCATTCAGCCGGCCAGGCCGGTTTTTGCCGGCAATAGGCCGTGACCGTGCTCACGCTGGTTTCCAGGTTGAAATAGGATGAAACCGGCTGATCAAGCACCGTGCCGAGAAGTTCCGAAACCGCGTCTTCGGCCTCAGGCGTCGTAATGACGGAAACGCGCCAGAGCGATTGTCGTTTCATGTGATGCCATCCCGCCACGGCGTGAAGTTGAGCAGTTCAATTTCGTTCAGGTGCGGATGCAGCGCGACCTGAGTGACGCTGGCGTATTCAATTTCGAACGAATTGGTCTTGGGCAGCGGCAGTTCGAGCAAAATGGCCAGCAGCATGCGGATGACGCCGCCGTGACAAAAAATCGCGGCCGTTCCGCCCGGATGCCGCCGGATGATTTTAAACAAACAAGATTCGACGCGGGCGCGGAATTGAACGCCGGTCTCGCCGTTGGGCACCGCGCCCAACTCGATTTCGTCGAGCCAGTCGTAGGGATGAACACCGAACTTTTCGCGCACTTCCTCCCAGTTGAATCCCGTCCAATCGCCGAAATCCACTTCGCGCAATCCGGGCAAAATGGTTTGTGCGGGCGCGCCGTTTTTGAGCAGCGGCGCGAGCGTTTGCTGGACGCGCTTCATCGGGCTGGCGTAAATCGCGTCGAGGGTTTTATGGTGCAGATATCCGGCGAGGGTTTTCGCCTGTGCCCGGCCGCGCGCCGAAAGATTCATGTCAATCCGCCCGCCAAACGTGTGCTGATAACGCGATTCAACCTCGGCATGGCGGATGAGCCACAGGCGCGTGATGGCGGGCGATTTTGGCTTGCGCCGCGATGGTTTGGAAGCGGATGTGGCCAAGTGAATCAACCCTCTGCGAGCGCTTTTCCCTGCGCGGCGAGCAGTTCGCGGATGCCCGCCTTGCCGAGCGCGAGCAAGTCGGCAAGCTGCGCCTCGGTGAACGTGGCCTCCTCGCCGGTGCCTTGAACTTCAATGAATTCACCGGCGGCATTCATCACGAGGTTCATGTCCACCGCCGCGGCCACGTCTTCAGTGAAACACAAATCCAGCAACGGCCGGCCGTTGACAATGCCGACGCTCGCGGCGGCAACGGCATTGAGAATCGGGCTTTGCGCCAGCTTTTTTTCCGCCATCAATTTTTTCATCGCGAGCGACAACGCAACGAAGGCGCCGGTAATGGCCGCAGTGCGCGTGCCACCGTCGGCCTGGAGCACGTCGCAATCCACCCAGACGGTGCGTTCGCCGAGTTTGTTGAGGTCAAGCGCGGCGCGCATGGCGCGGCCGATGAGCCGCTGGATTTCCTGNNGGGAGCATCGAGTATTCGGCGGTGATCCAGCCGCCCGCGACTTTTTGTTCCTTCATCCAGCGCGGCACGGTTTCCTCGATGGTCACGCCGCAGATGACGCGCGTGTTGCCCCATTCGATGAGCGTCGAACCGGCGGCGTACGGCGCGATGTGATTTTGAAAACGCAGCGTACGGAGTTGATTGGGGGCGCGACCGTCGGCGCGCATGGTTGAATCAGCCATAAACGCTGGCGATATTAAACGTGAATCGTTTCAAGGAAAAGCAAAACCACCGCGAATTAACGCTGATAGACGCCCGACGCGACCGAACTCCGCCACCGCCGCGCTCGCCCCGGTAATCGCTCCATTCCGGCGGCTTGTTTCGTCACAATTGAAAAAGACCGACCGTCACTCGCAAAAGCCGATTGACCGTCGGAACCGCTTTCCCCCAGGCGCAAAGACTTTCCGGCTAACTCGCTCCACGGTCACACCAAAAGACTTTGCGCCAGCTCGATATTGGCGAGACCAAAGCAGCGTAACCGTTCTCCGAACCGCCATTGGTTAATTCTCCCGCCGGCACCGTCGTTTCCGTCGCAAATTATTTGCCGTCGTCGGATTTTAAGGTTGCTCGCCAGCGGTTTTGAAATAGGGCGTTCTGCACCTTGACTCGCTAAATATATCTTTTATTGCATTATTGATCTGAAAGGGGCATTCACAAGGGTATGCAAACACAGCTGCTGCTTGAATCACTCACATTCAGCGACGGCACAACCATTTCGACGATCGATACAAAAATCGTCGCAATTGTCGGCCCTAATAATTCTGGAAAAAGTTCGGCGCTTCTTGAGATTCAACTCGGCGGTGTTTCTGCCAAAAATCTTGGGCCAGTTTTACGAACGGTTACTTTTGATAAGCGAGGCACTGCAGCCGAGTTGAAATAGTGGCTGGAGCAGAACGTCCAGAAAGTTAAAGCGCGATATGGTGAATGGTTGGAGTATTCGTGGTTAGGGCATGGATGCCGAGAAGACGATGTTGAAAAGTGTTGGAAAGGTTCAGACTTAAGCAGCTTGAGCGCCATACTATGCACTCTAATTGATGTTGAGAAACGGCTTCAAGTTGCTAACGAACAGGAACCAATAAATTTTTTTTCAGAGGCACCAAGCCATCCGATGCACGTCTTGTTCAAAAACGCAGTATTAGAACAGAAGGTGAATGAAGCGTTCAAAGCCGCTTTCAAAACAGGTCTAGTGCTAAATCGTGGTGGTGGGAAAGTCATAGCTTTTCATGTGGGAGAGAAACCAAAGCTAGGCTTGGGCGAAGACAGCCTTTCTCCCAACTATTTCAATCAACTCCGTCAGTTGCCTTTCCTTCATCACCAAGGACACGGAATGCGAAGTTTCGTAGGTTGCATCCTACACGCGTTCACTTCACCAGCTTTTATTCATCTACTTGATGAGCCGGAAGCCTTCTTACACCCCCCTCATGCCAAGTTGCTTGCGAGTTTATTGGCACGTTCAATAACTACCAACCGCCAACTAATAATCGCGACACACAGTGGAGATTTTTTACGCGGTCTTTTGGATGCTAACGTTGTTTCCCTTCGTGTCATCCGTTTGACGCGCGATGGTTCAGTCAATCACGTTCATGAGTTAGACGGCAACTCTATTCGCACTCTTTGGGCTGATCCTGTCCTTCGGTTCTCAAACGTATTGGACGCGATTTTCCACGGTGGAGTCGTGATTTGTGAGGCCGACAGCGATTGCCGGTTCTACTCTGCAATTCTCGGCGCTGTTCTTGAAAAGCGCGGCGAAATATCGCCGGATGTTATGTTTGCCGCTTCTGGCGGCAAAGACCGCATGCCTATTCTCATTCAGGCGCTTCGTCAGCTTGGCGTGAAAATTCGAGTAATTGCCGACTTTGATGTTCTTCGAGATGAGGAGACTTTGTTCGCAATCATCCGCACTTTAGGTGGAGATTCTAACTTAGTCGAACCTTTATGGCGACAGCTCAAAAACAACGTCCAATCCCAGACGCCGCCATTAAGTGTGAATCAGGTGCGTGAGCAGATTACGTCAATACTAGACGAGAATGCGACGGCGTCTGTATCGGATCGTACTGTCGAGAAGATTAAGCAGGCACTGAAAGCAACCTCGCCATGGCATTATGCAAAACTGGCAGGTGTCAATGCGTTAGCATCTGGCCAACCGCGGGCTAAACTCGATGAACTACTCCACTATCTAAAGAATTACGGATTATTTGTGGTGCACTGTGGTGAAATCGAGCGCTTTGTTCCCTCCATCGGTACGCATGGGCCTAAATGGGTTGCCCAGGCATTGGCGAAAGATATCTCAACAGATCCTGAACTCGAAACTGCCCGGATATTTATCACCGAAGTTTTCGATATCGGACCAGATGCGGGTTGGTGTCAACCGCAACCTCCAAACGAAGTCAAAACTAAAGCAGATTCGAAAGACTCGCCTACTTTACCTCCAAGTCGACCGCTTTGGCGCTCGTTGTTAGAGAAGATGGGGTTTTAATGAACTCAATGGACCAAGGTCAAAGCGAAGGATCAAGCGGTCGCTGGCCCGCCAGATGTGGGAGTGACGGGCATCTTTTCTTGGCCTGCACCGGTCAATTGAGATGCCTATCCAACCTCGGCCATCGTCCGCTGAAGCTGGCGGGCGTGACGATATCGCTTCCGAAGACGCTCATCCGTGAGAATTTGGCGGAGCGTTTCGGTTATGACCGCCACCACGCCTAGAACTGGCAAAACCAGCAGCAGACCCGCCGGCCCTGCCACCGCCGCGCCCAGGAATAACATCAATACGCTCAACACCGGGTGGACACGCAGGCTCCGGCCCACCGTCAGCGGCAGGAACACAAAGTCATCAAGGAGGCGGACACAGATGAACAGCACCATGCAGCCATAGATGATCACGGGCTCATTGGAGAAGTCCGTCGCCGCGACCATGACCACTAGCACACACCCCACCACCGACCCCACGTAGGGCAGCCAGGCCAGCACCGCCGCAATCAGCCCCAGCAGGATGGGATAGGAAATCCCCAGAAGCCAGAGGCCCAGCCCCAGACAGGCCGTGTCCAGAAACGTCAGCTTCACCATCCCAATCAGATAACTCTGCAGGCTGCGGTCCACGCGGTCAAACAACAGCAGTGTCTTCTCGAAAAATGCGTTGGGCACGCTGCGGATCATGTGTTTCTTGAACCGATTCCCATCCTGCAATATGAAGTAGGCCAGATAAGGCACCAGCAGGAGCGAAGGCACCCAGTGGACCATCTGCAATAGCAGCCGGCCCAGGTAGTTGTCCACAAACTGCCCAGCCGCCGCGTCCAGATTCGTTGGGGTGCTCCGCACCAGGGCCGACCTTTTCACCATCGGCAGTTTCTCCACCAACTGTGCCTCGGTCTTTCCCAGAAAATCCAGCCCCCCTTGCACATAATGGGTCGTCACCGCCTTCCAGCCCGCCGCTCGCGTTGTTGCCAGGGATAAAAGCAAAATCACTCCAAGAACCGTCACCAGGAACAGGAGCCCGGTGACAACTTTGCCTGCCGTTCGGTGTTTTAACCCCGCTCGAACCAAGGCCTGCACTAACGGCTGCAGACAATAGTAGCCCACCAGCGTCAGCAGCCCCGGCACCACCAGCCAAAGGATCCTCTCGAACAAATAGAGGATCAGACACGTGACCACGATGATCACGCCCCAGGTTAAAATACCTGGTTCGGGCTCGTTTCTCATACCGTCGGCAAATGCGGCTGGTTTGCCAACAGCTTGCGCGAACGCCATACCACCATTCGCGAAAGTTCAAAGAGAATCTTCACCCCAATGCCCCGGTCGCGTTCCAGCAGCGAGACAAACTCCGTGCGGAACAAGGCCAAAACCTGCGTCGGCTCCAGGGCCACTGCCCGGGCGGTCCGCTGTTCTTCTTCGAACAATGCCAGTTCGCCAAAGCAATCTCCCGGGCCAAATTCCGGCGCGAGGTGCTGCAAGGCCGCATGACTGGACACGATCTTCACCCGGCCGCTCAGGACGATGAACAGCCCCAAGCCAGTGTCCCCCTCATCGAAGATCACCTCGTCCTTCTGGTAGGACCTCTGGTGCAACAACTCGTCCAGCTCCCGCAGCTCGCGCGCCGTCAGCCGCTTGAACAAGCTCAACCCCTTGAGGTTCTCGATCCTCTGGTCGTCGGCTGACACCCGGAGAAAATTAAAGGACCATTTCATCACCTCAAGTGTTTGTCTGAGTTCAGTTTGCTTCCCAGGCGGCATCACCGCGAGCTTTCGGGGCATGCCAACAGCGCGCGACACCCCGATACGGGACTCTGCCCACCCCCACCACCAACTTAACCAACCACGCCAGTTTCATAATGACTTTTCGATTGATGCTGAACCGCCAGCGTGTGCTCTTGCCGGGGAATTGCAAGCGCGAATTCAATCCCGAAATCTGATCGGGCGCAACTTGACACTGCCCCCGGAGCGCCGAACTCCGATTCGGCAAGGCTCGCAGGGAATCGCCTGTTCGTGCCGATTCGGAGATCGGCGCTCCGCTTACCGCGATACTGCATTGGGGCAGTGTCAAGATGCGCCCATCTGATTCTGCTGCTATAGCTGTAATATTCGTCAAACTAGCAGGCACATTTGTTTGACCAGAACCGTTACCCGAAGCGGTTCGCGCAGCAGGCGTTGGGGCACAATTCCAAGACGGTGCATCATGCCTGCTCGAAACACGCCGACTTGTCCCGCCGTAGTCCCGCTCTGCGGGACGAAGGTGGAAGTCACCGTGCCGTCGCTGGATGATTGGGAAAAAGATTGGCAGGAAAATCCGCAACGCAGCGTGCAACCAAAGTTGCTGCCGGTGGATTTCCGGTCGCCATTGGCTGCCATCACGCAATCGAATTAACGCTCCAAATCTTCGAGAACCTATAAACGTTGCCTTCATCGTTCTTGCCTCAACAATGTTGTCCGATTATGAGCGCGTTCAAAAAACGCCAACTGCTCTGTAGCTTCTCCAAGCTCAGCTTCAGTCTGATCGGCAGAAAAATTCGTAATCAGCGCCTCAACCATTGTTCCGTGAACACCGTTGACCGGTCGTGGATCAGATATCGGCTGGAACGCAAAAATCCGTCCCACGGGTCGGTGAGATTGCGTGCCATCTGGTTCATCCAGCGTTCATTCGGTTCGGGAACTATTCCCGCGATCTGCACCTCACGGGTGGCGAGACGAATCACGAAGAGATACGCGATGACCTCCTGCTGGTTGCGGTTCATCCAGCCAGCGACACAGATTAAAAGCGACCCAAACGGATTCATCGGGCCATCATTTCAGTAGCGTCGGCCGTCGGCCAGTCCATCCGTCGCACCGTGCCTGGTTGAATGTCGTCTGGGTTTTTGGACAGTACGGGCAAAATGCCGACGGTCATCGTCCCGCGAGTGACGACGCCATTTTATTGGTCGGGTGGTGAAGCGGGTGGTGAAGCCACTCCGCCGTTGGTAAAGTGGATATCATCCAACTCGATATTCGAGATCGGCCCCGTGGTGCTCAAAATCTCGAAGAATTGGCTGACCGCGGTAAGGTCAACTTCCGGGCCAAACGCGGACATTGGTATGTCAACCACATGCCAGTTACCGTCCCGAACAAATCCGTAGGGATCGCTGCCCGGCCCCCCGAAGGTGATCCATTTTTGCCCAACCCCACTGAGGTCGCCGCTCTGCATGCCGACCATGAATGGGGTGGTGGAGGTGGTCTTCATGGCGAACTCCAGGTTGCAACCCGTGTATTGGAACGCCGACAGATTGTATTTTACGTTGGGCGTAAAGGCCATCCCCGACCAGGTAATACCGGGCGCAGATACAAGACTGATATCCTGGGTGCCCTCATAGGGGTGTTGTGTGGCGGCCACCATCGTGTTCGCCCAAACGAAGAAGTTGCCTTGAACACCCAGCGTAAATGATCCCGCGTTCCTGTGAGATGCCGTCTCCGTGTAGACACCGAAATTGCCATTCTGAGGGGTTACCCGGGCTACGCTGGGCTGCCACCAGACATTGTCGATGGACAGGGTCAGCGGCGCGGTTGGGTCGGTGGTGCTCGCAATCATGAAAAACTGATTCACGGTGTGGAAATCGGTGTTGGCGAATCGGTTCAAGGGCATGGTCATGGAATGCCATTGGCCGTCATGCGGGAACCAGAACTCCGAACTCGAGTCGGTTCCCACGGGAAGGAAGAATGCACCGCTATCGCCAGCCACGGAACTGGCGATTCCTACTTTCATGGGGGTGGTGTCTCCGGCGGTGGCTTGAATGTCAAAGTGGAGATAGCCATCCGAGTAATTCATCATGTTCCGGAAATTAGGAACAAACGCTCCCATTCCGAACCAATTGCCCGCGGCGATATTGAACGACCAGCAGGAGGAACCTTCGGATGGCGCCGGCGGGTTGGTGTTCGCCGTCATGTCGTTCCAGAGGTACAGTGCGGCAAGGTTACTGTAGGCAAAGTTCGTTTCCAATCCAGTTCCGTAGGTCAGGGAATCGTTGACCGGCGTCGTTCCGGCAAACACCCCGAAATTGCCGGTTTCCGCGGAATTATCGCCGAAATACAACTGCGTGTACCCATTGTCAGTCAGCTGGATATAATCGACATACATCCTGGCCGGGAAGAGGACCGTGACCGCGGCGGGACTGTACACTCCCGTATAGGAAGGATCATAGCCACCGATGGCAAGGTTCAGTATCAGAAACATCGGCTGCTGAAACATGGGGATGTCGGTGATATCCCAGGAGCCGAAGGGGACGTTGTCGAGAGAAAACGTGAGGTTCGTCGGCGTCCAGGACATCTGGTAGAGATGGTAATCTTGGGTGAGATCCTCCGGGGCCGTGAGCCACGCCGCAGCATTAACAGCGTTGTTATTGGTATCCGCGTAGTGTATCGCGCTGTCGATCAGTTCCTGCTGGATGTTCGAGGCGATCCCGGCGGCGGAGCCCAACTCCATAATGTCCAGCTCCCCACAGTTTGGCCAGGTGATAGCACCGGCGTTATTGCCCATCATCCAAAAGGCGGGCCACAACCCATTGGCAGTATTCGGGACTTTGATCCGGGCTTCGAGATTGCCGTACTTGAATGCGAATCGTCCCTGGGTAAGCATACGCGCGGACGTGAACAAGTTTCCCATATAATTGGTAATGTCAGCCTCAATAACAAGATTTCCGTTCGTAATGTAAGAATTCTGGTGCTGGGCGGTGTTATATTCGAATTGGCCGTTGCCCCAACCACTGCCGCCAACGTCATAGGTCCACGTATTGGGATCGATCTCGCCGCCAGTAAACTCCTCCAACCATACGACACCACTGTTGTTGGTGGAAATTTGAGCTTGGATGGTGGCCGGCTGGCTCTGGCCGTTGGCAGAGATGGCGATGATCGACACGAAATAGGTCTCGCCGGACGTCAGGCCGGAGATGACGGTGCTGGTCACGTTCCCGAGGTTCATCGTATTGGTCGTGGTTGTGTTGGTATCGCTATAGGACATGAAGTAGTCGGTCACCCCGGGCGAGGCGCTGGCAGTCCAATCCAGGGCAATGGCATTGGTGGTCCCCGATGGGACTTGCTGCAGATTTGTCGGCGGCAGGACAACGACGGGCGGAATATGCAGCCGGAAGAACCCGGCGCTGTTCGTCATCGGCGCCAGGAACGACTTGGTGGTGCCATCGCCCGTGACCATGGGATAGTTGTTGGTCCAGATGCCGACAGTAAGATTGGTGGTTGATTGGGGGAAATACTGAACGCCGACGGTGCTCGGCCAACTGATTTGGGCCATCGGCAGGCTGGCCACCGCAAGGACATTGGTTACGGCGGGGGTGCCGGGGCTGGATCCGCCGGACCCGAGTAGGACGTCATCCAAGTCAATCGTGGCCGACTGGCTGGGAATCGCCGCGCCCGCAAAGTGGAAATAGATGGTCGCCGACGTCGCGCTGGCAGGAGCGGTAACGGAGTTGCTGATTGCGGCGTAGGCGTTGTTTCCGGGAGTATAAGTTTGGTAGCCCGTGTCTCCGCCGGCATTCCACAGAATTCGCCACTGTGCGTTATATCCCGTGCTGCCCGTCAAAGCACTGGCATAGAAGGTGAACGGGTAGGCAGTTCCTCCTGTCACGGGTATACCGGACTGATTAAACTGAACAACCGGTCCAGCACCGGTGCTGGCCAGATAGACTTCGAAGTTGTACGAGCCGCTGTGAGGGTTGTCGTTGGTGCGAACCCCATACACCGGGCCGCCGGCGGCCGTATCCACAGTCCAACCGGTGGCGCTGCGTCCGGTTCCGCTTTCGAATCCTCCATTCGAGGGTAGCGCGGAAGACGCGGGGGTACCGGGAACGATGTCCAAAAGCTGATAGGTGCGCGTGCCGATGGGGAACGGATCAAAATATGTGTTTGTCAGGCCATTGCCCGCCGCCGCTATGAGGTCGGTCCATGTTGTGGCTGGGTTGGGGGACCATTGGAGGTGGCAGGTATCATTCGTGTTTTCAAGCCAGCTCAACTGAACACCGGGCTGAAGGTTGAGTTGCACTTGTGCTCTGCTCACACCCGTACCGATAACAAACACCAAGGCGATCGCTGTCAGATGGATGGGGAGTGCTTGCTTCAAGGTGACGTTCATCATAAGTGATCCTTTAGGGCGTGTTGCCAGCGTCTTGGCCATTNNCTGGCCCATAGCCAAGCGCAGACACAATTAAACTCATCAACGTTGTTTTGAAAGAGGTTTTCATACTACGAACTACGACTCCTGTGTTTTTCGGTTTTGATTTGGAGTACGGAACAGTACAAATGGACTTGGCGTAACAACATTGAATATAGTAGTTTTTACTACAATTAAGATTGTACTGTCAAGATTTTTGCTGGGGAACGACATGGCCATTTTCTACTTCCGCCAGTGCTACTGCACCCGACCCGTGGCCAACCAAAAAGGTAAAAAGCCTGCTTGCACAGGCTCTTTGCCCAAATCTTGACTTGATCCCGAAAGCGCCTCAAGCCTTGCGGCTGCGGCGAAGTGTCCAGACCCCAAGCAGCCCCATCGCGGCCAAAGAAAGGGTCGTCGGCTCCGGAACTACACTCAGCACGACATTGTCAATGCCCATTTGATCCACGCTGCCGGTGGCGGCACCCGTAGTCGCGTCGAACTCGATACCCAAGTGATCACTGCCCGCCACTGTCGTGAATGATCCAGAGTAGTGAGTCCAAGCGCTGGCGGATGGGAAATAAGGCCCAAGCAAGCCGGGGCCCTGACTGATTACGCCACCTACAGAGTTTTTATCCCATATGTGAATGAAATCAACTCCGCCATTAGCCTGATTACCGCCCAGCAGATCGAACGAATAGTTGACCGTTAATCCTGCGCCAACAACGCTGCCATTAGGAGTCGTCTGGGACAAAGCAAGATTGTAAGCTACCACCGAATTGTTTAACCAAGCATAGTCCACTGGGTTTCCGCCTGTGGCAATGACGCTTATTGGGCCTGGGTTCGGTTGCGTCCAACCAGTCAAATCTCCGGTTGAGAAGCCGGGATTCTGAATCAAGTTTTGAGCGAATACCGTGTTCCCGATCAAGAGTCCCGCGAGACTCGTTAAACCGATGGTGGTTTTTACGCTGATTTTCATAATTTTATACGTTTAATCTTGGTTGTTTTTCTTTCCTGCTTAGGGTTTTACTGCTTAGGGTTTTTATCAAAATACCGAGGTTATGTCAAATCAACGTTTTTCCACAGAACGGCTGATCAAATCTCTGACGCGCGCGCCCATGCGATAGAAAACCAGGCCGGAAACCGTCAGATCGAGTTCGGAAGCGGCATCGCCCGAACAATTAGCATCGAAATTGTCGCTGCACTTCAAATCTGAAACGGCCTTATTCCTCACGTCGCACTGCTTTCAGAACATCCGCGCCCAGCACTTCGAAGGCAATGTCCTTATATCATTCAATTCTGCGGATTGACAAAACCCAGCTGCCAGTATGGAGCGGCATTATGGGCGGAGTGCAGCGGTAGCGCAGTTCGGTCGCGTCGGGCTTTGGGGCAGGCCAGTCTATCGGCTTACGGCGTCAAGCCAGTTGGCTGAAAGTCTGGCGCGGGGGCGGGTGCATTCAGAGCGACGGAACGAGCACACAAGTGGAACGGAGGCTAAGTTGACGCTGAATGTATCATCCACTCTTCGATATAATTTTTGATATAATTTTGGAAAGAGATGGCCAAGTCTGTTTGGACATAAATGGAGCTTCAAAATAATTTAAACAGATTCTTTGCCAGTCATCTTTGTGTATTCCTCGATGACTTGCGTAAACAGAGAGGTAAGGAATTTCATAACATAATCGTGGAAAGCCTAGCCGAGTCATATTTTGCTCATTAAATCCAAATCCTAGAAACACACCGGTTTCTGCCTGCTTCAGGAGTGATCTTGATTTGGAGAATGCCAACGTTTTCGGATTTGCCTCTGAGACGACAACAATTGACCGTAGTGCTTCTTTGATGCGTGAGTACTCGTCTTTTCGATCCATAGACAGCCAATGTAAACGCTCCCCTTTGTACTCGCCAAGTGCCCATGCGGATGGATAACGAACTCTTCTGAAAGCCAACCAGCCGCCTTGCCCCTTGAAATCTTGAAATTGTTTTCTATGACTCCGCATAAATAGCACTCCAACGTTCTGTCGTAGTTGAACGTAATCACCCTAACTTTTTTCTTCTTAAGTGCCGACCATGAAGCACATTGGAGGCTGTGCCTCAGCGCTTCATACCAGTGATCTTTAGGCTGGTTTGGCGGGAAAAGCTTTTCTTCTTTCTCTTTACCATCAAGAGCGATGGCTGTAGCAATTTTACCAATTTTCATCCATGAAGGACGTTTCTCTAAGAATGCATCTACCGTTGGAGATGCTGACGTCTGGAGATGCTGACGTCTGGAAATCGGCTTTGAAGTTTTTGAAATCTTCATCAGAAATGTTGAATCGCTTGAGGAGTTTGGTTGTTGGGTCGTGTGTCGGAATCTTTAAAACGAGATCCCGGAGCTCACGACCAAGCGGTAGCCCATACGGCTTACTGGCACCAGCGCCCAGTATTACTACTGTGGAGCCATTCATATCGAAATGTGACTATAAAACGTCGGTTCGTGTACTGCTACAAAAATATTCCGAGAATGATAGGAACGGATAACTGTGGTTAAAAAAACTCCCTCTCCACCGGCGCGGGTCGGATGAGGTCGGGATGCTCGTTGCGGACGTTGTTCACTTCGCGGCTGACGGGATACCAGTCCAGCGGCGTGTCGTCGGCAAAATTCAGCACGGTGTCCTTCAGCCCTTCGTTCAGCCACCAGTCGTAGTGCCCGTCGCGGACGATGAACGGCATCCGGTCGTGGATGGGCGCGACGCTCGAATTGGCGGCGGTGGTAAGCAGCACAAAACATTTTTCCGCCAGCGGGAGATCAATGCCCGGCTTTACCACTTCCTTCCACAGGCCGGCCACGTAAAAGAGTTCGCGCCGGCGGCGGACGAACCGCACGGGGGATTTGTCCGGTTTCCATTCGTAAAAGCCGTCCATCGGCACCAGGCAGCGCTGGCCGAGCAGCGGTTTGAAGGTGGCGGTCTGTTGGATGCGCTCGGCCTGCGCGTTGATGTGGAGCGTCTTTGACCACTCGGAGGGGATGCCCCAGTGCATTTCGACAGCCTTGAAACCCGTCGGGGTATCCATCAGCACCGGCACGCGCTGGGCTGGGCCGATGTTGTAGCGCGGCGCAAAGGCGAAGATGTGGACCAGTCCGGCCATGACCAGCCGTGCCTGATCCAGTGTGAGGGTGTATCGCGCGCACATGGCCGGAAGCTAGGCCGGGGATGTCACCGCGTCAATATGCCTGTCAGAACCGTTCAACCATTTTATTGCGGGCCTGCAATTGGACCTATGCTCGTCACGTCACCTTTTGCGTCAGTAACTTTGATGGTAACGGTTCCGTTCGTTTTGTCACAACTCAGGCAAAACTGCACCAGACTGCTTTTCGGTGCGGCACCGGCATAGGTAAAGGAAACTTGAGACCCGGCCACGACGCTCCAGCCGGGAGTGGAGATGGTGCCAGAACAGCCGGGTGCCGACACATCAATGTTTGTGAACGAACCCGAATCGCCAAACCCAAAGCCGGGATTTCCCGGCAGCGGTGTTCGAGGCATGAAGTTTGTCCCGCCTGAATTAAATGAGAAACTTTGCACCGAATAGCACCATTGCGGCGGCCCGGTCTGGGTGACTGTGGCGCTGATCGTCAAAGCAGGCGGGTTGCCGCCAATATAATAGAAGTTCGACCAGTTTGTTGCCGGTGTGGAGGCGGCAGGTGGTGGGGCAGCAGCCGGCGGCGTGCCTTGGCACCCAGTCAAGACTGCTCCATTGCTGGCGCAAACGACGGCCAGCGTTATCAGTCGTCGGTAGAACGGTTTTGTGTTCATTGGTTCTCCTTGGGTTTGAGTAAATGACTTTTCCACGGATTATCAAACAATTTGCATACGCTGTTGGGAAGGCGTGAATCTGTCAAGACTAACTACACTTTGCGACGAGAGCGGCGTTGGGTTCGGAGTATCAAGAGCGGAGAATTCAACGCCGCTTTGGTCGCACCATTCAATTCCCCGGAGTGACGAAACTTGGCTGCCGGAATGGAGCGGCAACCTGGGCGGAGTGCAGCGGTGGCGCAGTTCGGTCGCGTCGGGTGTCTTGGGCAAGCCAGTCTTTCGGCTTACGGCGTCAAGCCAGTTGGCTGAAAGTCTGGCGCGGGGGCGGGTGCCATTTCAGCGCGACGGAACGAGCACACAAGCGGAACGGAGGCCAGGTTGACGTGGAATGCAGGCGGCCAACCGGCGGATGCTGCCTCTGTGAACTCCCTTGCCCCGGGCAAAAAACCTTCAACGAACTTCCCTGTAAATTGTTCGGGCAACTAAAAAAGTGCTGAACACACAACTCTCGCGTCAAAAGTATGGTAGTGGCTCAGTTTGACCGGAGCGCGGATTGTCCTCAATCCGCAGCGGGTGGCAGGTTTTGAGTGCTGCGAGTTGGGACAACTTGCGCTGCTTTTTTCCTTAAATTTAAACTGCTCATACGGTGCTTTAGGTGGGGCGCAGTCACACTGTGCCGGGTTAGAGCCGCTTGCGGGTTCAATGGGCTTTCATTCTGGTCGGGCAAGTTATATTCATATAAAATACCAAACGATTCTCCGCCTACGAAATTGTAGAACGGATAAGGATTATATTCATCGGAACGCGCCGGATTGAAATAGCCTGTTTCACCATCATAACCAGTTCCATACCAACCAGTCGCCAGTGTTCCATTGCCGCCCTGGCCATTGGTTTCAGAATGATTCGCCGTAATAGTCGCATCCGTGTCCGCCGCGAGCAACCCAGCGCTCACGCAAGCCGCCAACACGACGGTCGCTGCAATGGTTGTTTTCGTTTTTTTCATGAGTTTATTGTTTTTGTGTTTATTTTATTTCACCCTGCGCTTGAAGTAATTCAAGCACAGGTCGCGTGGGGTGTCAATACGCCGGCAACCGCGCCCAAAATGAAAAGCCCCGGCCGGGTGGGTTGATCCGCCGGCCGGGACTGGAATAATGAAGCAGCGTGCAGGTTGCTGGCAGACTAACTGGAAATCAATATGACCGGCGGTGATACCGCCGCGTGCGCTTCGCCAAAGGCCGCGAAGCAAATCCAATGTGCGCTGGAAAAAATCTGCATGAACGGAACAGACGCAACTGACATGCCAAACCTGATTCCCCGCTATTCTGCTCGAAGTTCAGCCATTTTCGATTCCGGCACTCGTTTGCAGTGGTGTTTATTGCCCCAAGCGGGCAAAAACATTCATTGACCATGCCACGTATAATTTGCGTGATTTTACCGTCCAGCACGCATTGGCATTGAACGCACCCGCGCCGTAACAAAGTGAAGATGGATAGCGGAAAATTCAACGCTGCTTTGGTCGCACCATTTAATTCTGCGGAGTGACGAAACTTGGCTGCCGGAATGGATCGGCAACCTGGGCGGCAAGAGATTTGCCGACACGCCTAGATGTCGCGGCGACGGCGAAACTGCTCGGCTTCGCGGAGCATGACATTTAGATTTTGATGGCCGTGGGCAAGCTGACGCCGCTGGGCGATCCGGCTCCCAACGCTCCGAAATGGTTTGCGGCAGTCGAAATGATTCGGCTCGCGGCTGACCGAGACTGGCTACATAAGGCCACGAAAGAGATTTCAAAATATTGGCGGCACAAGCGGGAACGGCGCATGAATCCCCTGACAGCCGTGGTAACCGCAGATTGAAACGACGGTGGCGGTTGTGAATAACTATTCCTCGACAGGAACTGGGAAATTAGTAAGCTTGCTACTTAATCAGATAGTCTCAGAAACAACTTCACCAAGCCCATGAAAATTCAAATTGTGTGTCATTCATTCGGCGCAGTAGTGCGTGCGGGAGCAGCCCTGCTGCTGGTCGCCATCGTGCCGGCTACATTTGCCGAGGTGACCTATTCGGTTACCGGTCTTGGCACCTTGGGTGGCGGTTCCAGCTACGCTTACGGCATCAACAACAGCGGTCAGGTGGCAGGTTATTCTACAACCAGCTTCAACCAGACTCATGCCTTTATCTACAGCGGCGGGAGCATGACCGATCTTGGCACCTTGTTTGGTTCATGGAGTCAGGCTTATGCCATCAATGACCAGGGCCAAGTGGTGGGAGGCTCTGATGGGCGCGCGTTCCTCTACAGCGGGGGAAGTATGTATAATTTAGGCATGTTAGGCACCCTTAATAGCACTGCCTATGGTATCAACAATAATGGCCAAGTCGTGGGGACTACTTCTATCCCCGGCGGTGCCTACCACGGCTTCATAAAAGGCAGTGGCCCCATGACCGACCTGGGCACTTTGGGAACCGGAAGCGGAGCCAACAGTATCAACAATAATGGCCAGGTGGTGGGTGGATACATCACCACCAGCGGCGCCTATGGCTCATACCTCTACAATGGTGGAACAATGCGCGATCTTCCAAACACCTTCGGTGGTCAGAACACTTTTGCAACTGCCATAAATGAGAGCGGCCAAGTCGTAGGGTATGCTTCTACCCCCAATGGCGCCCAGCACGCTTTTCTTTACAGCGGCGGGAGCATGATTGAACTTGGCACTTTGGGCGATAATGAGTTTAGCAGGGCTTACGATATCAATAACAATGGCCAAATGGTCGGGGAGGGGACCAGCGGTGCCAGTTGGCACGCCATCCTCTTCGACGGTCAGACCGTTATCGATTTGAACAGCCTTATCAGCCAGAATTCCGGCTGGACGCTGAACCACGCCAGCGGAATCAACGACAGTGGGGAGATTACCGGGTGGGGCACCGATCCTTTAGGCAGAACGGAGGCCTTCTTGCTCACACCGATCCCCGAACCTGCGACCGTCTCATTGCTGGCCTTCGGGGCCGCGGTATGGTTCCTCATCCGCGCGCCGGAGGCGATTCAACGGCGCGTGAAGAGGTAACAGTAATCGGTTGCCCCCCTTCCCGTTTTCCGCGACCACACTTCGCGGCGCAAGCCTCCACTGTCAGCCGCCCATGTTGTGGCGGCGTTAGGAACGCAGTGCTGGTCGCTGTTCACGACCGGATTGGGGGGTTCATTTCAAGCATTGCAGGCTACGAAAGCTGAAAAAGTTTCACCTAAAGTTACACCTGAAGAGCAATACAGGGGCAGTAACGGGGCAATGAGCGGGCGTTGAATGGGCGGTCGAAAAATGGGCTTGAACGCCTGTAAAACAAGGCTAGACTAAGCCTTGAAACAGAGTGTGTCAGGCTCGGAACGGTTAAGCTTCCGCGTTCGATTCCGACCCGCGCCTCCATTGGCGGTCACTTCTTTTGTTCAGCTTCAATTCCGGCGAACAGACTTTCCAAACTGTTAAGCCGCGTCTGTTGCGTCTCGTTTTTCGGATTCAAAACTTGTCGCAGGTATTCAACGCCATCGGAAATGTTCCGGACGGATTTGGGCAGAATGGCGCCGGCGGCGTTGGCGTGGCCGCCACCCTGGAATTTTTCCGCAACTTTGAGCGCTTCGCCGTTGCGGCTGCGAAAGCTGGCGAAAACGGCGTTCCCGCGCCGGAACAACGTGACCAGCACCGGATATTTCGTCGCCTGTTGCTCCAGCAATTGGTGGACGATGAGATTATTGTTGCCGACGACGGTGTCCATAAACCCCATGGCCGGGCTGATTTCCGTGATGTTCGATTTGCTCCATTCAAAGCCGATCGGATTCTCAATGCGGCGTTTGACGGCCATGACTTCGAGCAGCGGATGGTCGAGCAATTTTTCAATTTCACCGCCGATGAGCGTGTGCAGATTCCAGAACTGGTAAATTTTGACGAGGTTCGCGTAATCGCAGGCCAAAACGAAATCGGGATCATCCTCCAAAAATAAATCGGCGACGTTGTTCAAATGCACGAGCCGGTCCAGTGCGGGCGACGCAATGCCGTGCTGCCGGCAAAGTTCGTAGCAAAGCAGCCCGGCGGATTTGTTCACGTCGTGAATAAGCCGCGCGTTTTTCGGCGCGGTTTCCGTGACGTGATGGTCAATGACGACCCAATCCGGCTTGTCGAGGCGCGGCTCAAAGGTGAAGTCCGCGACCCACGCGGACCTTTCGCGCAGCTCGCGCTGTTTCCAAAAATTGTAGTGATACGCTTCCAGCGGGATGTCCGTGCCGAAAAGTTTCTGAGCGAGCCGCTGCAACAACGCACCGGCCAGCAGTCCGTCGAGATCGCTTTCGTGGGTAAAAATTACATCCGGTTGCGGCAATGGCGTCATGGCGAGGGAAGATTAATTCAACCGGACGGGCGTGGCGAGCGGGGAATTTAACCGGCAATCCACTGCGGCGCATCTCGACACTACCATCATAGCGGCAGGCATCCTGCCTGCCGTAGAGCCGGGCGTCCAGCCCGGTGGACTAAGCGCGCCAAGACAATCAAGGCTTGGAAGAATAACCGCACGGTTGAAAAGTCCAGGCGTCCGATCCGGGCGGCAGGATGCCGCCCTCTACGTCAGGCGGGACGCCCGACGCTACCAAGCGATTCAAGGCAGCGCGTGGCCGGGAATGCTGCACTCGGGCGGCTTGCCGACCGTGTTGATGGTGTAAGTGCCGCCTTGCGGGCAGACCGGCCACTTGCGGAGGTGAGGCATCAGGTCTTCCTTGGCCGGCACGTCACCGTCTTTTTTGCCTTTTTCCAAGGCCCATTGTTGCTTGGCGGCGTCGAGTTGCCGAAGATTGTTGATGCAGGCGTTTTGCTGCGAGGTGGACCGGGCTTTCACGAAATTGGGAATGGCGATGGCGGCCAGCAATCCGGACACGGCGACGGCTGGAAGCAAAGCAACGACGGCGGCGCTTTGGTTGCCGTTGCCGATGGTCAGACAGCCGTCTTCAGTGTTGACGCCGACGGAATAGGAAAATACAGGCCGGTTCTGACGGAAGAGTGATTGCATCCATTGGGCTTGTGCCGGTGATGAGCCGCGCAGGGCGGATGCGCTCACGGCCTGCTTTTGAATTTGGAACAGAGCTTGGCCGAACCGTTCACTCATGAAGGTGAACTGGTTTCCCTTGTCAGGAATGTTCTGCGCGAGGCGCTTGAATTCGTCCGTGCTTTTCAAGCCGGGTTTTTGCCCGCTCTTCACGGCCAACGCTTCTTCAACCAGTGCATCGGATGAAGCAATGAACAGATAACCGCCGCTGCTGGCGGTCGTGGGACGAAGATTTATCGCCATCGGAATCGGCATGGGCATTGTCCGCATTTTGAGTTCAGTTTTATTAACGCTGATGACCTGCGGATTTTTTTTCAACTCTTCGTCAATGCGGCTGAAAATCGTGTCGTCATTGACCTTGACGACGATGAGCAGGCCGGGTTCTGGAATCTGAATCAGTCCCGACGGCAGCGGAATCGGAACATTGTTTGATTCGTTCAGCGTGAGCACGAGGCCAAACTCGCCGCCGAGTGAATTCAGGAATTGATCCCATTTGACCTTCGTGCTTTTTTCAAACTGGTCCGGCAGTTTCTGCAACCAGGCCTGCGCCTGTGGAAACTCGGACTTGGCGACTTCATCTTTCGTAACCGACCACAATAACGGCACGTCCAGGTCCGAAAAAATCGCCAGCGCGGTGTTGGCCGGCAGCAAATCAAGTCCCGCGAGCGCGTGCGGTTCCTTGCCCAAAAACTTCCACAAGAAGCCCGAGCCTTTGCCCGGATAATGATGCAATAACATCTTGTTGCGATACAGTCCCTTCTCGATCGCAATCGAACTCAAGCCCACGCCGCTGATGTCCTCGACGCCGCTGTCCTTGATCACTCGCGTAACGATGTTGAAGGCTTTATTGACGTTGGTGGTGTCATCCGGTTTGAGGGCGGGCATGGCGTTGACGGTGGTGCGCCAGGCTTCCACGCGGCCGGAAAGATGTTCCAGCCATTGCGCGGTTCCGAGATACAAATAAAAATTGCCGCCGGCATCGAGTTGCGACGTGACTTCGTTGAAGCTGGTTTTTTCCGCCGAGACAATCGCCGCGCCTTTTTGTCCGGTCGTCGGCGTTTCCTTTTTTCCGCAACCGTAATTAAGCATGACCAGCAGGCCCAGCAGGACGAACGTTGTCGTAAGAATAAACAGGTGATTTTTTTTCATGGCGAAAAGTATGTTTACATTGAGCTGACCCGGAACCGGCCCAAGCCAAACAGCTTTTGGGAAAAGGTAAAGCAGAAAAGGGCAATGCGTGGGGCGTGTTTTAAAATGGGATATGGGATGACAAGTTATGGACTGCGGCGGCAAGCGGAGCGCGACACCGCTTTGGATCCGGCCAACCTCCTTGGTTGTCATGCAAAAGCGCTGTCGCCGCTGCGCTCTGCCAGCGCAGTCCAAAAGCTATCACCTTTTTCATGCGGCTGTTTCTATTTGCAAACACGCCTTAATTCGGTGGTGACAGTGCAGGCGCACCCACCCAGTTCAAATCAGGACAATACCCAGAAACGATTTTGGGAGTATCTCGCCGCAGCAGCCTGACTGAAGAATGACTTGAAACCGGCAGCGGGAAGATCATAGTTTCGGGCATGAACTCCACACCCCGGCATTTTACAAGACAAGGTTTCACCCTGGTTGGATTGCTCATCATCATTGCCGTCATTGCCATTTTGGCGGCCATGCTCCTGCCGGCGCTGGCCTCGGCCAAGCGCAAATCAAAGCGCATCGAGTGCGTCAACAACCTGAAACAGGCCGGCCTGGCGTTTCGCCTTTGGGAGGGGGACAACGGCGACAAATATCCGATGGCCGTTTCCACGAACAAAAACGGCACGATGGAATATGCCGAAGACGGCAATGCGTTTTGTCATTTCCAGGTCATGTCCAACGAATTGAGCACGCCCAAAATCCTGGTTTGTCCGGCTGATGATCGAACCGCCGCTGCCAGCTTCGCCAGATTGAAAAATCAAAACGTCAGTTACTTTGTCAGCCTAGATGCGACGGAGGTCCGGCCGCCAATGCTGCTGACCGGCGACCGCAATGTCACCAACGGTTTATCTCCCGTGCGTTCAGTGCTTGAATTGCGACCCGAAATTCCCGCCGGCTGGACGGAGGCTTTGCACAACGGAGTGGGGAACATCGGCCTTGCTGATGGCAGCGTGCAGCAAGTCTCCATTCCAGGATTACAGCAAATGCTCAAGCACACGGGTGATTCGACAAATCGGGTCGCGCTGCCGGAATAGGACCGGGTGTTTGTCGGTCTTACTTTTACTTTGAAATCTGGCGTGTTTCCCGCCAAGATGCGCGTTCGCTTTACAGCCGTTGGAGTTCAAGCTTTAGCTTGCTTGGCGGCTGGAAATGAAACGGAACAAGCTAAAGCTTGAACTCCAACAGAATGATTTCATGAAACGCACACATCATTGCAACGAATTGCGCCCGGCACACATCGGGCAAACCGTCACCCTGGCCGGCTGGGTCCACTCCCGCCGCGACCTCGGCGGACTCATCTTCATTGATGTCCGCGACCGCGAAGGCCGCACGCAAACCGTCTTCGACCCGTCCGATTTGCCCAAGGAACTTTTCGAGCGCGCCGCGGCGTTGCGCAGCGAATGCGTCATTCGCGTCACGGGCAAAGTCCGCCAGCGTCCCGCCGGCACGAACAATTCCAAAATTCCCACCGGCGAAGTGGAAATCATGGCGCAGGAACTCGAAGTGCTCAACGTCGCCGAAGTGCTGCCGTTCCCGGTGGACGACCCGGAGGCCGCGAGCAAGGTGAACGAGGAACTGCGCCTCAAATATCGCTACCTCGATTTGCGCCGGCCCGAAATGGCGCGCAACCTCCGCCTGCGCAGCAAAGTGGCCACCGCCACGCGCGTTTTCATGGATGAACAGGGCTTTCTCGAAGTCGAAACGCCGACGCTCTTCAAGTCCACGCCCGAAGGCGCGCGGGAATTTCTCGTGCCGAGCCGCACAAACCCCGGCTTGTTTTACGCGCTGCCGCAATCGCCGCAGCAGTTCAAGCAAATCCTCATGGTCGCCGGCGTCGAAAAGTATTTTCAACTCGCGCGCTGCTACCGCGACGAGGATTTGCGCGCCGACCGCCAGCCGGAGTTCACGCAGATTGACATCGAGATGTCGTTCATCGAGCGCGAGGACATTTACAGCCTGATTGAAGGCTTGCTCCAACGCGTCTGGAAAACCGCGCTGAACATTGACGTGCCCGTGCCGTTCAAGCGCCTGACCTTCGAGGAAGCGCTGAACCGCTACGGCATTGACAAGCCGGACACGCGCATCGGCATGGAACTCGCGGACTTCACCGAGGAATTCCGCGCCAGCAAGTTCAAGATTTTTAGCGGCGCGGTCGCCTCCGGCGGCGTGGTGAAGGCGCTCAATGCCAAAGGCCTCGCGTGCGCAACGCAGGGCCAGATTGAGACGATGACCGATTACGCGAAAAGTTTCGGCGCGAAAGGCCTGGCTTACATCAAAGTCGAAGGCGATGAATGGAAATCGCCCATCGTCAAATTTTTCAACGACGCCGAGAAAGCCGCGCTGACGAAGAAACTGGCCATCGAAGAAGGCGATTTGATTTTGTTTGCCGCCGACCAGTGGCTGAATGCGTGTGAAATTCTCGGCAAGATTCGTCTGTATTGCGCCGATGTTTTGAAGGCGCAAGGCAAGCTGGCCATTGATCCGAACCGGTTCGATTTCCTTTGGGTCATCGAATTTCCGTTGCTCGGTTTCGACCGCGAGCAAAACCGCTGGTATTCCAGTCATCATCCTTTCACCGCGCCGGTGGCGGAGGACATCCCGATGCTCAAGACCGATCCTAAAAAAGTCCGCGGCCAGCATTACGACATCGTGGTGAACGGCGTGGAACTCGGTGGCGGCTCGATTCGTATTCACCAGCCCGACGTGCAGAAAACGGTGTTCGAGGAAGTGCTGCAAATCCCGCCGGACATGGTGAAAGCGCGGTTTGGTTACCTGCTCGAAGCGTTTCGCTTTGGCGCGCCGCCGCACGGTGGCATTGCGCTCGGCTTCGACC